>UQOJ01000005.1 GCA_900542635.1 uncultured Collinsella sp.
GTAACAAGGTAGCCGTACCGGAAGGTGCGGCTGGATCACCTCCTTTCTAGGGAGATACATTCTTAGAGAGACATACTTTAACTCGAATAGAGGGCAGGAGCCCGTCCGGTAGATGTCCGCCAGGATAAGTCCCCGCAGCACCCGGTCCCCGGGGTCGCACCCGCGTACCTTGAGAGCCGCATAGCGATAGGAGAGAGATGGAAGAGTATCCTCTTCCAGACTCGATTCTTTTCTGCGATTAAATCAAGAATGATAGCAATCATTCATCCGATCCAAACAAGAAGAATTCACTTATATATGAGTGAGGAGCATCTGATCGCGAGCACAGTGAAGACACTGTGCCGCGGTATGAGATACCCGAATTGCGACATACGAGCGCTATTCATGATATCGATTAATTAACTTTAGCGACACGTGGATATCCCGCGGGCCCGATGCGGTCCCGCAAGATACCACGGGCGCACGGCGGATGCCTTGGCACAGGGAGCCGATGAAGGACGCGGCAAGCTGCGATAATCCCCGGCGAGGAGCACACATCCTTCGACCCGGGGGTCTCCGAATGGGCGAACCCATCCACAGCAGTGTGGATATCCCCACCCCGAACACATAGGGGCGGGGAGGACAACCCGGGGAACTGAAACATCTAAGTACCCGGAGGAGAGGAAATCAATCTCGAGACTCCCCGAGTAGCGGCGAGCGAAAGGGGACCGATGGCCAAACCGTCGAGCGGGCATACCCGGCAGGGGTTCCGCCGACGGGGTTGAAGGGCCGCGCATCCGGGGGCTGCCGCCCCCGGGCGCAGGTCCGGCTGGGGAGCGGAACGGCATGGGAGGGCCGGCCGCAGCGGGTGACAGCCCCGTACGCGAACCCAGACCGGACGGCGCGACGCGGTCCCTGAGTAGGGCCGGGCACGTGAAACCCGGTCCGAACCTGGGTGGACCACCATCCAAGCCTGAGTACTACCCTGTGACCGATAGCGCACCAGTACCGTGAGGGAAAGGTGAAAAGCACCCCGGGAGGGGAGTGAAACAGTACCTGAAACCGTGCGCCCACGAGCAGTCGGAGCACCTTTTAAGGTGTGACGGCGTGCCTTTTGTAGAATGAGCCAGCGAGTCGCTGGCGCGGGGCGAGGTTAACCGAAAGGGAGCCGGAGCGAAAGCGAGCCTTAACAGGGCGACTTGAGTCCCGCGCCGCGGACGCGAAGCCGGGTGAGCTATCCGTGGGCAGGCTGAAGCGGGGGTAAGACCCCGTGGAGGGCCGAACGCACGTCGGTTGAAAACGGCGGCGATGACCTGCGGATAGGGGTGAAAGGCCAATCAAACCCGGAGATATCTCGTTCTCCCCGAAATAGCTTTAGGGCTAGCGTCGCGCGTTCACCGCCGGAGGTAGAGCACCGGATGGACGAGGGGGCTTCGCCGCCTACCGAATCCAACCGAACTCCGAATGCCGGCGGCCCAGAGCGCGGCAGTCAGAGCATGTGGGCTAAGCTGTGTGCTCGAGAGGGAAACAGCCCGGACCGCCCGCTAAGGTCCCCAAGTTCCAGCCGAGTGGCAAAGGATGTGCGTCCGCCCAGACAACCAGGATGTTGGCTTAGAAGCAGCCATCCATTCAAAGAGTGCGTAACAGCTCACTGGTCGAGTGGACATGCGCCGACAATACACGGGGCTAAGCTGGACACCGAAGCGGCGGGATTTTAATTCATTAGAATCGGTAGGGGAGCTTCCCATGGGCGGAGAAGCCGGAGGGCGACCGACGGTGGAGCGCATGGGAGTGAGAATGCTGGCATGAGTAGCGAGAGACGAGAGAGTAACTCGTCCGCCGTGAACCCGAGGTTTCCTGGGCAAGGCTAATCCTCCCAGGGTCAGTCGGGGGCTAAGGCGAGGCCGGTAGGCGTAGCCGACGCGCAGCAGGCAGACATTCCTGCACCGCGCACGCGGCGCTACGACCGACGGGGCGACGGATGGGGGTGGCTCGGCGGGGTTCTGGACGTCCCCGTGATGGAGCGCGGCCCGCGGACCAGGGAAATCCGGTCCGCAGAAGGGCGAGGCTCCGGACGAAGCGACTGAGCGAAGCGAGTGAGCCCGAGGTCCCTAGAAAAACCCCTAGGCAGGCGCGTGCGCGCCCGTACCGCAAACCGACACAGGTGGGTGGGTAGAACATACCGAGGCGATCGGGTCAACCATGGTCAAGGAACTCGGCACAATGGCCCCGTAACTTCGGGAGAAGGGGTGCCCGCGCGTACGTGAACGGACTTGCTCCGGGAGCGGAGGCGGGCCGCAGTGGAGAGGCCCAAGCGACTGTTTACCAAAAACACAGGACTCTGCAGAAGCCGCAAGGCGACGTATAGGGTCTGACGCCTGCCCGGTGCCGGAAGGTCACGCGGAGGAGTTAGCGCATCGCGCGAAGCCCCGAAGCCAAGCCCCGGTAAACGGCGGCCGTAACTATAACGGTCCTAAGGTAGCGAAATTCCTTGTCGGGTAAGTTCCGACCTGCACGAAAGGCGCAACGACTTGGGCGCTGTCTCGACCATGGACCCGGTGAAATTGCACTGGTCGTGAAGATGCGACTTACCCGCGGAAGGACGGAAAGACCCCGTGAACCTTCACTGCAGCTTGGCATTGGCCGCTGGTCCCGCGTGTAGAGGATAGGCAGGAGGCATCGATCCGGAGGCGCCAGCCCCCGGGGAGCCGCCCTTGGAATACTGCCCTCGCGCGACCGGCGTCCTAACCCGAGGCCGTCAACCGGCTCGGGGACCGTGCCAGGCGGGCAGTTTGACTGGGGCGGTCGCCTCCTAAAGGGTAACGGAGGCGCGCGAAGGTCCGCTCGGGACGGTCGGCAACCGTCCTTTTGAATGCAAGAGTACAAGCGGGCTTGACTGCGAGGCCCACAAGCCGAGCAGGTGCGAAAGCAGGCTCTAGTGATCCGGCGGCCCCGAGTGGGTGGGCCGTCGCTCAACGGATAAAAGGTACTCCGGGGATAACAGGCTGATCTTGCCCAAGAGTCCACATCGACGGCAAGGTTTGGCACCTCGATGTCGGCTCATCGCATCCTGGGGCTGTAGCAGGTCCCAAGGGTTGGGCTGTTCGCCCATTAAAGCGGTACGCGAGCTGGGTTCAGAACGTCGTGAGACAGTTCGGTCCCTATCCTCCGTGGGCGCAGGAGAATCGATGGAGGCTGCCCCCAGTACGAGAGGACCGGGGTGGACGCACCTCCGGTGAACCGGTTGTCGACCAACGGCACGGCCGGGTAGCCGCGTGCGGCGCGGATAACCGCTGAAGGCATCTAAGCGGGAAGCCGTTCCAGGGATTAGTTCTCCTTCCGGTAAGGGCCCAGGTAGACTACCTGGTCGATAGACGGCAGGTGCAAGGACGGCGACGTCCTCAGCCGAGCCGCACTAATCGCCCGAGCTCTTCCGGAACCGCACCTCGCGGCCCGCGGGACATGCGCTCAGAAGCGCGGTCCGGGCACGAGGATGCCCCCGAGTCAGTTCCCTTTCCTATACGCCATGCGGCCCCCAGGGCACGTGAGTAGACACCGGACACCGTAACGGTGGGCGCCGCCCACCGGTCAGCGGCCAGAGCATGGGGGGCACGCCCGGTCCCGTTCCGAACCCGGAAGCTAAGCCCCATCGCGCCGAGAGTACTGCGGGGTCAGCCCGTGGGAGGCCAGGGCGCCGCTGACCGGTGGACGGCACCGAGCCGTACGCTTGAACTGAGAAGGGGGAGGCCACGCGGCCTCCCCCTTTTTGCGTTTGCGGGCTTTTGTCTCACATAGTAGCTGTGTTTTATAACCCTCGTTTGTCGCATCTTCTGTGAACGGGCTACAATAACTTAGTCTGTGCGATATGGAGGTGAACATGGCTGAAGCTGGTGTCGGCGTTGATATCGTCGAGATTTCCCGTATGAAATCAATTCTTGAAAAGACGCCGTCGTTTGCTAGGCGTGTGTTTACCGAAGAAGAGCGTGCGTATTGCGATGCATCATCGCGCCCCGCTGCTCACTATGCCAGCCGCTTTGCTTCGCGCGAGGCGGTACTTAAAGCTCTCGGCACGGGTTTTAGTCAAGGCGTTGGTCGCAAGGATGTTTCGGTTACGCGTGATAAACTCGGCAAACCGAAGGCGCTGCTTTCGGGCCGTGCTCTCGAGATCGCTCAAGAGCTGGGTGTTGTTGAGGTCGCTCTTTCCATTACGCTTACAGGAGACTTAGCCGTTGCGAATGCCATCGCGATTACCGAAGATGCTCGGCCTAAGCCAAAAGAGGAAAAGGTGAGTACCAAGAAACGCGTAGCGCAGACATTTAAAGAGGCTCGCTCTGTTTTAGATGAGCTTGAGCAGCTGCAGAATTCAGCATTGACGGAGCACCTGGGCGATGCTTCGCAAGATACGCTAGGAGCATAGATGAAACCGGTTTTGAGTACCGAAGAAGTCGTTCGTCTCGAGGACATCATCGAACGCGAAGGGACTTCGAAGGCTGAGCTTATGGAGCTAGCGGGTGAGTTTGCCGCCAACGAGGTCTTGAAGCTCAATCCCGATCGGGTTCTCGTTCTGGTCGGTTTTGGTAATAATGGCGGCGACGGTTGGGTTGCCGCCGATATTCTGAGCCATAAGGGTGTGGACGTCGATATCGTTTCTCCGGTTGAGCCGGATGAGATTCCTGCTGCTCTGGCACGTCATGTTGCTCGTCGTACTGCCGGCCGCGATGTGCACGTTTGTGTCGGCCCCTCGCGTGACGAACTCGAGGTTTTGATCGATAAGGCCGATGTTGTTGTTGATGCCATTTTTGGTACCGGTTTCCACGGGAATCTGCGTGCGCCGTTCTCCATCTGGATTCCTACGGTCAATGAATGCGCCGATTGTGTCGTATCCATTGATGTCCCCTCGGGCCTGAATGCCGAGACGGGCGTTGTTGATGACGACTGCATTCGTGCCGAGCATACGGTGACGATGATTGCGCCCAAGATTGGTCTGTATAGCGCTGATGGCCCTGAGTATGCTGGCGATTTGATCTGCGGCAATCTTTACGACCGTCTTGACGAGGTCATCGATGATGTCGACCACGCCGCCGAGATTGTCGAGCCCGGTGACTTAGTTGATTACTTTGCTCCACTACCTACGAATATCGATAAGTATTCCCGTGGCTCTGTGCTTATTGTCGCCGGATCTGCGCAATATCCTGGTGCTGCCATTATGGCGGCCAAGTCTGCAGCTCGCGCGGGTGCTGGTTACGTGGCAGTCGCGGCTCCTGACGCCTGCGCCAATCTTATTCGCATGGCACTTCCTTCGATTCCCGTCTTTGCTATTCCGTCTGATTCCCGCGGCTCCTTTGGCGCCGCTGCGCGCATGACTGTGTGCGAGATTGCAAAGAAGTACAGCTGTGTACTGTGCGGTCCCGGTATGACGACATCTGCCGGCGCTATGCAGGTGGTTTCGGGCTTGCTCGAGCTTGATGTGCCGCTTATTTTGGACGCCGATGCACTCAACTGCCTTGCTAAGATTGCCATTGACGGTATTGATAGTAATCCCGAGATGTATCGTCGCGAGCAGCCGTTGGTTATGACGCCGCACTATCGTGAGCTTTCGCGTCTGGTTGCCGGTGACGAGGTGAACGACCTTGGTACCGCGATTGCGGCCGCGCAGAAGGTTGTCTGGGCTGCAGGCTCCGACAATCTGGTGGTCATTGCCAAGGGGCCGACGACGGCTATCTGTGGCGTTGAGCGTGTGCTGCTGCCGCTCTCGGGTCCGGCTTCTCTGGCAACTGCCGGTTCGGGTGATGTTCTCGCGGGTATTTTGGCCGGCACGCTTGCCACCATGCGCGACGAGATGGATCGTTGGGAGTTGCTGTATTCGTACGCCGTCGCACTTCACAGCTACGCCGGTTTTGCCGCGGCGACGGAGTATGGTGAGAAGAGCGTCATCGCGACCGATCTTATCGACTTGATCGGTCCTGCCATGGAACTGGCGGCAAAGGATGCGCTCGAAGATCTGGGAATCATGGACGAAGGGTCGGATGACTAATCATGAATAAAGCCGATTTGACGCGCTGGTCCTGGGTCGAGATCGACCGCGGGGCGCTCCGTCGCAACACGAGGGCCTATAAGAACTTGCTGAATCCACGTCAGCGCCTGTGCTGCGTGGTCAAGGCCGATGCTTATGGTCATGGAGCTGTTGAGTGCGCCAAGATCATGTATTCGGTCGGTGCCGACATGTTTGCCGTGGCGACGGTTAACGAGGGCGTTGAGCTCCGACAGGGCGGGATTACGAAACCCATCCTCATCCTAAGCGAGCCGCCTATCGAGGCCATTCCGACGTTGCTCGAGTTTGATATCATGCCCTCGGTCTATACGTCTGACTTTGCTCTTGCGTATGGCGAATGTGCCGTCGCGGCGGGCAAAGTGGGCAAGTATCATCTCGCCATCGAGACGGGCATGAATCGTATCGGCGTTCACTACACGCAGGTGCTCGACTTTGTCCGCGGTATAAATTTCCATCGCGGTATTCAGTGCGACGGCGTATTTACGCACTTCGCCACGGCCGATGAACCTTCGGGCTGGGACTACAAGCTGCAGTGTCAGCGCTTTACCGAGGCCGTTCAGGCCATTAAGGATGCGGGTTTTGAGTGCGGTATCGTGCACTGCGCCAACACGCCGTCCTCGATGCTCGACCCCTCGATGCATTTTGATATGATCCGCGCCGGCGTTGGCTTGTATGGCATGCAGCCGTGCGAGCTGAGTGGCCGCGTGATGCAGCTTGATCCCGTTATGAGCGTCCATGCGCGTGTGACGCGCGTGGCACACCCTGCGATGGGTGAGGGCGTGGGCTACGGTTTTACCTACCGCGTACCGCGTACGCGCGTTCAGATCTGCACGCTGCCGATCGGTTATGCCGATGGCCTATCGCGTACGCTTTCCAATCGTATGGATGTGCTGTATCGCGGCGAGCGCGTGCATCAGGTTGGCAATATCTGCATGGACCAGTTTATGGTCGCCATTCAGTCCAACCCGGCACACGAGATTCCCGAGGCCGAGTATGGTGACGAGATGATCATTGTCGGCCGCGATGGCGATGCCGAGATCACTATGGACGAGATGGCCCGACTGCGCGGAACGATTAACTACGAGGTCGCCTGCGGCTTTGGCATGCGTCTCGACAAGGTCTACGTGTAGGAGCCGCTATGGGCGTCATGCACATCCCCGGCCATACCCATCAGGCACCACGTGAGGTCGCACTCGAGGAAATTGAGGCCGTTCTGGGCGATTGTCACCTCTGCCAGCTCTACCAGTCGCGTCACAATATCGTGTTTGGCGTGGGAAACCCCCGCGCTCGCGTGATGTTTATTGGTGAGGCGCCGGGCCGCAATGAGGATTTGCAGGGCGAGCCTTTTGTGGGGGCGGCAGGCGAGGACCTCAACGGCATTTTGTCGCTGGCGGGGCTCAAACGCGAAGACGTCTACATTGCCAACGTGCTTAAGTGCCGCCCGCCGGGAAACCGCAATCCGCGTCCCGAGGAAGTGCTGGCTTGCTCGCCGTTTTTGCGTGAGCAGATTCGAAGCATCTGGCCTGATATTATCGTGACACTCGGCAACCCCGCGACGCACTTTGTGCTTAAGACCGAGATTGGCATTACTAAGCTGCGCGGCAGGTTCCACCAGATGGGGCATTTTGTAGTAATGCCCACTTTTCATCCGGCAGCAGCGCTGCGCAATCCGGCGTGGCAGGAGCTGCTGGAGGAAGACTTTAAGATGCTGGGCGATTATCTGGAGCGACATCCCGCACCAGAGGACGCCTCGGAATAATAAGGAGCATATATGTCCCTGGAGCGCCTGGGGGTAGGTACTTACAAAACGACTTGCGCTGCCGATACGGAGTACTTTGGCGAGCTAATTGCACCGTGCCTTGAGGACGGCGATGTGCTTATCCTGACCGGTGGCCTGGGAGTGGGCAAAACTCACTTTACCAAGGGCGTCTCGCGCGGGCTGGGCGATGGACATATGGTTACGAGTCCTACGTTTGCGCTCATGGCCGTTCACGATCAAGGTCGTATTCCGCTGTTTCACTTTGATCTATACCGCCTGGAGCATGCCTACGAGCTCGAGGATACGGGCATTTTCGATGTGCTGGGCTATGAGGGTGCTTGCCTGCTGGAATGGGGCGAACAATTCCAGGACGAGCTGACGGATGAGTATCTTTCGGTGACGCTCAAGCGTGATGAGGGCGACAGCGATGTGCGAACGATAACGCTTGAGGCGCACGGTGACCGCGCAATGGAGCTTTCCCATTTGATTGATAAGGCTGTACAAGATGAGCTTGCATAACGACAACGCGCTGGTGGTGGCGCTCGATACCTCGACCGACATGCTTGCCTGCGCGGCAAGCTGGATTGATGGGCAGACGGGCGAGACGAAGCTCGTGAGTGGCGACCACATGTGTCGCCGTCACGCCAACGTTGAGCTCGTGAATACCGTTGATGGCGTGCTGGCTCAAGCCGGTCTGGATCGCAGCGATGTTGGTTGCTATGTGGTCGGTCGCGGCCCGGGGTCCTTTACGGGTGTGCGCATCGGCATCTCCACTGCCAAGGGCCTCGCGCGTGGTGCCAATGTTCCGCTGCTGGGCGTGTCGACGCTCGACGCTTGCGCTTGGACGGCGTGGAAGGCTGGCGTGCGCGGCAAGCTTGGTATCTTGGCCGATGCTATGCGCGGTGAGGTATATCCGGCGCTGTATATGCTGGTCGATGAGGGTCCCGAGCGTCAATTTGAGCGCGAACACGTGGTCAAGGCCGCCGTGGCGCTCGATGAGTGGCGCCGAGCAGCGGACTGGGACCAGGTTCAGCTGACCGGTGACGGTCTCGTGCGCTATGGCAAGCTGCTGGGTGAGGACGAGACCGCCCGCTGCGTGGAGCGCGACCTGTGGTGGCCTTCGGGCGAGGGCTTGCTGCTCGCGCACGCTGCGGGTGACGGCGATCCGGCCCGCGTCCTGCCGATTTACACGCGCCTTTCGGATGCCGAGGAAAACGAGCGCAAGCGTCTTGGTCTTGCCGAGAGTGCGCAGAGCGGAATTACGGGCGTTGCCGATGAGCTCGCCGGTCGTCATCTGCAGTTCCGTCCCATGGGCGCGGCGGATGCCGAGGGCGCGAGCGCGTTGGAAGCTGCCTGCTTTGAAGGTGCCGGACACGAGGCGTGGACGCCGGGCATGTTCCTGTCCGAACTGGGCGAGGACGTCGCTGCGCCGCGTAGTTGGTGGGTGGCACACGACGACGGCAAGCTACTGGGCCTTGCCGGCGGTATGGTCGTGGACGGTGATGTGCAGATTCTGGATGTCGCCGTCGACCCGGCACATCGCCGTGAGGGCATTGCCCGCAAGCTGCTGTCGCACGTGAGCTATGATGCCCAGATGCTCGGCTGCACCACGGCTTCGCTCGAGGTCGAGGACGGCAACGAGGGAGCGATTGCGCTCTATAACGCTCTGGGCTTTACCGAGGCTGGCCGTCGCCGCGGCTACTATGGTGCCGGCAAGGACGCCATCGTCATGACGGCCCCGCTGCCCCTGGTACTTCCGGTCGACAATGCTTCGCCCGAGCCGACGGCGGCAGAGCAGCGCGTGTGGCCGCTGCCTGCGCCTGGGCGCTCCGAGGGGGAGCGTGCCGAAATTGAGCGCCGCCGCCTAGTGCTCGCTATCGAGAGCTCCTGCGACGAGACGGCCGTGGCGATTATCGATGCGGATGGCAATATGCTGGCCAACCAGGTGTCGACGCAGATTGATTTTCATGCCCGCTTTGGCGGCGTGGTGCCCGAGATTGCCTCGCGCAAACACGTTGAGGTGATTGTGAGTGTCGTGGATGCGGCGCTCGAGGATGCCGCAGCATCGCTTGGTCTTGAGGATGGAGCCATTGCCCCCAGCGAGCTTGCCGCCGTGGGCGTGACACAGGGTCCGGGCCTGGTGGGCGCGCTCGTGGTTGGCGTCGCCTTCGCCAAGGGCTTTGCCTACGCTGCCGGCAAGCCGCTCGTGTGCGTCAACCATCTGGAGGGGCACCTGTTTGCCAACCTGCTGGCGCAACCCGACCTCAAACCGCCGTTTATCTTCACGCTTGTCTCGGGTGGGCACACCATGCTCGTGCACGTGAAGGCGTGGGGCGACTACGAGGTGCTCGGTGAGACGCTCGACGACGCTGTGGGCGAGGCCTTCGACAAGGTAGCCAAGGCATTGGGTCTGGGCTATCCCGGTGGCCCCATCATTTCCAAGCTGGCCGAGACGGGCAACCCCAAGGCGATCGATTTCCCCCGTGCGCTTAACAGCAGAGGAGACTATCGCTTCTCGCTTTCGGGCCTTAAAACCGCTGTGACGCTCTACATTGAACAGGAGACCAAGGCCGGGCGCACGATTCACCTGCCCGATCTGGCAGCTTCGTTCGAGGCAGCTGTCTTTGACGTGCAGTACAAGAAGGCCAAAAACGCATTGCACGCTACCGGATGCAAGGAATACTGCATCGGTGGCGGCGTCTCGGCCAACCCGCATCTGCGCGAGATGATGATCAAGAAGCTTGGGCGTCAGGGGATTCGCGTAACGGTGCCGCCCTTGTCTGCCTGTACCGATAACGCAGCCATGATTGCGGAGGTCGCTCGCCGTAAATTCGACCGAGGTGAAATCTCGCCGTTCGACGTCGACGCCGATCCAAACATGACGCTGTAGCTGGTACGGCGCGGTCCCCGGGCGGAGGGGCCGGATATAAGGTTTCCTGCTCTACAGTCCTGCGCAAGACGAAGGCCACATTAAGTGGCCTTCTTTGCGTGCGGAACTCGCGATAAACCTTATATCCGGCCCCTCCGCCCGGCTCCCGCGGCTCTCAGGGGCATCTCTCATGCAAAAACTGTCGTGGGGTAAAGTCCGAGGTCAGTGGCGTTTTATACCGAGAATTTCAAAAAAAGCTGAAAATTCATTACACATTTGCGTTGACTTTAGGTAACTAAAGTTTCATACTCCTTTTCAACCACTGGGGGATGTGAACACGCACGGATCGTTCACATCATGATTGAAGAGGATTTCTTAGACATGTTCACGCATCAGCTAAACATTATCAGCGTAGTAATTATCTGATGCGGGTTAGCACATACAGCTAGCCCGTACGATAACGGGCGGCTGATGAAGATGAGGGCCGTCGAGCGCAACCGACGGCCCTCATTTTTTATGTCTAGGAAGTTCTTTTTAGAGGAGGAAATGTAATGAACGGAGTTTTGCTCATGGTTGTTGCCGCGGCGGTGCTCGCCTGCGGCTATCTGGGCTACGGCCGCTGGCTGGCCAACAAGTGGGGCGTTGACAAAGAGGCCCTCACGCCGGCCAAGCGCATGAAGGATGGCAAGAGCTTCTCGCCCGTCTCCGCCTTCACCGCGTTCTCGCACCAGTTCAGCTCGATCTGCGGTGCTGGCCCTGTTACGGGTACGATCGTCGCCATGGCCTTTGGCTGGCTGCCCGTCGTGCTCTGGGTCCTCGTCGGCGGTATCTTCTTTGGTGCCGTCCACGACTTTGGTGCTCTGTACGCTTCGATGAAGAACAACGGCAAGTCGCTCGCTCAGCTCATCGAGAAGTACATCGGCAAGACCGGCCGTCGCCTGTTCCTGCTGTTCTGCTGGCTGTTCTGCATCATCGTCATCGCCGCCTTCACCGACATGGTCTGCAAGACGTTCATGTTCACCCCGGCCGTTGACGCTTCTGGTGCTGCTACCGGTGCCATCGACTTCACCAAGTCCTATGCCGCCGGCTGCGCTGGTACCATCTCCATCCTGTTCACCTTCGTCGCTATCGCCTTTGGTTGGGCCCAGAAGAAGTTCAACCTCACCGGTGCTGCCGAGTTCGTCACCGGCGTGGTCCTCATGGTTCTCATGTTCGCCGTCGGTATGCAGTTCCCGGTCTACCTGGATAAGTTCCAGTGGTTCGCCGTCGTCATGGTCTACCTGGTCTTCGCTGGCGCTATGCCCATCCAGATGCTCAAGACCCCGCGTGACTACCTCACTTCCATCATGATGATCGTCATGATCGTCTGCGCTGTCCTCGGCATCGTCGTCTTGGGCGTCAACGGTCAGGCCACTATCACCGCTCCGGTCTTCACCGGCTTCTCCACTGCCTCCGGCATGATGTTCCCGGTCCTGTTCGTCTCCGTCGCTTGCGGTGCTCTCTCCGGTTTCCACAGCCTCGTTTCTTCCGGCACCTCTTCTAAGCAGGTCGAGAAGGAGCAGGACGCCGTCAAGGTCGGTTACGGCGCCATGATCGTCGAGTCCTTCGTCGGCATCCTTGCCATCATCGTTGCCGGCATCATGTTCTCCGATATGAACACCGCCGGTACCGGCGCCCTCAACGCTGGTGTCGCTTCCACCCCGTTCCAGATCTTCGCCGCTGGCATCTCTCGCGGTATGCAGGCCTTCGGTGTTGACGGCACGCTCGCTACCGTCTTTATGACCATGAACGTCTCCGCTCTGGCCCTGACCTCGCTCGACGCCGTCGCCCGCATCGCCCGCACCTCGTTCTCCGAGTTCTTTGCTCAGACCAACGACGCCCTGGCCATCGAGTCCAAGGCCGGCTACATGAAGGTCCTCGGCAACCCCTGGTTCGCCACGGTCGTTACCCTGCTTCCCGGTCTCGCCCTCGCTTTTGGTGGCTATGCCAACATCTGGCCGCTCTTTGGTGCTTCCAACCAGCTGCTCGGCGGCATGACCATGATCACCCTCGCCGTGTTCTGCAAGTGTACCGGCCGCAAGGGCTGGATGCTCTACGTGCCCGTCGTCTTCCTGCTCTGCTGCACCTTCACCTCGCTGGTCCAGAGCGCCATGGGCTGCATGGCCGCTGTCCAGGCTTACGGCTTCTTCGGCACCATCCCGGCTACCGCCACCACGGCCGCCGTCTCCGTCGCCGCCACCAAGGGCCTGCAGCTTGTCTTCGCCGTCCTGCTGATGGTCCTGGGCCTCATCGTTGCCGTTAACTGCCTCAAGGAGTTCTTCGGCAAGGAGGCTGGCTCCATGCCCGACGAGGATCCCGAGTGGTCCGAGATGGGCAAAGCCGAGTATGGCCGCACTGCTGCTGCCGAGACTCCCGTCGACGCCGAGGCCGCCAAGGCTTAGTCGACCTGACGAGTTGAACGTCACATCTATATGACTCGGAAAGACCGGGTCCGCGACTTCGCGGGCTCGGTCTTTTTTTCATGCAAAAGCGGGTGACGCTCGAGTGTTCTCACAGATGTTTTGCATGGATAAGGGCGCGCGTTGTACCATATGGACGTATATGTGTGCATATGAAAGGGACCCCGTGGCCAAGACGGTATATTCCGATAACCAAAATAATGTCGATGCCCTGGCTGAGCGTCTGAGCAGCCAGACGTCGCTTTCTGCCGAGCGTGCCAAGCTGGTTGCCTACGACCTGCTTTGCCGCAAGGCGCTCAAGATTAAGTCGAGTGCGCTGGCGCAAATTTTTCGCTCCGTCGATAAGGAATGCGACACAAAGGCGATGCGCGATGAGCTTATCGCGGCAAATATCGTGACCAAGATCGAGGGTAGCGGCATTAACGGGCGCCCGGCGTTCTATACCATCAATGCCGAGATCCGCGATGTCCAGGAGCAGCCTGTCGAGTCCGTCGAAGATTTTGTCGTCGAGGATTCCGCTGACGTACCTGCTGTGGAAGAAGCTGCTCCGCGTGAGCATGTCGATACCGATGAGTTGCTCGATGAGAACGTCGTGCGTGCCTTTACGGCCAAGGCAGGACGCGGCGGTTTTGGCGGGGGTGGCAAGCGCGATGCGCAGCGCCGCGCCCAGCAGGAGCGCTTCCGTCGCGCCGTTGCTCAAAAGGGTGAGACGGATGCTGAGACCGTCGAGGAAAAGTCCGTTGGGATGCGGGAGCCGACTCGCACTCAAGAGCATGCTGAGATCCAGGAGCCCAAGCGTCGCCGCGGTGCCCACTTTAAGGCTGAGCAGCGAGGTATTGCATGCGAGGTCCAGGATTCCGTCGAGGCTGCTGACGCGTCCGATGAACCGGTCAAGAAGGCTCCGGGTTCATGCCGTCCCGGACGTGGTTTTGCGGGGCGCGCGTATCCCTTAAGGCATCAGGAGAAGAGCGAACCGGCTTCGACCACTCAGGACGAGAAGGCCGAGAAGGCCGTTGAGCCGGCGGCTCGCGAACAGAAGCCTGCTGAGCCGCAGCTTGAGGTTGATGCCGAGGCCAAGGGCCAGCAGCCTACTGATGAGCAGGCGGAGCAGGGCACGTCGAGCAAGCCTCGCCGCCGTCGCCATCGTGGGGGCCGCAGTTCCCATGCCGAGACTGCAGCCGAGAAGACCACGCCGCAGGACGAGGATGCGAAGGTCGAGGTTTCTTCGGGGCAGCCTAAGCGCCAGCCGGCGAAGGAGAGCAAGTCCAATCGTCCGCAGAAGCAGGCGCCTATGCCGAAGCGCGAGCGCAATTCCCAAGGCGATTCTAAGCGCAAGTCTCAGAAGAAGCCGGAGTCTGCCGCAGCAGATACTGCTGCCCAGCAGCCCAAGTCGGCAGTCCACGGCGAGGTCTCGGCGTTTGCCCTTGCCCGCGTTTTAGGCAGGCAGCTGCTCAAAGTTGTCCCTACGCCTACGGCGCTCTCTAAGATCAAGGAGCAGCAGACACAGATCGTAAAGGTCGAGGGCAAGGACGGCAAAAAGGCTCCGCAGCGCACTCAGCACAACGAGATGTCCAACCGCAAGATTGCCGAGGAAATCGCAATCATCCAGGCTTGGATCGAGCAGAACCGAGGTGCCGATACGCCGGTTGCCTCGCGCCGCCAGCGTGCCTACCAGATCTTTAATGACGAGAAGGCTTTTGACGGCAAGCACGGTGAGCGCCTGATCAGGCGTATGACCGAAAAGGGCATCAGCATGCAGGCGATCAAGGTCGCCCCCAATCGTCCCGTGCACTTTACGGGCTTCTTTACGCTGGGCGCCGACAAGCCGTTCATTATGGTCGAGAACCTGGACACCTACGACGAGATCGTCAAGCTGCTGCGTGGCCGCAAGCACGCCAAGCTCTTTGGCATCAAAGTGGGCGGCGTGATTTTTGGCGGCGGTTGCAAGGCGAGCGTCTCGCATGCCCTGGACGATTATCTGGCCGAGATTGGCTATCGCTTTAACTACGTCTACTACGTGGGCGACATCGACCGCGAGGGTGCGCGCATCGTCGAGCAGGCTCGCAATGCCAATGTGGTTGAGATTCGCCTACATGCCGGCATGTACCGCGCCATGCTCGCCGAGCATAAGCGCCGCGTGAAGGCCGGCGGCGAGTGCGAGCCCGCGGCTGCCAACCAGGGCGTGCCGCAGAACCTGGCAGCGACGATCAAGGATCTGCCCATGGTTACGCGCGTGCAGTTCCGCAACGTGCTACGTGAAGGCGGGCGCATTCCGCAGGAGATTCTGATGACCGCCGACTATCGGGATGGCGACTCGGGAAGCTTCGACCGCATGCTCAACAACTAGGGCGTTCGGCCCCGGGAGAGCGGGGACACCGGCTTAGGTTTCCTGCTCTACAGTCCTGCTCACGACGGAGGCCACATTAAGTGGCCTCCTGTTCGTGCGGAACTCGCGATAAACCTAAGCCGGTGTCCCCGCTCTCCCGGGGCCTGCGGCTACTTGGTTGTCGCATGCGGCTCGCTTTTCGGAACAGGGCTGATAATTCTAGATGCAAGGCGCTCTTGGTCGTTATGGGCCTGGGGCGTCTGTCTTATATAGGTAGATTCCTTGCGGGTTCGAATCCCTCCGCTTGTGGCCCTTGGCTGAAAAGTTGGGATGCGGGGAGCCCATGGCTGATGTGGGACGGAGGGATTCCGCGTCCGCCTGCCGGCGGCCGCGTGCCGCTGCGTCGCTTCGCTCCTTGCGTGCTGCGCTGGAAAACGCTTCGCGTTTCCTCAGCTCCGCACCCTTACGGGTTCGAATCCCTCCGCTTGCCCACAAGAAAGCGCTCCAGGTTCATAAGGGCCTGGAGCGCTGTGTTCTTAAGGGCTGGGACGGAGGGATTCGAACCCCCAACAGCCGGCACCAAAAACCGGAGTTCTACCGTTGAACTACGTCCCAATGTGTGGTGTTGCCCAAAAGCAACTCGTTTAGTTTACCTAATCTGCGAGGGCATCGCAAACGCCATCGAGCAGGCGTACGGCGAGTGTCTGCGCGTCGCTGGCCGTGAAGGTGCCGTTGTAGCGCGTCATGCCCGTGAGCTCAATGCGAATGCGTGCTGGCTTCTGCTGCGCGGCGACATTGGCAGTGCGGATGCGCTGGGCCAGGTTATGGCACTCGGCGAGGGCGATCGTGGCGCGCGGCGCTGCATCTGCGGGCAGCTCATCGCTTGCGATCTCGAGCACCAGGTCTACGTCGGTTGGGACCTCGGAGTCGCAGAGCATCATGCCGCTGTTGTCGGTCGTTGCCGTGGCGATATTCCACATGCGCGACGCAACGCTGCGCGCGATGGGGTCCTCGCCGATAACGGCAATCTGGAAGCGCTCGAGCACGTTGGCGGCGCGAGCAAAACCGATACGGGACTCGGCTTCGGTGACCGAGGGCTTGCCCTCCCACACATGGTGCAGGCGGTTGATGTAGGCGTAGGTGTCCTGGAAGGCCATGCCGTCGGCAAACAGGCCGACATTTTCCTGGAACTGCTGCAGGGCGGCCTCGGTATGCGGGCCAAAGTAGCCGTCGTCTTCGCCACAGGCAAAGCCCAAAACGTTGAGAGCGCGCTGCAGGGCCTGCACATCGGCGCCATGGAAATTGGGCATGCGCAGATAGAGGGTGCGGTCGCCCAGCTTATACGAAGCGTCTACAAGGGCGCTCCAACAGGGGATATCGACGGCATGACCGGCAGCAAGGCCGCTGTCGAGCCTGAAGGTGCTGACGGCCTGCTCAGTGGTGGCTCCAAAGTACTTGTCGGTGACTTCGGCGGCATCAATCGTGTAGCCGAGCTGCAGGAGACGAGACTGCACGTCCTCGACGGCTGCTCCTTGCATGCCCGTTGTAATAGGTTCCATGAACGAACCCCTTTCGGCGTACCATTCGTACTATTTGAGCGTCTGTCGGATAGACAACGCAAAGGGATGCATAAACATGCACTCAACAGTGTAGCAAGTTGTGCCTAAATACGCTGCTGACAGGTTTTATAACCCCCGTTAGTTAAGGCGCTCCACAAAGAAATCTGCCATGGAGAGGAACAGCTCGCGTGCGTGCGGATCAAGCTCAACGTTCTCGATGGCCGCTTTGGCCTTAGCGGTCAGGTCGAGCGCGTAAGTGCGGGCATAATCGATGGAGCCGGTCTCTTGGAAGATATCCACGGCGCGTGCGAGCTGCGCGGGATCATCGGTGCCCGAGGAAAGAAGCTCTTCGACCTCGTCGTGGTGGCGCTCATCAGAGAGGGCATGAACGGCGACAAGCGTGCGCTTGCCCTCGGTGATGTCGGTGCGGAAGTCCTTGTTGGCGGCTTCCTTAGTGCCGACAAGGTTGAGCAGGTCGTCCTGAATCTGAAAGGCAAGGCCCGTGTGCAGGCCAAAGGCGCGCAGCGCTTCGATTTGCTCATCGCTGCCGCCGCCGATAATGGCTCCGGCGGCAAGCGGCGTGGCTCCGCTGTAAAACGCGGTCTTGTGCGTCGCCATGTCCAGGTAGTCATCAACCGAGATATCAAAGCGCCCGTCACGGACCCAACCCAGGTCGAGCGCTTGACCCTCGATGGTGCGGACGATCATCTCGGTAAGCTCGTGGAGCACGCGCAGCTTCACGTCGGACTCCAGCGTGGGGTCGTCGAGAACCGTCTTGGTGACCATGGTGAGCGCCAGGTCGCCACAATTGATGGCAAGGCCCGTGCCCTCGGTAAGGTGCATGCAGGGCTTGCCTCGACGAAGCTGTCCGTTGTCGGCGATGTCGTCGTGGATCAGCGCGCCCGACTGGAAGTGCTCGATGGCTGCCGCGGCGCTGCGGGCGCTCTCAAAGCTACCGCCCACTGCGGTTGCGGCGAGCATACAGATAAGCGGGCGGTGGCGCTTGCCGGCGTTGGCCGTAAAAGCCGAGAGCGGCGCGTACAGGTAGCGCTCGATATCGGCAGAGGTCGCCTGTCCGTCAAAGAACGTGGCCAGATAGTCGTTAATCTGGTCAAAGTGCTGGGCTAAAAAGCTGGTAAACGGACTGGACACGGGTTCTCGCATTCTTTCTTGGGTTACATCGTTGCGGTGTGCAGATACCATATTGCCACATTGGAGTTGCCGGCGCGTCTGTTTTGGCGATTTGGAGAAACGGGACGCGTGCGCGTGCCGGCTGCTTATATAAGCCTAAAGTGCTCGAGCGCCTTGACGACGCCATCTTTGTCGACCGAGTCGGTGATGTAGTCGGCGCGCTTTTTGAGATAGTCCGGCGCATTGCCCATGGCGATACCGACATCGACGGCGTTCATCAGCGAGACGTCATTGCTGGCGTCGCCGATGCCGTATACGGTTCCGTGGTGGGGATCGAGGGCGTCGAGTACAGACTGGATGCCCCTGCGCTTCGTGCATTCGCGGGGCGAGATTTCGGTTACCTCGAGTTCGAGCTCGTTAAAGCACAGCAGCGGCTCAAGTGCCTTATCTTGAGCGATGTGGTTGGCGAGCGATGTAGACATCAAGATCTTGTAGACACTGTAATGTTGCAGCTGCGTGACTGCGTCGCCCAGGGTGCGCGCGTATCCGGGAGCATCGGGGGCATCGGCACTCATGCGCACGACGCCGTTGAGGCCCTCAAAGCGGATGACCTCGCCCGATTGCTCAAGGTAGGGGGCAAGACGCTGCAGCATACCGGGCGTCATCGACAGATCGCGAATTGCGTGTCCGTTGATCTCGGCGTAACCGCCCGCAAGACAGACGATGCCGGTCCAGGGCAGCTCAAGAAGTTTGGGGTGGATGCAGCTGAGGGTACGTCCCGTGCAGATAAAGGCCATGTTGCCGTTGGCGACAAACTCGCGGATTGCCTGCGAAACCGCCTCGTTGGGATAAGGGGACAGGTCACGCTCGCTCTCGGGAAGCTCTTGTGCCACTCGAGGGTCTTGCCAGGCGAGCGTTCCGTCGATATCGAAGAAGCAAATATCGCCGCGCTTATAGGCTGCGCTGGCGGCAGGGGAGGCCGAGGTGGTGGGCACAAATCCCGGCTCGAGGCCCATGATCTGGTCAAAATGCTCTTTAACGCGGGGAACGGAGATGCCGATGATCACCTGGGCGGTCTTGCCCGTAATGATGAGGCCCTTGGCGCCCGCCGCGACAAACGACGCGTTATCTGCAACGATGGAAGGGTCTGCGACCTCGACGCGCAGGCGCGTGGCGCAGTTGGTTGCGCCCACGATATTGCCAACGCCACCTAAAAGCTGAATTACCCGCTCAGCGAGGACGTGATCTTGATCGAATCGACTATCGACCTCGTCATTGGGAGATTGCTCTTTGGCAAAGCCGCTTTCCGTTAAACGATCGATTGCCGCGCGATTGGCGACATGATCCTCCCGGCCCGGCGTCTTAAGGTCATAGACCAAGATGAGTGCTCGAAAACTAACAAAAAAGATGAGGCTAAAGGCAAGGCCGATACCGAGCGCCAAAAGATAGGCACCGGCATGTGTGCGCATGAGCGGAATAAAGTTAAAGGCTGCCATCTCCATGAGGCCGCCCGAGAAGATGCCGACGATGCCAAAGAGATTCATGGTTGTGGCAAGGCAAGACGATAAGACGGCGTAGAGCAAAAAGAGCCCGGGGTGGGTGAACATAAAGAGAAACTCGAGTGGCTCGGTAACGCCGCAAACCACCGAGGCGATGATGGCGGGAGCAAGGATGACCCTGAGGCCGGCGCGGCGCTCGGGTTTTGCGGTGGAGTAGAACGCAGCTGCGATGGCAGGAAGGCCAAAGAGCTTGACCCAGCCGGTGGCGGTAAAACCGGCCCACGGCGCAAGCTCATTAAGGGGGCGCGTGCTATGGGAGAGGATGGGGAGCAAACTGCTCCACGTGGCGTAGATGCCGTCGTTAATGACCAGGTTGTCGTAGTAGATCGGCATGTAGAGCAGGTGGTGCAGGCCAAAGGGCTCGAGTGCTCGTTCTAAAAAGACAAAGATGCCCACGCCAAAGGGACCGACGCCTGCAAGCGCGTGACGCAGCGTATCGGTTACATCGTATACGTAGGGCACGATGGCGGCCGAGATAGCGGCAAGGGCAAACACGGCAAAAAAGCTGATGAGGTAGACCAGCGAGGAGCCCGAGAAGGTGCCGAGCCAATCGGGAATCTTGGCATCGTAGAAGCGGTCATGGATGGTGACGACGGTTGCCGATACCGCCAGCGGGCCGATAATGCCGGTGTCGAGCGTCTTGATGCCGTCGATGACGGTGATACCGCTGGCGGTGGTCAAAGATGACGGGTACTCAAGTCCAAGGTTGTCTCCGCTCAGCTTAATGATCTCGCTCAAAAAGAAGCAGTAGGCAAAATAGGCGACGAGAGCCTCGAGGCAGCAACGAGCCGGTTGTTTTTGGGCAAGACCGATGGGCAGCGCTACGGCAAAAAGGAGCGGGAGGCGTTTAAAGACCGTCCACGAGCCGCGCTGGATGATGGTCCAAAAAACGTACCAAGGGGTTCCGTATACGGCGAGATCGCCGACGATGTCCGCAGTCGTTGCGAGAGCGGAGACGCCGACCATGAGGCCTGATATAGAAAACAGCATGGCGGGCGCGAACATTGCCCCGCCAAAGCGTTGGATTTTTTGCAGCATGTTCTGCCTTCCGAATATCGAGGCGCGTTGCGCGTGGGGAAACGTTTAAACAATGGATTCATTGTAGAGGACCAGACGATTGTCGTACCGGCAGTTTTGAGCGAAACCGATTTGGGCATGACAGAAACCGTCAACGGTTAAATCCTGTCGCTTTACCGATATTCGGTTTAAACAACTTTAAGAAATGCTATCGTGCCTAGCCGGAAATGAATAATGTAGAGGTGAAACAATGCCAAAAGCGATATACGAAGGAATCTACCGAGAAATACGCTCGCGCATCATTAATGGGACCTATGCGTTTCAGGAGATGCTGCCAACCGAAGCCGAGCTGACCGCGGAGTTCGGATGCACTCGCAATACCGTCCGTCGCGCCTTGGGTATGCTGGCCGACGGGATGTTTGTGCAGCCCATACACGGCAAGGGCGTGCGCGTCATTTGGCTTAAAGGCGAAACCGATATGCTGGGCGCGCTCGAGGAAGTCGAGTCGTTTGGCGAGTTTGCAAAGCGCAACAATGCCGTTGCATCGACGGACGTTAAGTCTTTTGAACATCTGGTCTGCACCGAGCAACTCTCTCGTCGCCTGGGCTTTAAGGTGGGCGAGAAGTTGATTCGCGTGGTGCGCGTCCGTAGCCTTAACGGTAACGCTCGCCAGGTGGACCACGGCTATTTTCTGGAGTCGATCGCCAAAGGCCTGACGCCCGAGATCGCTGCAAAGTCAATTTACGACTATCTGGAGCACAAACGCGGCGTCAAAGTGATGGCGAGTCGCCGAACGGTGAGCGTCGAGCTCGCCAACGATGAGGACTGCAGCTATCTTGACCTTGGCAAATACAACTGCGTTGCCGTCATGGAGAGCCAGTCGTACACCTCGGACGGCATCTTGTTCGAGGTCACGCATGCCCGCACGCATCCCGAGATCTTCCACTACCGCGTCAACTCCAAGCGATAGCCGGCTAGCTCGCAGCCTGACGAGACTCATGCCCTCAAAGAGAAAACGCCCGGTCAAACCGACGATGCATCGGCTTGACCGGGCGTTTTCTCTGCATTCGATAACAAATAATTGTTTATACAAAACTTGTCAAGTATCAAGTTGAAATTACCGTTCACCGAAGTTTTTCTACCGCTCTAGTAATACTTGTTCAAACAACTAGCCAAATAGCGTATCGTACAAATCAGCAAAAGGGGCAAAGTCCCCGAGCCAATCTCCGAAGGCGGCGGCAAAGGGTGCCGCCACGGTGTGAAAGGGTGGATTGTAATGAAGAACGAAATGAGCAGAAGGCAGTTCCTGGGCTTTGCTGGTTCCGCGGCTGCGGTTCTTGGTCTGGGTCTCGTGGGCTGCGGCGGTTCTGCCGGCTCCGGCTCCTCTGCTTCTGGTGACGCTGCCGAGGTCTACTTCCTCCAATTCAAGCCCGAGGTCGACAAGGAGTGGAAGGAGATCGCCAAGGCCTATAAGAAGGAGAAGGGCGTCGAGGTCAAGATCGTGACCGCCGCCTCCAACACCTACGAGGAGAAGCTCAAGTCCGAGATGTCCAAGAGCTCCGCTCCGACCCTGTTCCAGGTCAACGGCCCCACCGGTCTTAAGAACTGGAAGGATTACTGCGCCGACCTGTCCGATACCAAGCTCCGCGGTGAGCTCATTGACGACTCCCTGGCTCTGCAGTCCGACGGCAAGGATCTGGGTATCGACTGGGTCCAGGAGAGCTACGGCATTATCTACAACAAGCAGCTGCTCGAGAAGGCTGGCTACAAGGCCGAGGACATCAACTCCTTCGACAAGCTGAAGGCTTGTGCCGACGACATCCAGGCCCGCAAGGACGAGCTTGGTGTTGAGGGTGCCTTCACTTCCGCCGGCATGGATGACTCCTCCAGCTGGCGCTACACCACCCACCTTGCCAACCTCCCGCTCTACTACGAGTTCGAGAAGGAGCACAACCAGGAGGACGACGAGATCAAGGGCGAGTATCTCGACAACTTCAAGCAGATTTTCGACCTGTACATCACCGACTCCACCTGCGATCCTTCGCAGCTTGCCTCCAAGACCGGCGACGACGCCACCAACGAGTTCGCAACCGGCAAGGCCGTCTTCTATCAGAACGGTTCTTGGGCCTACGCTGACCTCACCAAGGCCGGCATGACCGACGATCAGATTGGCATGATGCCCATCTACATCGGTGTCGACGGCGAGGAGAACCAGGGCCTGTGCTCCGGCGGCGAGAACTACTGGTGCGTCAGCTCCCAGGCTTCCGAGGATGCCCAGAAGGCCACCGAGGACTTCATGTATTGGTGCGTTACTTCTGACACCGCCACCAGCATCATCGCTGACAAGATGGGTCTGACTGCCCCGTTCAAGAGCGCTAAGGAGACCACCAACGTCTTCTCGCAGCAGGCCGTTGCCATGGCCAAGGACGGCAAGAAGACCGTCGCTTGGGACTTCGTCTACATCCCCTCTGAGGAGTGGAAGAAGAACCTCAAGCAGGCTCTGATTGCCTATGCTGCCGACAACAGCAAGTGGGACGGCGTCAAGAACGCCTTCGTCGATGGCTGGAAGACCGAGAAGGCTGCTTCCGAGTAAGCAGTTGCTGCCCAAGCTATCTGATTAGCGACAGGGGGCGGGCAGACGTTGGTTTGCCCGCCCCCTGCATATTGAAAGGACCCTTCTATGGGCAAAGCACTCAAGCGCTGGTGGCCGCTCTTTATGCTGCCCACGTGTCTGGCGTTTATGATCGGGTTCGTGATCCCCTTTATCCAGGGTTTCTATCTCTCGTTCTGCCAGTTTATTACCATCAACAACACGCACTTTGTCGGTATCGAGAACTACGTGCGCGCACTGTCCGATCCGCAGTTTGCCACGTCGTTCTTCTTTACCGTGGCGTTTGCCTTCCTGTCGACGGTGCTCATCAACGTGATCGCCCTCGCCATCGCGCAGGCGCTCACCCGCAAAGCGCTCAAGGGCACCAACATCTTCCGTACGATCTTCTTTATGCCTAACCTGATCGGCGGCATCGTGCTGGGCTACATCTGGCAGATTCTGATCAACTGCCTGCTCTCCAACGTGGGCGCCCAGCTCATCGCCCTTAACTCTGCTGCTGGCTTCTGGGGCCTTATCATCCTGACCCTGTGGCAGCAGGTCGGCTACATGATGATCATCTACATCGCTGGTCTGCAGTCCATTCCGTCCGACTACATCGAGGCCGCCAAGGTCGACGGTGCCACGGCATGGCAGACGTTTTGGAAGGTTAAGATCCCTAACCTGATGCCGACCATCACCATCTGCCTGTTCCTGTCCATCACCAACGGCTTTAAGCTGTTCGACCAGAACCTCGCCCTTACCGGCGGCGCCCCCGCGCACTCCACCGAGATGCTCGCCCTGAACATCTACAACACGTTCTATTCGCGTGCCGGTATCGCATGGCAGGGCATCGGTCAGGCCAAGGCGGTTATCTTCTGCATCCTGGTCGTAGCCATCTCCATGATTCAGCTTAAGGCCACGAGGTCCAAGGAGGTGCAGCAGTAATGAAACGCGATAAGGTTATCAACCGCGCGCTCTCGATTTTCTTTACGATTCTGTCGCTCGCGTGGATCTACCCCGTGTTCATGATTGCGCTCAATTCCTTTAAAAAGGCAACTGCAATCAGCACCACCACGGCATTCGATCTGCTCACGCCCGAGACGTTCAACGGCCTCGCAAACTACATGCATGCCCTTAACGAGCAGGGCTTTGCCTCGGCATTTATGTACTCGCTCATCATCACGGTCACGTCGGTCGTGCTGATTCTGGTGTGCTGCTCCATGTGTGCTTGGTACGTAGTGCGCGTCAACAGCAAGATCTCGAACTTCTTCTATTACCTGTTCGTGTTTTCGATGGTCGTACCGTTCCAGATGCTCATGTTCACGCTGTCCAATTTGGCGGACCGCATCGGCTTCAACACGCCGTTCAACATCTGCTTTATCTACCTCGGCTTTGGCGCGGGCCTGGCGGTCTTTATGTTCGCCGGCTTTGTAAAGAACATTCCGCTCGAGATCGAAGAGGCGGCCATGATCGACGGCTGCAACCCGGTCCAGGTGTTCTTTAAGATCGTCCTTCCCATCATGAAGCCCACCTATCTTTCGGTCGGCATCCTCGAGACCATGTGGGTCTGGAACGACTATCTTCTGCCCTACCTTACGCTCGACTCCACCAAGTACAAGACCATTCCTATTTTGATCCAGTACTTCCGCGGCGGCTACGGCCACGTCGAGCTCGGCCCCATGATGGCCTGCATCATGATGGTCGTTATTCCCATCGTCATCATGTACATCCTCTGCCAGAAGTACATCATCGACGGCGTGGTGGCAGGTGCCGTCAAGGGCTGATGCCGTAACTGTTTTGCAAGTTTCTGCGGCGCCCCTCAGCGTGGCGCCGCATATCGAAAGGTAGAGACATGGCCGAGATCGTTCTCAAACATGTTCAGAAGGTGTATCCCAACAACGAGTCCAAAAAGAAGGGCTTCTTTGGCAAAAAGAAGAAGACCGAGGAGAAGAAGCACAACCTCAAGGTTACCGAGGACGGTGTGCTCGCTGTAGAGGACTTCAACCTCACCGTTCACGACCAGGAGTTCATCGTCCTCGTTGGCCCCTCTGGCTGCGGTAAGTCCACGACGATGCGCATGGTCGCCGGCCTGGAGGACATCACCTCGGGCGATGTGCTCATCGACGGCAAGCGCGTCAACGACGTCGCTCCTAAGGACCGCGACATCGCCATGGTGTTCCAGAGCTACGCTCTGTACCCCAACATGACGGTGTACGAGAACATGGCGTTTACGCTTGAGCTCAAGAAGGTCCCCAAAGACGAGATCGACCGCAAGGTTCGCTCCGCTGCCGAGATCTTGGGTATCACCGAGTATCTCGACCGCAAGCCTAAGGCGCTTTCGGGCGGCCAGCGCCAGCGCGTCGCCATCGGCCGCGCCATCGTGCGTGACCCCAAGGTCTTCCTGATGGACGAGCCGCTGTCCAACCTGGATGCCAAGCTCCGTAACCAGATGCGTGCCGAGCTCATCAAGCTGCGCCACGAAATCAAGGGCACCTTCATCTACGTTACTCACGACCAGACCGAGGCCATGACCCTTGGCGACCGCATCGTGGTCATGAAGGACGGCGTCGTCCAACAGATCGCCACGCCGCAGGAGGTCTTCAACCATCCCGCGAACATCTTCGTCGCCGGCTTCATCGGCGTGCCGCAGATGAACTTCTTCGATGCCCAGCTGGTGCGCTTGGGCAATGGCTTTACCGTCAAGACCGAGGATATGAACGTGGCGCTCGCCCCCGAGACTTGCGCTCAGCTTGCCCTCAACTGGGACGGCGGCGACGTGAAGGAGATTACGGCCGGCGTGCGTCCCGAGCAGATCCTGCTTGCCGACAAGGACGAGGAGGGTGCGCTCCAGGGCACCGTCGAGGTGACCGAGCTCATGGGCTCGACCGAGCATGTCCACGTGACCGCTCCCGACGGCCAGTTTGTCCTGATTATCCCCGTCGTCGACCTCGAGGCCAAGGGCGCGCTCAAGGCTGGCGACACCATCTGGTTCAAGTTCGAGAAGAACGCGACCCATCTCTTCGATAAGGTGTCTGGCAAGAACCTTATCTAGGCCCGGTGCATCCGGACCCTCCCTTTGGGCGACTGCGGTATTGCCATCCTTTTGCCGCGGTCACATATAAGGCTCCCCTCCCGTCCGCTGGGCGAGAGGGGAGCCTTTCTTTGTGTTGGGGTTGTCTGGCCGGTCGTTTGTCTCGATCTGTAACGGGTAGGGCCGATTTCGGACGTTAGATGTTACAGATCGAGATAGACCCAAGGGGAGGGGCCGGTATGTCTCAATCTGTAACAGCTGGGGCCGTTTTTACCGAGTAGCTGTTACAGATCGAGATTCTTCGGTCGAGTCGGGTTGCAGGGTAACGTGCGGGCACAAAAAACGGAGCCGTGTCGCCACGACTCCGTTTCTCAAGAGGATGGGTAAGGGAAGTGAAATTAGTTCAGGTGCCAGATCTCGTCGTTGTACTGGGAGATGGTGCGGTCGGACGAGAAGGCGCCGGCGTTGGCGATATTGATGAGCGCTTTGCGCATCCAGGCGTCCTGGTCCTCGTAGTCGGCCAGCACGCGCTCCTTGGTCTGGATGTACTCCTCAATGTCGAGCAGGGCCATAAACCAGTCCTTGCCCTTAATGTCGTCGTGCAGGCGCTGCAGGCGCTCGGCATTGCCGGTCGCCATAAAGGCCGGGTTGGTGATGAAGTCCACCAGCAGTTTAATGCCGGGCTTGCGGTAGAGCACACCGGCGTCATAGGTGCCGTTGGCATAGAGCTGCTCGACCTGTTTGGACGAGGCGCCAAAGGTATAGATGTTCTCGTCGCCCACGAGCTCGGCAATCTCCACGTTGGCGCCGTCGAGTGTGCACAGGGTTAGGGCGCCGTTGAGCATGAACTTCATGTTGGAGGTGCCGCTCGCCTCCTTGGAGGCCAGGCTGATCTGCTCGGAGATGTCAGCGGCGGGAATCACGCGCTCGGCGGCGGTGACGTTGTAGTTCTCGATCATGACAACCTGCAGGTAGGTAGCCACGTCGGGGTCGTTTGCAATCCACTGCGACAGCGTCAGGATCAGATGGATGATGTCCTGCGCGATAGTGTAGGCAGGCGCCGCCTTGCCGCCAAAGATGATGGTGACGGGGTGCTTAGGTCTGTTGCCGTTCTTGATATCGAGGTACTTCCAGATGATGTAGAGCGCGAGCATCTGCTGGCGCTTGTACTCGTGGATGCGCTTGACCTGGACATCGATGATAGCGTTGGAGGGAATGGTCACGCCCTGCTCGAGCGCCATGAACTGGCGCATGATGGCCTTGGCCTCGACCTTGGTGGCGGCCAGGCGCTCAAGAACGTCCTTGTCGTCGGCGAACTTGGCGAGTTTGCTCAGATCGCCGGTGCTGCGCCAGTCGGTGCCGATCACATCGTCAAGCAGGCTGGCGAGCGCGGGGTTGGCCCCATGGATCCAGCGGCGGAAGGTGATGCCGTTGGTCTTGTTGGAGAACTTCTCGGGATAGATCTCGTAGAACGGATGAAGCTCGGTGTCCTCCAGGATCTTGGTGTGGAGGGCGGCTACGCCGTTGATGGAGAAGCCAAAGTGGATGTCCATGTGGGCCATGTGGACGGTGTCGTGCTCGTCGATGATGGCGACGCGCGGGTCATCGTGCTCGGCCTTCGCGATCTCAGCGAGCTTGACGATAGTGTCGGCGATGGCAGGGGAGACCTTCTGCAGGCTGGTGAGCGGCCACTTCTCGAGCGCCTCGGCAAGAATCGTGTGGTTAGTGTAGGCGACCATGGAGCGTACGATGGTCACGGCCTCGTCAAACTCGATGCCATGCTCGGTGGTGAGCAAGCGAATGAGCTCGGGGATGACCATGGTGGGGTGCGTGTCGTTAATTTGGACCACGGCGTAGTCGGCCAGATCGTGCAGGTTGCTGCCGCGCTCGACGGCCTCGTCAATCAGGAGCTGGGCGGCGTTGCTCACCATGAAGTACTCCTGATAGATGCGAAGTAGGCGGCCCTGCTCGTCGGAATCGTCGGGGTAGAGGAACAAGGTGAGGTTCTTGGCGATCTCGGTCTTGTCGAAGTCGATGGAGCTGCCGGGGACCAGGCCGTCGTCGACGCTCGCCAGGTCGAACAGGCGCAGACGGTTCTTGGTGGGCTGGCCGTAACCGGGCACATCGATGTTGACGAGCTTGGAAGTAACGGCAAAATCGCCGAATTCGACGGTGTAGGAGCGGTCATCGTCGACTAGGATGTTCTGCTCACCGAGCCACTCGTCGGGGACGGCCTTTTGCTGGTTGTCGACAAAGCGCTGACGGAACAGACCGTAGTGATAGTTGAGGCCCACGCCATCGCCGGTCAAGCCCAGCGTGGCGATGGAATCCAGGAAGCATGCGGCCAGGCGGCCCAGGCCGCCGTTGCCGAGTGACGGCTCGACCTCGAACTCCTCGATCTTGTTGAGGTCGTGGCCTGCGGCGGTGAGCTGGTCCTTAACCTCGTCGTAGATGCCAAGGTCGATCATGTTGTTGATGAGCAGCTTGCCGATCAAAAATTCGGCGGAAATGTAATAGAGCTTTTTCTTGCCGTTGTTAAGCGGGCAAGCGGCAGAGAGTTCCTGCACGAGCTTGACCAGCAGTTTGTAAATGCGGCGGTCATCGAGTTGCTCGAGCGAGGTGCCAAAAGACTGCTCGGCGAGTTCCATGAGGTTAATTCGGGGCATGTTTTCTCCTGTGATGGGTTGTTTCATGTCTGCAATTCATAAGAAGCCCGCGCGAGGGGATTGGGGTGGCCTCGCGCGGGAAAAGCAAGCGCGTCCGCACGGTGGGGAGGGGTCGGGCGCGGTAGCTCCTATTGAGGGAGCTCGATTTCGGCTTCCGACGGGATGCGGAAGTAGGTCTCGGTCCAGTCGGTGAGTTTGTGCTCGAGCTCGCGGGTGATGGCGCCGTCGAGCATGCGCCAGGTCCAGTTGCCGCCCAGCGTGGCAGGGGTGTTGATGCGCGCCTCGTTGCCCAAGTTGAGCAGGTCCTGCATGGTGTAGATGCACGTGTCGCTCACGCTGGCGGCGATGGTGCGATTGAGTGCATCTGCCATGGGTTCGCCGGCCTGCTGATGGGTGTACAGGGCTGCCTGCTCGCGCTGACGCGGGGTGGCCGTTCCCTCAAACCAACCGCGCGCCGTCTCGTTGTCGTGGGTGCCCACATAGGCGACGGTGTTGGCGATGTAGTTATGCGGCAGGTAGTACGAGTTGGTGCCCTCAAAGGCAAACTGCAGGATCTTCATGCCGGGGAAGCCCGAGTTGTCGCGCATGTCGATGACGCCGGGGGTGAGGAAGCCCAAGTCCTCGGCGATGATGGGCAGCGTGCCGAGCTTTTCCTCGAGCGTCTTGAAGAATTTGAGGCCGGGACCCTGCGTCCACGAACCGTAGGACGAATCGGGCGAGGAGAACGGCACCTCCCAATAGGCCTCGAAGCCGCGGAAGTGATCCAGGCGGATGACGTCGTACATGTCGAGGGCGGCGCGAATGCGGCTCTCCCACCAGGAGAAGCCGTCGGATTCCATGGCGTCCCAGTCGTAGATGGGGTTGCCCCAGTACTGGCCGGTGGCCGAGAACTGGTCGGGCGGCGTGCCGGCGACGCTCACCGGATTGCCGGCGGCGTCGATCTTAATGAGCTCAGGCGTCGCCCACATCTCGACGGAGTCACGCGAGACATAGATGGGCAGGTCGCCGATGATGAGAATGTCGCGCTCGTTGGCATAGGCCTTGAGGCGGCTCCACTGGCGATCGAAGAAGTACTGCGTCATCTGGTGGTAGAGCATACGCGCCGGATGGTCGGCGCAGACCTTGGCGGAAGCCTCGCCGCGGGTGCGGAGCTCCGCGGGCCACTCCCAAAACGCCTTGAGACCGCACTCCTCTTTGACGGTCATGAACTCACAGTAGGGGATGAGCCAGTCCTCGTTGGCCTGGATAAAGTCATCGAAATCGGCCGGCTTGTCGGCAGCAAAGCGCTCGGCGGCTCGGTCGAGAATCTGACGGCGGCCACCAAAGATGGCACCGTAGTCGACATTGCTGGGGTCGGATCCCAGATACACGCCATCGATATCGCGCTGCTCCAGATACCCTGCCTCGATAAGCTCGGCAAAGTCGATAAAGTTGGGGTTGCCTGCGCGGGCCGAGAACGACTGATAGGGCGAATCGCCATAGCTGGTCGTCGTAAGGGGCAGAATCTGCCAGTAATGTTGTTTGCACGAGGCGAGAAAATCGACGAAGTCGTAGGCATTCCAGCCAAAGCCGCCGATTCCGTATGGTCCGGGCAGAGATGAGACGGGCATGAGGACGCCGCTTGCACGCTCCATGAATGCGCTCACCAACCTTCTTGTTGTGGGGTTGGACTGCCGATGGGTGTGCAGTCCGCCTCCGATGTTCTGATTCGATACGCCTATTGTAGAACATGTTGTTTAAACATGTACAGGCAAGATAAAAAAGTTGGTCGATTATCGGCGAATGGTTACATGCCATGAAAAAGCCCCGACCTCACAACGTGAGATCGGGGCAAGAGCGGTATGTAGGTTTTTGCTACTCGGCGTCGGCGAAGCCGTTGGGGTTGTGGCTCTGCCAGTTCCAGCTATCGCGGCACATGTCCGCGATGCCGTACTGGGCCTTCCAGCCCATCATGCGCTCGGCCTTGGAGGCATCGCACCAGTTGGCAGCGATGTCGCCGGCGCGGCGCTCGCGGATCACGTAGGGCAGCTCCTTGCCACAAGCCTTGGAGAAGGCGGCGACGACCTCGAGTACCGAGGTGCCGGTGCCGGTGCCCAGGTTAAAGATCTCGACGCCGGTCTTGCCGTTCATCCAGTTAAGGGCGGCAACATGACCCGAGGCCAGGTCGCACACGTGGATGTAGTCGCGCACACCGGTGCCGTCAGGGGTGGGGTAGTCGTTGCCAAAGACCTGAACGGCCTCGAGCTTGCCCACGGCGACCTGGGCGACATAGGGCACCAGGTTGTTGGGGATGCCCTTGGGGTCCTCGCCGATCAGGCCCGACGGATGAGCGCCGATGGGGTTGAAGTAACGGAGCAGCACGACGTCCCACTCGGGGTCGGCGGTGTGGACGTCCATAAGGATCTGCTCGATCATCCACTTGGTCCAACCATAGGGGTTGGTCGCGGGCTTCTTAGGATCCTCCTCGGTGACGGGCGGGTTGTCCGGGTCGCCGTAGACGGTCGAGGAGCTCGAGAAGATGATGGACTTGCAGCCATGGTTGCGCATGACGTCGATGAGCACCAGGGTGTTCTCGATGTTGTTGTGGTAGTACTCGACGGGCTTGCTCACCGACTCGCCGACGGCCTTAAAGCCGGCAAAGTGGATGACGCGGTCGATCTGATGGGTATCGAAGATCTTGTTCATCGCATCGCGGTCGAGCACGTTGGCCTCGTAGAAGGTGAGGTTCTTGGCGGCCTCGTCGCCCACGATGGTCTTGACGCGGTCGACGGCGACGGCGCTGGAGTTGGAGAGATCATCGACGATGACGACCTGGTAGCCACCCTCGAGCAGCTGAACGACGGTGTGCGAGCCGATAAAGCCGGCGCCACCGGTAACGAGGACGCAGGTGTCTTTGGGGTCGAGTGCTTTGGACATGTAGTCTCCTATCGAATCAGGAACACTTCTAGAGGGGAGTATAGCGCAGGCGGGGACGCCCAAATCGTGCGCTGTAGGAAAAGCAGAGGATTATGTTAACGTACTCATAACAGAGCTTGCGTACGCATAACCTGATCTTTGGTATTTGCTTACGAGCCGCCGACCTTGCAGTTTCCTGCCGTTCGTGGAAATCGTTGGGACGCGCCATATGTACGCTAATATGTATGAGTTGAGCGACATATAAATAAGCATGTAACGGAGTACATATGTCACCAAACAGCGATTCCATCCTTTCCCAGGAGCTCTCGCGCCGCACTGCCCTCAAGGCCCTGTTCGGCGCCGCTTCTGCGGCAGTTCTTTTTGGCCTGCCCGCTCGCGCCCATGCGGCGGAGGCTTCCAAAGAAACCACCGATAAACTGAATGCCGCCCAGGCCCAGCTCGATGAGGTTCAGGCCCAGCTCGACAGCATCGCAAATGAGTATGCGGCTCTGGCCAACAAGAATGCCCAGACCCTCAACGACATCGAGAATGTCCAGGGCAAGATTGACGACACGCAGGCCCAGATCGATGAAAAGAAGGCCGAGCTCAAGAAGAAGCGCAACGACCTTTCCGATCGCGTGGCCGCCAGCTACAAGTCCGGCGGCACGAACATCCTGTCGCTGCTGCTGGCCTCTGGTTCGTTTGAGGAACTCGTCGCCAACGCGCATTACGTTGAGAAGATCAACAAGAGCGACCGCGATGCCATCGAGGATATCCAGACGATTCAGGCTGAGCTCGACGCACAGAAGACCGAGCTCGAAGCACAAAAGGCCGACCTGGAGAAACTCAAGGACCAGCAGACGGCTCAGATGCAGGATATGCAGGCCAAGCAGCAAGAGGTCCAGACCGTGCTGAACGGTCTTTCCGACGACGTCAAGGAGCTCATGGCTCAGCGCGATTCCGAGATCCTCGCTGCCGCCCAGGCCGAGGAGGCTGCTAGGAAGGCTGCCGCTGCCGCGGCTGCCGCGAACAAGAACAATTCCTACTCGGGTGGTTCAAGCTCGGGTGGCGGATCGTATGCGCCCGGAACCCCGCAACAGAATGCCGGCTCGGGCAAACAGCAGGCCGTCGTCAACGCGTGCTACTCCACGCCTTCGCCGGGTCAGAACTGGTGCGCGGCGTGGGTTACCAATGTCTTCCGTAACGCCGGCGTTGGCTACTTTGGCGGTAACGCGTGCGATATGTTTAACGCATGGTGCTATAGCTCCGACCGCTCGGCGCTGCAGGTGGGCATGATCGTGGCCGACTCATCGCATAGCGGCACGGGTGCTCCGGGCCTTATCTACGGTCATGTGGGTATTTACGTTGGTGGCGGCATCGTTATGAGCAACGAGGGTGCCATTACGTCTAAGTCGCTTGATTCGTTTATTAGCTTCTATGGCACTGGCTCTGGCGTGCGTTGGGGCTGGCTTGGCGGTATTGCGCTGTCGTAAAGCCGACGGGGCCGCGTGCCCGCCCGCAATATATTTGATTGCCTGCTCGGGCAGTCCTGCGCAAGACGAAGGCCACATTAAGTGGCCTTCTTTGCGTGCGGAACTCGCGATCAATCAAATATAATGCGGGCGGGCACGCGGCCCTCTCGGGTTCGGGGCGCGACACACCGGACTGGGTTATCTGAATGAATATGGTGAAGGCCCCTTTCGGGGCCTTCTTTTTATAAAAATTCGCCTACTCGGTGGACTTCGGGTTCTAGGTCTACGTCGAACTGCTCTTTGACTTTGGCTTGGATGTCGCGGATGAGTTCGTCAACGTCGGCGGCGGTGGCGTGGTTGGCGTTGACGATAAAACCGCAGTGCTTTTCGCTTACCTGCGCGCCGCCAACGGCGTGTCCTCGCAGGCCGGCATCCATGATGAGCTTGCCGGCAAAGTAGCCCTCGGGGCGCTTGAAGGTGGAGCCGGCACTCGGCATGTCGAGCGGCTGCTTGTCCTCGCGGCGCTGGCGGTAGTCGTCCATGTCGGCCTTGATCATCGCGGCGTTGCCCGGGGCGAGATTGAAGGTGGCCGAAAGCACGATAAAGCCGTCATCGGCGATGCGGCTCTTTCGATAACCCAGGTTGAGCTCGTCGACATCGAACTCGATGATATTGCCGCTGCCGCGGGTGCCGTCGTCGAGCCGGCGAGCGGGTTTGTAGACGCGCACGGACTCCAGCACATCGGCCATGCAGGCACCGTAGGCACCGGCGTTCATGTAGCAGGCGCCGCCGACCGAACCGGGGATGCCCGAGATAGGCTCCATGCCGGTGAGACAGGCCTCGGCTGCCGCAGCGGAGACATCGGAAAGCAAGGCGCCGGCTGCCGCCGTGACGTGCGTGCCGTCGACCGTAATGTCGGAGAGTCCCTCGCCCAGCGCCACGATGACGCCGCGGATGCCCTTGTCGCCGACGAGCAGGTCGGAGCCGTTGCCCACGATGGTGAGGGGCAGATCGCAGCGATAGCAGGTATCGAGCGTGGCGACGAGGCCCTGCTCGGTATCGGGCGTGACAAAGACGTCGGCCGGGCCGCCGATCTTAAACGTAGTGTGCTCGCGCATGGGCTCGCTCATCAGTACGTTGTCCTCGCCGGCAACGCCAGCAAGCGCGCACAGCAGGTCCTCGTTAAAAAAGTCGTTCTCGTGCATACGAATATCCGCCTTTTGGTGGTCGTTGTCATCAATCGATTGCAATATACCCCACCCGGACGGATTTGGTGCGCTGGCGGCGATAAAACAGCCGTCTACCGGATTGGTAAAGTGTTTATCACCGAGGTAGAGGGGTAGTCGCTATACTTTCAAGAGATTGCGCGTAAACCCGGAAGGAGCGAGATGGCCAACAAAGTCACCCTCAAGCAGATCGCCCAGGAGGTGGGGCTTTCCCCCTCGTCGGTCTCGCTTGTGCTCAATAATCGGCCCTGTCGCATCTCGGAAGAAAACCGCAAGCTCATCAAAGAGGTCGCGGCGCGCAACCACTATGTTCCCAACCAGATCGCGCGCAGCCTGGTCATGCGCGAGTCGCGCACCCTGGGCCTTATCGTCCCTAACATCGAGAGCCGCTTTTTTGCCTCGCTCGCCGGTAGCCTGGAAAAGCGCTGCCGCGAGGACGGCTATGCGCTCTTCATTACCAGCTCGGGCGGAAGCGCCGATGACGATCTGGAGCTGCTGCGCCAGCTGGTGACGCGCGGCGTTGATGGCGTCTTCCTGGTCGTAGGCGACGAGTTCTCCGACGACCGCGCCCTGCGCGAAGAAGTCAGCCATCTGCCTATCCCTGCCGTGATGGTCGACCGTGCCATTGAGGGGCTCGAGTGCGACAAGGTGATGTTCGACCACGAGATGGGTGGCTACATGGCCACCCGCTATCTGGTCGAGCGGGGCCATCGTCGCATTGCTTGCTTGGTTAACGCGCGCCGTTCCAATACGGGGCGTAAGCGACTTGCCGGCTATGAGCGCGCGCTGCGCGAGGTTGGCCTGCCTATCGACGCACGTTTGGAGTTTGAGAGTGAGTACTACATTCCGAGCGCATACGAGGCTTCGGAGGCGGTGCTCGCAACCGACGCCACCGCCGTGTTCGCAAGTTCGGACAACATTGCCCTCGGTTTGCTCAAGCGCTTGCACGAGATGGGGAAGAGCATCCCGGGCGATATCTCGGTGGTGAGCTATGACAACTCGGCGGCCGACGTTCTCTTTGAGCCGGCGCTGACCGCCATTGAGCAGGATCCTGGTGTCCTCGCGGAGCATGCTTTTGGCTGCATGTCCAAGCGTCTTGCCGGTAGGGGCGGTAGGCGTGCCGAAGAGGTCGTTCTGGAGCCGGCGCTTATCGTAAAGGGCAGCGTGCTCGAACTTACTAAACACAACTAAACACGTTTACCAATTTGCAGAGACCGAATGTGGAGCACCTGTGACAGACAGTGCCGCAGGTGAATGTCGCGTTTTGCTAATCCATATTGCAAATCAGGATGATAAAACGTTTTTTCACCACGATAAAACGTTTTAGCAAATATACTAGTCCCAACGAAAGGTTGCCGTATCGGAGGGTGACCGCGCAGCGAAGGGACATAAACAATGGCTAAAACACTGGGTACGCCGTGGCAAAAACTGGGACATGAGGTTCCGGCTTCCGAGCTCGAGGGCGTCGACCTGTATTGGCGCGCATCGAACTATCTGTCCGTCGGTCAGATCTACCTTCGCTCCAACCCGCTGATGCGCGCTGACTTTGTCGACGAGAAGACCGGCGAGGTGCGCGACTTTGGTCGTCCGGACGTTAAGCATCGCCTGGTTGGTCACTGGGGCACCACGCCTGGCATCAACTTCCTGTTCGGACACGTCAACCGTCTCATCGCCGACCACAACCAGAACGCCATTTTCTTGATGGGCCCGGGCCACGGTGGCCCTGCCGGCACCGCCCAGTCGCTGCTCGATGGCACCTACCGCGAGATCCGCCCCGACATCACCAATGACGAGGCCGGCCTGCAGAAGTTCTTCCGTCAGTTCTCCTACCCCGGCGGCATTCCGAGCCACTTTGCGCCCGAGACGCCCGGCTCCATCCATGAGGGCGGCGAGCTCGGCTACACGCTCAGCCACGCCTACGGTGCCGTCATGGACAACCCGAGCCTGCTGGCCGTGGCCGTGGTGGGCGACGGCGAGTCCGAGACCGGTCCGCTCGCGACTTCTTGGCAGTCAAACAAGCTCGTGAACCCGGCAACCGACGGTATCGTCCTGCCGATCCTGCACCTCAACGGCTACAAGATCGCCAACCCCACCATCCTTGCCCGCGTTTCCGATGAGGAGCTCACCAAGTTCTTTGAGGGTATGGGCTATAAGCCGCACTTCTTTGTCGCCGGCTTTGACGACGAGAGCCACGCAAGCATCCACGAGCGCTTTGCCGCCCTGTTTGAGCAGGTCTTTGACGAGATTTGCGACATCAAGGCCGCCGCGCAGGCCCAGGCCGCCGCGGGCGAGACCGTGGTTCGCCCGGCCTACCCCATGATCGTGTTCCGCACGCCCAAGGGTTGGACCTGCCCCAAGCAGATCGACGGCAAGAAGACCGAGGACTCCTGGCGCGCCCATCAGGTGCCGCTGGCGAGCGCCAAGGACACCCACGAGCACTTCCGCGTGCTGCGCGAGTGGCTGCGTTCCTACAAGCCCGAGGAGCTCTTTACGCCCGAGGGCCAGGTGCGCCCCGAGGTGACGGCCTTTATGCCGACCGGCGAGCTGCGCATCGGCGCCAACCCCAACGCAAACGGCGGCAAGGTTCGTCGCGAGCTCGAGCTGCCCGATATTCACGCCCACGAGATTCCCGTTGCCGAAAAGGGTCACGGCTGGGGCTCCACCGAGGCCGCCCGCGTCTTTGGCGAGTACACTGCCGACGTTCTGGCTAAGAACATGGACGATTTCCGCATCTTCGGTCCCGACGAGACCGCGTCCAACCGTCTGCAGGCTGCCTACAAGGTGACCAAGAAGCAGTGGGACGCCGGCTTCTACGAGGACGAGGCCAACGACGAGCTGCTCGCCGGTTCCGGCAAGGTTGTCGAGCAGCTGTCCGAGCATCAGTGCGAGGGCTTCCTCGAGGCCTACGTGCTCACCGGCCGCTCCGGCGTGTGGAGCTCTTATGAGAGTTTTGTCCATGTGGTCGACTCCATGGTCAACCAGCACTGCAAGTGGCTCGAGGCTACCAAGCGCGAGATTCCGTGGCGTGCCCCCATCAGCGGTCTCAACATTTTGCTGTCGAGCCATGTCTGGCGTCAGGACCACAACGGCTTCTCTCATCAGGATCCCGGCTTTATCGACCTGCTGCTCAACAAGGCCAATGAAACGCACATCGTGAACGCCTACTATCCGGCCGACGCCAACATGGCTCTCGCCGTGGCCGAGCGCGTCTACCAGTCCACCGACTGCGTCAACGCCATCTTCTGTGGCAAGCAGCCCGCCCCGACCTTCCAGACGGTCGACGAGGCCAAGGCAGAGCTCGCCGAGGGTGTTGCGACCTGGGAGTGGGCATCGACCGCCAGCTCGCTCGCCGAGGCCGACGTCGTGGTCGCCACGTGCGGCGACGTGCCGACGCTCGAGGCCCTGGCTGCAACCGACATGCTGCGCGAGCTGGGCATCAAGGTGTGGTTCGTCAACGTGGTCGATCTGCTCAAGATTCAGAACGTCTGCGAGAACGACCAGGCCATCAGCGATGAGCGCTGGGCTGAGCTGTTTGGCCGCGGCGAGAAGCCCGTGCTCTTTGCATTCCACGCCTACGCCGGCACGATTCGCCGTCTGATCTGGAACCGCCCCGGCCACGATGCCTTCCGCGTCCACGGCTACGAGGAGAAGGGCTCCACGACCACGCCGTTCGACATGCTGCGCCTGAATAACATGGACCGCTGGGCCCTGGCCGCCGACGTGTTGCGCATGGTCGACGCCGATAAGTTTGCCGAGCAGATTGATGAGTGGGAGGCCTTCCGCACCGAGGCCTTTGAGTTCGCGTGCGACGAGGGCTTCGATCACCCGGCCTTTACCGACTGGGTCTGGCCCGACGCCGCAGCCGCGACTGCTGCCGACGGCGCGCTTTCCGCAACGCAGCTAACTGCCGGCGACAACGAGTAGGTAGGCATCCGGGACGGTCTCGCGCTGGGGCCTGCTCCGGGCGGGTTGCCTTGCTCCGGGAAGTGGGCTTCGCGAACTTCCCAGAGCAAGGCAACCCGCCCGGAGCAGGCCCTCTCGACCGTTTCGATATGCGGGGGCTGATTCTTTTTTATGTAATGGGGACCTTGCTTACGCTGCTCTGGAAGCCGTGCATCTAACTATGGTCAGCCAAGATTACATTGCCGGGGCCGGGGAGGCATGCTTTGTTTTGAGAAGTTCGCGGAGCCCACTTCTCAAAACAAAGCATGCCTCCCCGGCCCTCGTCCGTGAACTTTTCCGCTGGGCGAGTCATAGACGCCGTGCGCCGATAGGGTAAGGCGGCGGCTTGAAATTGGTGCTATATTCGGCTTGAGTTGTTTAATGCTAGTACGGGAGGCTGATATGGGGCTGTTCAAGAAGAAAAACCCGCAGGATGCCTTTGATCCCGATGTGTTTACCATCACGGATACGATTTTGGACCCACCGCGGTTTACGTTTTTGCCGGCTATCTACCAGGATGCCACGCGCCGCAAGTGGGCCGTGCATCAGCGCGGCGGCGAGCCGAAGATTTTTGACTATGCGGACGTGCTGCAGTGCGAGATTGTCGAGACCGGAAATCCCGAGGATGTGCCGGAGGTTAGCAAGCGCGAACTAGCTCAGCAGATTTTGATTAATCCAGCTCAGGCTACCAAAAACAACGCTGCCAAGCGTAATATGTGCCTTGGTATGGGTGTCATCGTTGTCGTGCAAACCGGCAAGGATGAGATTTCGAAGCTTGAGATTCCGGTGACCGCGGGCGAAGTCAAGCGAGACTCCGGCCTATATCGGTCGTATCGGAACGTTGCGGAGCAGATCAAAGAAGCCTTCGACGCCATGGGGCGTCCGGAGCAATGATTCCTGCAGCATCAAGCGGTTGAGGAGTCTTGCCCATGTCGAGTGAACCATATGCGATTCCGCCCAAAGATCGCGCCTTTGAGGGCATTCTTTGGTATATCAAACATTATGACCTGCAGAGTGGCGACCGGCTGTCCGCCGAGCGTGTGCTCTGTGAAGAGCTGGGCGTGTCGCGCACGGCGTTGCGTGCTGCGATCACGCGCCTTATTTCGTGCGGAACTTTGGAAAGCCGCCGCGGTTCGGGCACCTATGTGTGTCCTCCCAAACCGCTGAACATCTTTCAGGAAACATGGAACTATACGCAGGCGGTGGAGAGGGTTGGCTCAAAGTCGACCGCACGCCTGGTTTGGTCCAAGGTCGTGTATGCCGATATCGATCTGGCCCAAAAAGCCCAGATTGACCTGGGCATGCCGCTCTTCTGCATTCGGCGCGTGCGTGTGGTCAACGGTTCTCCGGCATCGATCGAGACGGCTTACGTCAATCTGTCTTTGTGCCCCTCGCTTCCCGATCATGATTTTGAGCAGGAGAGCCTCTACGACGTTTTGCTCAAAGAGGGGAATGTCCATGTGGCGCACGGCAAGGAGCATATTTCCATCAGCCGTCTGAACGCCGACGAGGCCAAGTTACTGGGCGCTCAGGAGGGCACGCCGGTGTTTTACAAGGCTTCGCACGAGCGCGACGAGACCGATGGCTTTGTCGAGTATTGCAAGTCCGTGATTCTGCCGACCAAGTATCGTTTTGCCGATAACGGCGAGGCAGACGGCGTTGCGACGAAGGTGGGTGTCGAATGGCTGATGCAGTAGAAGACTTGCCGGTTTACAAGCAAATTCGCCGCTGCATTGCGGAGCGAATCGAGCGCGGCGACTACCCGACGGGCTCGATGATTCCGTCCGAAAACGAGCTGGCCGAGGAGTTTGGCACGACGCGCCTGACAATCCGAAGCGCCATGGACGAGCTGGTCAAAAGTGGCCAGATTCGTCGCGTGCAGGGCAAAGGCGCCTTTGTGGGACACAAGTGGTTTGACGAGCACGAACGCAAGGGCGGCTTCCGTCAGTCGGTTCTGGCGTCGGGCGCGACGCCGTCGGTGCGCATCCTGGCGCGCTCCAAACGCTACGCCGGCCCGTATTACGCCGACCTGTTTGGCATCGCCGAGGACGATCTGCTTTACTCGGTGCGCCGTCTCAACTGCATTGATGGTGAGCCCGTATCGATCGAGATGACGCTGATTCCGTGTCCGCTGTTTCCGGGCATCGAAGACGTGGACATTTCGGTCTTCAGCCTGTTTGAGACCTATGACATGTTGGGGCGCAAGCCGGACAAGTCGATTGAGAAACTCGATATTGAAGCGCTGGGCGCACGCGATGCGAGTTTGCTCAATCTTGAGCCGGGCGATCTGGCGCTCGTACTGGAATGCCTGACCTATGACTCGAGTGGGCAGGCGATTGAGCATGCCAAGTCTTTTAACCGCGGCGATGCCGGCGGATATACCTACAACTACTAGCGTCTAGAGCGTCCCTGCGCACGGCGGGGGCGCTCGTTTTTACGGATATATGTCGCTTGACCGATGAGCGGCAAAAACTGACCGTCTACCGAGAGGGGAGGACGAAATCAAAAAATCGGTATTAAAAACGGCTAACCTGTAATCGTTCACTGGTATTAAGAACCTTTGAATTGTTGAGCTTGGGGCCAAGATGTCCACAAGGTTAAGCGGTGCGACGGGGCGGCAAGCCCGTCCATTCCGTGCGACAATTCAAACTGCTCGTGAAAGGAGCGGGAATGAAGGAGACCGAGAAGATCGAGATCATGCACTTCGACCAGGAGGGCTACCTCGAGGACGGCAGGAACGTCTACGAGGCCGGCAAGAAGATGACCGCCCTGGCCGACCGCGTGCACGAGGAGGGCTACGACGCCGTCTTCCTGATGGGCGTCGGCGGCACCTGGGACGAGTTCATGCAGCTCGAGTACCTCATGAACAAGTTCGGCGACCGCGACCTCGAGGTCTACCTGATCCACGCCGCCGAGTGGAACGTCATGGGCCACAAGCGCATGACCGACAGGTCCGTCGTGCTGACCGCCTCCGAGTCCGGCACCACCCCCGAGGTGCTCGAGGCCGTCGGCAAGATGAGGGAGATGGGCGTGCGCGTCTTCGCCATGACCAACCCCGAGGGCAAGATCGGGCAGGCCGTGGGCGCCGAGAACTGCGTCATGATGGCCTCCGACCACGGCGCCGGCGGCTGCGAGAAGGGCTACTACCTCGCCGACTGCTTCGGCCTGCGCCTGCTCAACCGCCGCGGCTGCTTCCCCAAGTTCGACCTGTTCATCGAGCAGACGAAGGACGTCTGGAAGGACATGCTCGACATCCGCAAGCGCTTCGAGCCGCGCGCCGAGGAGCTCGCCAGGAAGTACGCGCTGGCCGACTACACCATGTTCATCGGCTCGGGCGCGCTGTGGGGCGAGACCATCCTGTACTCCATGTGCCTGCTCGAGGAGATGCAGTGGAAGCGCATCCGCCACATCACCTCGCACGACTTCTTCCACGGCACGCTCGAGCTGCTCGAGCCCGGCGTCCCGGTGTTCCTGTTCATGGGAGAGGACGAGTGCCGCGCCCTCGACGAGCGCGTCCGCGCCTTCCTCACCAGCGGCGTGACCGGCGACGAGGACTACGTCATCATCGACACCGCCGAGTACGCGATCCCGGGCCTGGACGACGACTTCCGCGTCATCGTGTCGCCGTGGATCCTGTCCGTGCTGACCACCGACCGCCTCGCGCGCAACTACGAGCTGGTCACCAAGCACAACCTCAAGTACCGCCGCTACTACCACCAGTTCGACTACTAATTTCATTTGGGGGAAACCGCAATGAGGCAATACATCTTCGCCAGCCACGCGCATTTTGCGACCGGCATCAAGGAGAGCACCGAGCTGCTCTCGGGCGCGCGCGATAACGTCCACGACCTGTCGATGTTTGTCGACGGCCGCACCGACGTCGCCGAGGAGGCCGCCAAGCTCCTGGCGACCTTCGACCCCGCCGACGACGTAATCGTGTGCACCGACCTGTTTGGCGGCAGCGTCAACAACGAGTTCACCAAGATCGTCCAGACGCGCCCCAACACCTACCTGGTTGCCAACATGAATCTGCCGCTGCTGATCCAGCTGCTCTTTTCGGACCAGGAGGCTCCCGCCGATCAGGTTATCCGCGAGATCCTCGCGGCTGACGACACGCGCGTCAAGTTTGTCAACGACCTGCTGACCGATGCGGATGACGAGGAAGAGTTCTAGTCACCGCCTGCTATTAATGGGGCCGGGTTTCCGGCATGAGACCTTTGGGGGTCAATCATGATTCAACTGCTTCGCGTCGACCATCGTCTGCTTCATGGCCAGGTGGCCGTCTCTTGGGTCCAGGGCTTGGGCTCTGACTGCATCTTCTGCGTTGGCGACAAGGTTGCCAACGATCCCGTCTGGAAGACTACGCTCAAGATGGGAAAGCCGGCCAACGTCAAGCTCGTCATCAAGGACATGGAGCACGCCATCGAGGCCATCAACTCCGGTGTTACCGATAAGTACAAGATGATCATCTGCGTCGCCAGCATCGCCGAGGCCAAGCAGCTTGTCGACGGTTGCCCGCAGATCACCTCCATCAACCTGGGCAACACCAAGTCCAAGGACGAGCAGCGTCCCGATGCCCGTAAGATCTCCCGCCAGATCTTTGTGACTGCTGCCGAGGAAGAGGACATTCGCGAGCTCGTCGGCCGCGGTGTCGAGGTCGAGATTCGCGCTCTGGCCGACGACCCCAAGGTCGATGCCCTAAGCGCCCTCTAATTGGGAACCACGGGCGGCGCGCACGGCGCCGCCCCTATTCGTGGGCGTACCGGATAAACGCTTTACCCGTTACCCCCATCTACCGTTCACCGGGAGTACACGCCCGTTGAGCGATTGGTATTAAATAGTTTTCTCATGACTATATAATTGGTATCAAATCATTTGCACCGGTTTAGGTGTTAACAGCACACCGGTACAAGCTGGATCTGTCTAGGCGATTGTCGGTATGGAAAAGGGCGCGCTGACAAGTCGGGAATCGCCGCACGGATCCAAGAGGGATCAAAGGGAGGAACAATGCTTGTTCAAGCGATCCTCATCGGACTTATCGCTGCCTTCGGTAAGCTCGATTATCAGCTCGGTACGCTCTATGCGTTCCGCCCGATCGTTCTGTGCCCGCTCGTCGGCATAGTCCTCGGGGACCCGCAGTCCGGCCTCGCCATCGGTGCGAGCCTCGAGCTGCTCTTCATGGGTTCAATCTCCATCGGCGCTTACGTGCCGCCCGATGAGTGTATTGGCGGTGTGCTCGCCTGCGCCTTCGCTATTCAGCTGGGTCAGAGCACCGAGGCCGCTATCGCGCTCGCGATGCCCATCGCCACTCTGTGCCTGGCCATTAAGAACGTCGTCAACGCCGGTATGCCCCTTCTGGTCGACCGTGCCGACGTCTTTGCCAGCAAGGGTAACCTCAAGGGTATCTACGCTATGCACTGGATTATCGGTCTCGTGATTGTCGTCCTGGCCTTTATCCTGTGCTCGGTCTCCTTCTATCTGGGTGCCGACGCCGTTCAGGGCCTGCTCGACTTCATCCCGACGTTCGTCCTCGATGGCTTTGGCGTCGCAGCCAACATCCTGCCTGCCATGGGCTTCGCCATGCTCGGCCGTCTGGTGCTTACCAAGCAGCTCGTGCCGTTCTACTTCCTGGGCTTCCTGCTGTGCTCCTATGCCAACGTGCCCGTCCTCGGCGTCGCCCTGATCGCAATCATCATCGGCATCGACAAGTACGACCTGCTGGGCCTTGGTGGCGCCCAGTCCCAGCTTTCTGTGGAAGGGGATGAGGACGATGACTTCTAATTCCGAGAACCAGATTACTCGCTCCGACCTCATTAAGAGCGCCGTGAACACCGGCGCCCTGGGCATGGAATTCTCCTGGACCTACTACAAGCAGATGAACATTGCCTTCTGCCTGATGGTCGCCAACATGCTCAAGAAGATCTATGCCGGCCGTCCCGATGATTACGCCGAGGCCTTGCACCGTCACAGCGCATTCTTCAACATCACCCCGCAGCTCGCTCCCTTCGTGGGCGGCATCGCGATGGCCATGGAAGAAAAGGTCGCTCGTGGCGAGGTTGAGCCCGAGAGCGTCAACGACATCAAGGCCGCCCTCATGGGTCCGCTTTCCGGCCTGGGTGACTCCTTCTTCCTGTCCACCCTGCGCGTCGTCGCCGCTGCCGTGGGCATCAGCCTGTGCCAGGCCGGCAACGTCTTTGGCCCCATCGCCTTCCTGCTCGTCTACAACATCCCGGCGTTCCTGATTCGTATCTTTGGCGCTATCAAGGGTTATGAGCTAGGCATTGGCTTCCTCGACGAGGCTCAGAAGACCGGCCTGATGCAAAAGATCATGGCCTGCGTCGGCATTGTCGGCGTCATGGTCGTCGGCGCCATGAGCAAGGACATGTTCTGGGCTTCGTTGCCCATCGCCATTGGTCAGGGCGACTCCGCCCAGACTCTCCAGGACATCCTGGACGGTATCATGCCCGGTATGCTCGGTATGGCCGCCTTCTGGCTCTACTACTGGCTGCTCTCCAAGAAGATCAACCCGATGGTCCTGATCCTCTGCACCATGGTCGTGGGCATCATCGGCGCTTACTTTGGCGTGCTTGCCTAATATGTTCGAATCGCGCTTCCATCGCGTCTAACGGTTGCGTCGATCTTTGGGGGGCTTGTCGCATCTGCGGCGGCCCCCTGTTTTTTAAAACTCCGTACGAAAGGGGAGGGCTATGGTCGTACCCGAGCTTTCGCTCATGAACATCAACCATCGTTACTACAGCATCGAGACGTTTTTTAAGGCTGCAGGTGAGGCCGGCTATCGCAATATCGAGCTGTGGACCGGCTCGATGCACCTGTATGTGGATTGCCATGAGCACGATTCGGTGGATAAGATTCGCGATCTTGCCGCCCAATACGGTATCAAGATCGTGTGCGTGTGCCCCGAGCAGAACAACCCCAAGCCGTGGAACGTCGCGGTGCGCGGTGAGGCGGGCCAAAAACGCATCCTCTCGTACTTTAAGAATGTGATCGACGTTGCCGTTGAGTTGGGCGTGCCGCAGATTCTGGTGACGAGTGGTTGGGCCTATCTGGACGAGCCGGCTGAGGACGCCTGGGCCCGCAGCGTTGCCATGCTGCGCTCGGTGTGCGACTACGCCGATACGTGCGGCATTCGCGTCGCGCTCGAGGCCCTGCAGCCGTCGGAGTCCGTGTTGGTCAACACCGCACAGGATGTCGCGCGCATCCTCGAGGCGGTCGATCGTCCCAACCTGAAGGCCTGTATCGACTTTGGCGCCATGGAAGTTGCCGGCGACACGATCGACGGCTACTTTGAGGTTTTGGGCGACAAGATCGTTCACACCCACTTTGTAGATGTGGGCGGCGGCACGACGCATCTTGCCTGGGGCGACGGCGAGCGTGATATGCGTGCCGACCTCGAGGCACTCATGCGTCACGGCTATACGGGCTATGTCTCGGCCGAGACGTGTGATGGCCGCTACTATCAGGATCCGTCCAAGGCGACGACTCAGGTTATCGAGATGTATCGCCGTGTGACAGCGGAGATGGAAGCCGAATAACTAAACTGCGCGGTTGCGCCGGAAACGCTTGGGCGGGTCTGGCGCAACGCTTTTATAGCTGGCGAGTTGTGGGGAACCCGTTGGCAGTAGCGCTCGAAATAGACAACTATTGGCGTTGTAATACCACTCGGGCGAGGAAACCGACCGTTCGCCGCAAATCTCCGTGAGTTTGGATTGGTATTAAATAACAAGCAATCGTATGGCTATAATTGGTATCAGCAAGAAGCGCGATGTATAGAATTGCGCACATGTGATGGGAGGACACACATGAAGGAGACCGAGAAGATCGAGATCATGCACTTCGACCAGGAGGGCTACCTCGAGGACGGCAGGAACGTCTACGAGGCCGGCAAGAAGATGACCGCCCTGGCCGACCGCGTGCACGAGGAGGGCTACGACGCCGTCTTCCTGATGGGCGTCGGCGGCACCTGGGACGAGTTCATGCAGCTCGAGTACCTCATGAACAAGTTCGGCGACCGCGACCTCGAGGTCTACCTGATCCACGCCGCCGAGTGGAACGTCATGGGCCACAAGCGCATGACCGACAGGTCCGTCGTGCTGACCGCCTCCGAGTCCGGCACCACCCCCGAGGTGCTCGAGGCCGTCGGCAAGATGAGGGAGATGGGCGTGCGCGTCTTCGCCATGACCAACCCCGAGGGCAAGATCGGGCAGGCCGTGGGCGCCGAGAACTGCGTCATGATGGCCTCCGACCACGGCGCCGGCGGCTGCGAGAAGGGCTACTACCTCGCCGACTGCTTCGGCCTGCGCCTGCTCAACCGCCGCGGCTGCTTCCCCAAGTTCGACCTGTTCATCGAGCAGACGAAGGACGTCTGGAAGGACATGCTCGACATCCGCAAGCGCTTCGAGCCGCGCGCCGAGGAGCTCGCCAGGAAGTACGCGCTGGCCGACTACACCATGTTCATCGGCTCGGGCGCGCTGTGGGGCGAGACCATCCTGTACTCCATGTGCCTGCTCGAGGAGATGCAGTGGAAGCGCATCCGCCACATCACCTCGCACGACTTCTTCCACGGCACGCTCGAGCTGCTCGAGCCCGGCGTCCCGGTGTTCCTGTTCATGGGAGAGGACGAGTGCCGCGCCCTCGACGAGCGCGTCCGCGCCTTCCTCACCAGCGGCGTGACCGGCGACGAGGACTACGTCATCATCGACACCGCCGAGTACGCGATCCCGGGCCTGGACGACGACTTCCGCGTCATCGTGTCGCCGTGGATCCTGTCCGTGCTGACCACCGACCGCCTCGCGCGCAACTACGAGCTGGTCACCAAGCACAACCTCAAGTACCGCCGCTACTACCACCAGTTCGACTACTAAGAGCTGGTCACGGGTCCGATATCTTGGCTGGTTGATATCTCGATCCTGCACAAGGGCGTCCGCAATTGCGCGGGTGCCCTTTTTGCGTTGTGACAAGAGACTGCTGCTAACCGCTTGCCCTATGTTTCCAAATGAATACGGTGTGAGCCGAGGAGGACGATTCTCCCCGCAAACACTCTAGTATGCTAAAGTACCCAGAAGACCGGCGGAGCTATGCCGGTCTTCTGCTCTATATGAAACACAGCATGAGGAGGCTCACCAGATGACGGCCACACCGTGGGGATTCCGGGACATATTGCCCGAGGAGGCTCAGGCGCGCGAGGAGATTGCGCTGACGGTGAAGGGCTGCTTTAGGGAGCATCATTACCTTCCGGTCGAGACGCCACTGCTCGAGGACAAGGGTTCGCTCGAGGAGGGCGGCCGCATTGCGGACACGCCGTTTAAGCTCTTTGACGATGATGGCCGCCTGCTGGTGGTCCGTCCCGACAACACATTGCCGATCGTGCGTCTGGTTTCGACCCGCATGCGCGCGGCCGACCTGCCCCTACGCCTTCGCTACGAGGCGCCGGTGGTTCGCGAGTGCCAGCGCAATGCCGGTGGCTCGCGTCAGTTTACACAGCTGGGCTTTGAGCTTATCGGTGCGGGCGATACCGCGGGCGATGTCGAAATCGTCTCGCTCGTGGCCGAGGCCGTGCGTAAGCTGGCACTGCCCGATGCGCGCATTATCGCGGGTAGCGTGCGTCCGTTTAAGGAACTGCTCGCGGCGTGCGAGGATCGCGAGCTGGCCTCTGAGGCCCTGCGCTGCGTGCACGCCAACGACTTTGTGGGCCTCGATGCCCGCGTGGCGGCAAGCACCGAGTCCGATGCCGTCAAGGCCGCCATTAGCGAGCTGCCGCGTCTGCACGGCGGTGCCGAGGTGCTCGACCGCGTGGACGCGCTGCTGGAGGCTGCCGGTATCGTCGCGCCGCTGACGCGCGAGCTGCGTGCCCTGGTCGAGGGCCTGGCACCCGAGGACGCCCAGGTGCTGTCGTTTGACTTCTCTATCATGAACTCTTTCGATTACTACACGGGCCTGGTCTTTAAGGCTTATGCCGGCGGACTGCCCGATCCGGTCGGTTCGGGCGGACGCTATGACTCCATCTTTACCGGCGCATTTGGCGACGGTATCGAGGTGCCGGCGGCGGGCTTCGCCTTTTCGCTCGAGCGCCTGGAGGCCGCGCGCACCTCGGCCGAGGATGCCGCTTCCGACGGCGATCACGCCGCGGACCGTGGCGCCGAGGGTCCGCTGCGTATCGCCGTGCCCAAGGGCTCGCTTAAGGCCGACACCCTTGACGTGCTCGAGGCAACGGGCTTAGACGTCTCCGAGCTGCGCGATCCCGGCCGTCACCTGATCGTGCGCGGCCGCGACACGCGTGCCGGCGAGGGCGCGGTCGGCGATATCGAGTTTGTCATCGTGCGTCCCAGCGATGCGCCTGCCTTTGTGGGCTGCGGTGGTGCCGATTGCGGCATCTGCGGTTGGGACTCGCTCATCGAGGCGGACCTCAACCTGCTGCAGCTGGTCGACCTGGGCTATGGCCTGTGCACCTTTATCGAGGCGGAGCCCGCGTGGCGCGCCGGTCAGGCCGAGCGCAACTATGCCCGCCGCGGTTCGTTTCGCGTGGCCACCAAGTACCCGCGCATCGCGAGCGCGTGGTATGCCGAGCGCGGCGTGAATGCCGACATCGTTTCGCTGCACGGTAACATCGAGCTGGGCCCCATCGTCGGTATGACCGACCGTATCGTGGACATTACCGCCACGGGCGCCACGTTGCGCGACAACGACCTGGTCATCACTGGCCGCATTATGGACTGTACGGCCCGCTTCTTCGTCAACCCAGGTGCCGCGCGCATGGATCCGCGCGTTCGCAACCTGGCGGATCGCCTGGCAGCTGCCGTGAAGGACAAGCATTTTGAGCCCGTCGCGGGCTCGGCACAATAGCGCGAGCGCGCACGGGCGCCCCAACGTACGGGCTGCGGGCCGACTGGTGCCGCTGCCCAGTCGCTCGTTTTTCGAACACAACCTCGACCGATAGGGGATACCGATATGAAGACCATCAAGCTTGCTCCCGGTGAGCGCCTCGTTACCAACCAGCTCAACCGCAAGGGTGTGCTGCCGCAAAACATCGTCGACGCCGCCCGCGATATCGTGGCCAACGTGCGTGCAAACGGCGATGCCGCGGTGCGCGATTACTGCCAGCGTTTTGACGGCGTCGAGCTGCAGAGCTTCCGTCTGCCGCAAGAGCAGGTCGATGCCGCGCTTGAAGGCCTCGATCCCGCTTTTGTCGCGGCGCTCGAAAAGGCTGCACGCCAGATTCGCGAGTTCCACCAGCGCGAGATCGAGCAGAGCTGGTTTACCACGCGTGTGGACGGCACGATGCTCGGCGTTAAGGTGACCCCGCTCGCGGCGGCCGGCATCTATGTACCGGGCGGCCGCGCGCAATATCCCTCCACCGTGCTCATGAACGCCATTCCCGCCAAGGTCGCCGGCGTCAAGCGCGTGGTTATGGTGACCCCGCCGCAAAAAGATGGCCTAATCAGCCCCTATACGCTCGCGGCTGCCAAGCTCGGCGGCGTGGACGAGATCTATATGGTGGGTGGCGCCCAGGCCGTGGCCGCGCTGGCGTACGGTACCGAGACCATTCCGCGTGTCGACAAGATTACCGGCCCGGGTAACGCCTTTGTCGCCGCTGCCAAGCAGATTGTCTCGGGTGACGTGGGTATCGATATGGTCGCTGGTCCCTCCGAGGTCTGCGTGCTGGCCGACGCCACGGCCAAGCCCATGGTGGTCGCGGCCGACCTGATGGCCCAGGCCGAGCACGATCCGCTGGCGGCCTGCTATCTGGTGACCTGCGACGAGCAGTTTGCGTGTGAGGTCGAGGCGGGTATCGACATCCTGGTGGCGCAGTCCCCGCGTGCCGAGATTACGCGCGCTTCGCTCGACAATGAGGGCACCATCGTGGTGGCCGCCGACATGGCCGCCGCCGTCGAGGCCGTGAACACGGTGGCGCCTGAGCACCTTGAGCTGCACTGCAAGGACGCGATGGGCCTGCTCGGCGGCATTCGCAACGCCGGCGCTATCTTTGTGGGCGCTTGGAGCTCGGAGCCGCTCGGCGATTACGTTGCCGGCCCCAATCACACGCTACCGACCGGCGGCACGGCCATGTTCTCCAACCCGCTTTCGGTGGAGGAGTTCGTCAAGCGCTCGAGTGTCATTTGCTATACGCCCGATGGCCTGCTCTCCGATGCTCCCGCTACACAGCGTCTAGCCGAGGCCGAGGGTCTGTGGGCACACGCGCTTTCCGCCGCACTGCGCCGCCGCGTATTGGAGCAGGGCGAGGATGCCGTGAGCGCCGAGTCTCTGGCCGCGGCCGACCTGACCAAGGTCGCCTGGCCGGGCGACGCCGTGGCGACGGTTGCCGAGGGCGTGGACCTGGCGGCTGCAAGCGCTGATGGCGCCGGCGCGACTGGCAAGGAGGCCTAATATGTCCGAACTCACGCCGCGCATGAAGGAGCTCGTCCAGCCCTACTTGGCCGGCATTGAGCCCTACGATCCCAGCTTTACGCCCACGCGCATCAACCTTTCGGCCAACGAGAACACCTATCCCGTGCCGGCTGGCGTGCGCGAGGCGGTCGACGCCGCCCTGGCCGCTACACCGCTCAACCGCTATCCCGATCCCATGTCCAACGATCTGCGCGACGAGCTTGCCGCTTGGCATGGTGTGACGCGCGAGGATGTCTGCGTGGGCAACGGCGGCGACGAGCTGCTCTATAACTACCTGTTGGCGTTTGGCGGCGCGGGACGGACCCTGCTCAACTGCCCGCCGTGCTTTAGCGAGTACGCGTTCTTTGCGTCGCTCTGCCAGACCGAGGTGCGCGACGTGTGGCGCGACCCCGCGACCTTTGAGCTCAACCAGGCAGCTGTGCTTGCGGCGGCGTCCGAGTGCAACCTGGCAATCGTGACCTCGCCCAATAACCCCACGGGTGACGTGGCACCGCTCGACTTTGTCGCGGCGCTGTGCGATGCGTGCCCCGGCATGGTAATGGTCGACGAGGCCTACGTTGAGTTTGCCGACGATTTGTTTGGCGCGGCCACCACGGCGCAGGGGCTTATCGCCGAGCATCCCAACCTGGTGATTCTGCATACGTTGTCCAAGGCGTTTGGCGCTGCCGGCACGCGTCTGGGCTATGTGATTGCGGCGCCCGAAGTCATCGACGTGTTCGCGGCGATTCGCCAGATCTATTCGGTCAACGTACTGAGTCAGGCAACCGCGCTTGCCTGCGTGCGTGCCCGCGATGCGTACACGCCCGTGGTGGCGCAGGTCGCATCCGAGCGCGAGCGCGAGCTGTGCGCCCTGCGCGCAATGGCTGCCGAGGGCCTGCCCGTGGAGGCATGGCCGAGCGCGGCGAACTTTGTGCTCGTGCGCACGCCGCATGCCACGCGCGTGCGTGAGCGCCTGCGCGACGAGTATTCGATTTTGGTGCGCGACTTTAGCTACGCGCCGGGCCTTGCGGACTGCCTGCGCATCACTGTTGGCACGCCGCAGGAAAACGATGAGGTGCTGGCCGCGTTTGCCGCGCTGGTGAAGGAGGAGATGTAGATGGGCCGTTATGCCGAGGTGACCCGCAAGACGGGTGAGACCGACATTGTCGTCAAGCTCGACCTAGACGGATGCGGCGTGTGCGATATCTCGACGGGCGTACCGTTTTTCGACCATATGCTCAACGCCTTTGGTCGCCATGGCCTGTTTGATTTGACGGTGCATGCGGTAGGCGACGTTGAGGTCGACGCGCACCACACCGTCGAGGATACGGGCATTGTGCTGGGCGAGGCGTTTTGCCAAGCGTTGGGCGACAAGGCGGGCATTACACGCTTTGCCGATGCAGCGATTGCCATGGACGAGACACTCGTGATGGCTGCCGTGGACATTTCGGGTCGCGGCCAGGCCTACTGCGAGCTGCCCGTGCCGACCGAGCGCGTGGGCAGCTTCGATACCGAGCTGGCCGTTGAGTTCTTCTATGCCTTCGCACGCGATGCCAAGCTCACGCTGCACGTGCGCGAACTGGCGGGCGGCAACTCGCATCACATTATCGAGGCCGCCTTTAAGGCCGTGGGTCGCACGATGCGCCACGCCTGCGAGCTCGATCCCCGCGTGCAGGGCATCCCCAGCACCAAGGGCTCACTGTAACCTGCCAAAAAGGGACAGGTTTATTTTGGCAGGTTTTATCTGCGGGAATGCTGTCTCATGTGGTGGGTGAACGTTTAACCGACCAAAAGAAACCTGTCCCCTTTGCGGTGGTTTTGGATGATGAGAAGTGGAGGGTCGCGTGGGCGAACCGAAGATTGTGGTGGTCGACTACCACAAGGGCAACTTGTCGAGCGTCGTGCGCGGGCTTGCGCGCGCCGGTGCCGCCGCCTGCACGTCGGACGATCCGGAGCAGATCCGCAACGCCGACGGCCTGGTCATCCCGGGCGTGGGCGCGTTCTATGACGCGATCGCCTTTATGCGCCAGAGCGGCGAGGAGGTGGCCGTGCTCGATGCCGTTGCCGCCGGAACTCCGCTGCTCGGCATCTGCCTGGGCCTTCAGCTATTTTTTGAGCGCGGCAACGAGGGCGTGCCGGCGGACGAGGGCGCGGTCGTGGACGGAAACGCTCCCGAGCAGGCTGGCGGTCCCTGGGTCGATGGCCTGGGTATTATGCGCGGCTCGTGCACGCGCCTGGAGTCGAGCCGCCTGAAGGTGCCGCACGTGGGCTGGGACCAGGTGCACATGACGTCCGCCGGTGCGGCTGATCCGCTGCTTGCCGGTTTTGCCGAGGGCGCCAACATGTACTTCACCCACAGCTACGCGGTGGCCGACGACGTCGATGCCGCCGATGTGTTGGCGCGCACGCACTATACACGGAGTTTCCCGTGCATCGTGCGCCATGGCAACGTGTGGGGCTGCCAGTTCCATCCCGAGAAATCCTCCGCGCTGGGTCAGCGCATCCTTAAGAACTTCGTCAACATCGTCGAGGAGGTCGGCCGATGATCCTGTTTCCCGCAATCGATCTGATCGGCGGCAAGGTTGTACGCCTGGAGCGCGGCGACCGCAGCCGCTGCAAGGTATATTCCGACGACCCCGTGGCCGTTGCCCGCTCGTTTGCCGAGCAGGGCGCAAGCTGGGTGCATGTCGTCGACCTATCCGCTGCCTTTGGTGAGGACGAGGACACATGCGCTGCCAACTCGGCGGCGATTAAGGCCATCTGCGGCGTCGGCGGTCTGTCCGTGGACGTGGGCGGCGGCGTTCGCTCACTCGCGCGCATCGATGAGCTGGCAGGCTATGGTGCTCGCCGCATTGCGCTGGGCACCGTGCTCGTGACCGAGCCGGGTTTTGCTGAGGTGGCAGCCCAAGGCTTTGGCGAGCTGCTGGTAGCAGATATCGCCGCGCGCGACGGTCAGGTCAAGGTGAACGGCTGGCGTGACGGCGCGGGCGTGGCGCTCGACGATGCCGTGGCGCAGCTTATCGAGCTGGGCTTTAAACACCTGGTCTATACCGATATCGCGCGCGATGGCATGCAGACGGGCATCGACGTGGCGGCATATCGCCATGTGGCGCAGGTCGCGGGCTTTCCCGTCGTGGCGTCGGGCGGTATCTCGACGCTCGGCGATATTCGCGCGCTGGCTGCGGTGGGTGAGGATGCTATTGAGGGTGCCATTACCGGCCGTGCGCTCTACGAGGGCAACTTTACGTTGGTACAGGCGCTGGCCGCCGCCCGAGGGGAGGAGTAGCCCATGCTTACCAAACGTGTGATTCCCTGCCTGGACGTCAAGGACGGCCGTGTGGTCAAGGGCGTCAACTTTGTGAGCTTGCGCGATGCGGGCGATCCGGTGGAGCTGGCGCACGCCTACGACCGCGAAGGTGCGGACGAGGTCGTATTTTTGGACATTACCGCGACGAGTGACAACCGTGCGACGACCATCGAGATGGCGGCACACGCAGCCGAGGAGCTCGCTATTCCCTATACCGTGGGCGGCGGCTTTCGCGACTTGGCGGGCATGCGGACCATGGTTGCCGCCGGTGCCGACAAGGTGTCGCTCAACTCGGCGGCCGTGCGCGACCCGTCGTTGATTAGCCAGGCTGCCGCGGCTTTTGGCAGTCAGGCCGTGGTCGTGGCGATCGATGCCAAGCGCGTGGGCCTGCCCGGTGAGCCGGGGGCCGACAAGTGGGAGGTCTTTACCGCAGGAGGCCGCAACGCCACGGGCATCGACGCGGTGGCGTGGGCCGAGGAGGCGGCTCGTCGCGGCGCCGGCGAGATTTTGCTCACCAGTATGGACCGCGACGGCACCAAGGCCGGCTTTGACCTGGCGCTCACCCGCGCCGTGGCGCGCGCGGTGCCGATTCCGGTGATCGCAAGCGGCGGCGTGGGCACGCTCGAGCATTTCGCCGAGGGCGTGATTGAGGGCGAGGCCGATGCCGTACTGGCGGCCAGCGTCTTTCACTTTGGGACGTTCAGCATTCGCCAGGTGAAGGAGTATATGGCCAGTCAAGGCATCCCCGTGAGATTGGATTTTTAAATGGAGCAAGTGACAACTGCGTCCGAGCTCAAATACGACGCCAAGGGGCTGATTCCTTGTGTGGTTCAGCAGTACGACACCGGCGAGGTGCTTATGGTTGCTTGGATGAACGAGGAGTCGGTGGGGCTGACGCTCAAGACCGGTACCACGTGGTTTTGGAGCCGCAGTCGCCAGGAGCTCTGGAACAAGGGCGCGACGAGCGGCAATATGCAAGCGGTCAAGGAGCTCTGGGCCGACTGCGATAGCGATACGCTGCTGGTCAAGGTCGACTCGCCGGGTCCGGCCTGCCATACCGGCAACCGTACCTGCTTCTTTAAGAAACTCGCGTAGGGCGGGCGCTCGATTAGAAGCTCGGCCACCAGAAAGGATTGAACTATGGGTGTGCGCACCGCAAACGTTCAGGATGGAAATATCGGAGAGACGCTGACAGGTCTGGCCGAGGTGATTCACGGTCGTCGTGATGCATCGCCGCAGGAGAGCTATACCGCGCGTCTGCTGACCGACGTCGAGGATGAGCTGCTCAAGAAGCTTGCCGAGGAGTCGAGCGAGGTGATCATGGCCTGCAAGGATAACGATCACGATCACATCCGCTACGAGGCCGGCGACCTGGTCTACCACCTGCTCGTGACGCTCGAGCGCTACGGTATCACCCTCGACGAACTCGCCGGTGAACTCAACGCCCGCCGCCACTAGTCATTGGGGACGTTCTTAAACGACTAGTCGTTTGGGACAGTCTTTGTTGGTGTAACGGGGTCATGGAAGTTGCGGTGAAATAGGGACTGTTTAAGCGCTTCATCAGGCAAAACAATCCCTATTCCACCGCAACTTATGAAGGGATGGCTAGTCGAGGGGTGTGGATTCCCATTCGCCGGTGGGGTGGGGGATATCGTAGGTTCGGTAGCCGCAGTCGTAGGTGTGGGCTTGTGCCTCGCGGATATTCCAGCAGATGTCGCAGGCGCGGTGTGCGTCCGAGCCAAAGGTGATGGGTACCTCGGCGTGGGCGAAGCAACGCAATAGCCCGGTCGCGGGATAGTAATCGTCGAGCCCCTTGCGCGGCGCGGCGGTCGAGACCTCAACGCGGCGGCCCGTGTCGTGAGCGCACTCGGCCATCTGCCCCCAGAACGGCGTCGGGTCAAAGTCGGGCGCAAAGCCTTCCTTCGAAAAGCGCATGACCAGGTCGGGATGGGCCATTACGTCAAAGTTGAGTGAGCTTTCGCAAGCGCGGCACCAGTCGTCGACGTAGCGCTCCCACACGCCGTGTACCCCCAGGTTTTCCCAAACATGCAGGTTGGTGTCATCATCGATCCAGCCGCAGCGCGAATCGGGTGTATCGGGGCGAGCGACGTCTTCCGTTCCCGCCGCACCCGCGGCACCGGCCATGATATCGCCCGGATAGCCAATCCAGTGCACACTGCCCAAGCGCACTATGGCACTCGCGGACCAGCGCTCAACCAGAGGCTCGCAACCTTCGTACCAGTCGCATTCAAAGCCATAGATAAAGCTGAGCTCCGGCGCGATCTGCGCGGCGAGCTTGCGGGCGTCCTCAAAGGCCAGACGATGTGCCGTCAGGTCACCCTCGACAACCTGTACTTCGCAGTTGGCGTCCATGCTGACGGGCAGGGTGAGGTGATCGGTCGAGACCATGACGCGGCAACCGGCCGCAGCAGCGGCGCGAACGTTGTCCTCAAACGAGGCATGTCCGTCCGAAAACGAGGTGTGGGTGTGGCAATCGACCAGCGGGCATGCGGGCATGGCGACTCCTTTGCATTTGGCGAATCCGCTCCATTGTAATGGTGCAGCTCTCAACACGCCGCGCGCGCCGGAGCTCGAAATCGATTGGAAAGGCTGCACGGCCTCGCTTGCTCCAATACATGTACATCAGCCTCCAAAAGCTGCAAATAATGACATGTTTGGAGGCTGATGTACATGTTTGGCCGGGGCGGTGGAGTGTCGGTTTCTTGTCGACAAGGAAAATCGCGCTCATCACGCGCCGTCACACTCGCGCAGCCTGCGATGTGCTAGCGTTTGGGTGAACAAAACGAGCCCGCGCGGAAAGGATCCAGACCGTATGCAATGCGATAGCACATCCCCGCTGTCTCGCGAGACTGATGCGCCCGAAACTATCGTCAAACTGGAGTGCGACATCGATGATGCGTCGCCCGAGGTGCTTGCCTACGCTGCCGATTGCCTGCGCAAGGCCGGCGCCCGCGAGGTACATTGGTTGCCCCTCTATTGCAAGAAAGGCCGCCCCAGCTGGCAGCTGCAGGTGATTTGCTCGCACGAGGATATCGAGCGCCTGCAGACGATTATCTTTTTGGAAACCACGACCAACGGCATTCGTCGCCAGGTCATGGAGCGCGTTTGCCTGCCACGCCGCTTTGAGCGCGTAACGACGCCATGGGGCGAGGTGTCCGTCAAGGTGGCCACCCTGCCCGACGGCAGTGAGCGTTCGGCGCCCGAGTACGAGGACTGCGCCCGCCTTGCCCGTGAGCACAACGTGCCGCTCCAGCGCGTGATGCAGGCGGCCCAGAGCGCGGCACTGCGATTTGAATAACGCGGCTGGTGGCGATATCCTGCGCCCAGCCATATCAACCCCATTCGAAAGGATCTCCCCATGAAATACCTCATCGCCTCCGACATCCACGGCTCGGCATATTGGGCCGAGCGCCTGGTCGCCGCCATCGAGTCCGAGCAGCCCGACCGCATCGTCCTGCTGGGCGACCTGCTCTACCACGGTCCGCGCAACGACCTGCCGCGCGATTACGCCCCCAAGCGCGTAATCCCGCTGCTCAACGCCCTGGCCGACCGCATCATCGCGGTGCGCGGCAACTGCGACGCCGAGGTCGACCAGATGGTGCTCGACTTTCCCGTCATGGCCGACTACGCCACGCTGTTTGACGAGACCGGCCGCGAGCTGTTCCTGACGCACGGCCATGTCTTTGGCGCCGGCATGCACAACAGCGTCGACCACGCGCCCGCGCTGCCCGAGGGCTCCGCGCTCGTCTACGGTCATACGCACATCAAGGTCAACGAGGAAAGTGCCGCGCACCCGGGCCTGTGGCTCTTCAACCCCGGCAGCGTGAGCATTCCCAAGGACGGCGCGCACAGCTACGGCATCTACGAGGGCGGTGCGTTCCGCCACGTGATCCTGGAGGAGGAATAACCATGGCGCAGCATATGGCTCAGCAAAATGCCGAGGGCTCGCGCGATCTGTCCACGCTGATAGACGCGTCGGCCGAGCTGCAGCATCTGGTGCAGACCATCTGGCGCCTGCGTCAGCCCGATGGCTGCCCGTGGGATCGCGAACAGACACACCGCAGCATCGGCAAGAACATGATCGAGGAGGCCTACGAGGCACTCGACTGCATCGAGGCGGACGACGCGGTTCACCTACGCGAGGAGCTGGGCGACGTGCTCATGCAGGTCGTGCTGCATGCGCAGATCGCGGCGGATGCCGGCGAGTTTACGCTGGCCGACGTGGCGCGCGATATCGACGCCAAACTCATTCGCCGTCATCCGCACGTGTTTGGCGATGTGGATGCCGACAGCTCCGACGAGGTACTCAAGATTTGGGACGAGGTTAAGCTTGCCGAGAGGGCTGCCAAGGACAAGGCCGTGGCGGCAGGCGAGGCTGCGCCCGAGGGCCTGCTCGACGGCGTGCCCACGCATCTGCCGGCGCTGATGCAGGCTCAGAAGGTGTCGCACAAGGCGGCTGCCGTGGGCTTTGAGTGGGAGACGGTCCAGGATGTGTGGGACGAGGTTGCCGAGGAGCGTGCCGAGTTTGAGGCCGAGGCCCCTGGCTCGCCCGAGCGCGAAATGGAGTTTGGCGACCTGCTCTTTGCCTTGGTCAACGTCGCGCGCAAGGAGGGCATTGACGCCGAGAGCGCCCTTCGTGCCAGCACGGCAAAGTTCCGCCGTCGCTGGGCCGCGATGGAGCAGATGGCGGCCGATGCTCACGTGGATCTTGCCGAGCTTTCGACCCACGGCCTCAACGACCTGTGGGACGCAGCAAAGGCAGGGGAGTAAGACTGCGGGAACGACGGGCTGACACGCCTCATCGTTCCCGCTAAATTTTTCGAAAATCAAGTGTATCCCTCGGCTAACTTAGGGCATAATGCAAAAAGTGCGACATGGCTAACTTACGGAGACGCACCGATGGTGCACGGTCAGCCGGTCGCTTGCATCCACTACGTTTCCAAGTGAGAGGGAGACAACATGAGCGATATTTTGGACGTCTACGGTCGCGAGGTGCTCGACAGCCGCGGCAATCCCACCGTCGAGGTCGAGGTCGTGCTCGAGGACGGCAGCTTTGGCCGTGCAATGGTGCCTTCGGGTGCTTCGACCGGCGCCTTTGAGGCCTGCGAGCTGCGCGATGGCGACAAGGGCCGCTACCTGGGCAAGGGCGTTTCGCAGGCCGTCGAGCATGTCAACAACGAGTGCGCCAACGCCGTCGTGGGCCTCGATGCCTTCGATCAGCGTGCCGTTGACGCTGCACTGATTGCCGCCGACGGCACGCCCAACAAAACCAAGCTCGGCGCCAACGCCATTCTGGGCGTATCATTGGCCGTTGCCCGCGCTGCGGCAGAGTCGGCGGGCCTGTCGCTGTACCAGTATCTGGGCGGCGTTAACGCCCACCTGCTGCCCACGCCCATGATGAACATCCTCAACGGTGGCGTGCATGCCGACAACAACGTCGACTTCCAGGAGTTCATGATCATGCCGGTGGGCGCCCCGAGCTTTGCCGAGGGCCTGCGCTGGTGCGCCGAGGTCTACCACACCCTCAAGGGCGTGCTGCACGAGGCCGGCCTGGGCGGCGGCGTGGGCGACGAGGGCGGTTTTGCGCCCAACCTCAAGACCAATGCCGAGCCGTTCGAGTACATCACCAAGGCCGTGGAGAAGGCCGGCTTTAAGCCCGGCGTCGACTTCATGTACGCCATGGATCCGGCATCGACCGAGTTCTACAACGCCGAGACCGGCATGTACGAGCTCAAGGGCGAGGGCGTGGAGTACACGAGCGCCCAGATGGTCGATTACTGGGAGAAGCTCGTTGACACCTATCCCATCATCTCCATCGAGGACGGCATGGCCGAGGAGGACTGGGACGGCTGGGTTGAGCTCACCCGTCGCATTGGCAACAAGGTGCAGCTGGTGGGCGACGACCTGTTCGTCACCAACACCGAGCGCCTCAAGAAGGGCATCGAGCTGGGTGCCGCCAACGCGATCCTGGTCAAGGTCAACCAGATCGGCACGCTTACCGAGTCACTCGAGGCCATCGAGACCGCCAAGGAGGCCGGCTACGCTTGCATCGTGAGCCACCGTTCCGGCGAGACCGAGGACTCCACGATCGCCGACCTGGTCGTGGGCATCAACGCCGGCCAGATCAAGTCGGGCGCCCCGTGCCGCAGCGACCGCATCGCCAAGTACAACCAGCTCATCCGCATCGAGGACGAGCTCGAGGGCAGCGCGCGCTACGCCGGCAAGGCCGCGTTCTACAACATTCGCTAGGCACGCGGAGGTCGCGGGGGCGGGGAAGACTCGGATTTGCCTTGCTCCAGCCGGGCGCTGTTGAGCACCATTAGGCGCTGGGCCATATGACTCAGCGCCTTTTTTATGTCGAGCAAAGGCTGGCGAAGGCGGTGCGGGCGCTCGTGCTATAACTAGAATACTTAGCGCAAACAAACCTCAACCGCACAAGGCGCACATGGATCAGATTTACGACAACAGGTACTATTCCGCCGGTTCGCGTGAGCCGTCGCCTCGCCGTGCGCGCACGGTGCAGCTCGGTGGGTCCGCCTACGCCGGCGCCGACCGCTCCATGCAGCGCCCGACAAGTACCTCGCGCCCCAATGCTCAAGTGAATACTTCGACAGATGGACCAGTGCGCCCGGCACGTTCGTCGCATGCTCAGCGCTCGTCGGCTCAAACGCACGATAGGTCGAGCAGGCCCTCGAACCGTTTTTCGGGCTCGGACTTTATGCACTACGCCAACGACAACGCGGTGGTCAAGGCGATCTACGACTTTACCCACGGTCCTCAGCGAGGGCTATTCATCGGCATCGTCGTTGCCCTGGTGCTCGTGAGCCTGTATTTCCCCGTGCGCGACCTGTACGTGGCAAAGCGTTCGAGCGATATTTTGGCTAAGCAGGTCGAGATTCGCCAGCAATACAATGATGAGCTGCAAAAAAGCGTCGACAAGCTGCTCTCGGAGGAGGGCATTAAGGATGCGGCGTCCGAGGATCTGGGCCTGGTGATGCCCGGCGAGAAGAGGATTGAAGTGCAGGGCCTGGACGACGATTCGGATTCGTCTTCGAGCAAGAAGTCGTCGAACGCCAAGAAGGCCAGCGAAGTTGCCAAGGAAATCGAAGAAGTCGGTAAGGACGCCCCGTGGTACATCCAGGCGCTCGACATGCTGTTTGGGTTTAACGGTGTCGAGGGCCAGACGGTCGTGTCCAACGGCAAATAGCGCCCGGAGGGGAGCCCGCAATGGCAGATTGCAAACGATATAAGGTGGCGGCGATCGATCTGGGAACGGTGTCGTCGCGACTGGTGCTGGCGCAGGTCGAGGGCGGGGCGATCGTGGAATCGTCCAAGCATACCGAGATTACCGACCTGGGCGAGGGTGTGGACGCGACGGGTCGCTTTTGCGAGGCGGCGGTCGAGCGCGTGCTCGCTGCATGCCGCATGTTTGTGGACGAGGCGCGTGCCTTTGGGGCCGCGTGCATTTGCACCACATGCACGAGCGCCGCGCGCGATGCATCCAATGCCGCACTGCTGCTGGACGGTCTGCGTGAGCTGGGGCTCGAACCGCAGGTGATTCCGGGCGAGGTCGAGGCGCGCCTGACGTTTTTTGGCGTGGCGCACGACTTTGCCGGCGAGCGCATCATTGTTGCCGATTCGGGCGGCGGATCCACGGAGCTCGCGACGGGCGTCTATGCGCCGGAGCGTGGGGTCTTTGCGCTGGAGGGCACGCGTTCGCTGGACATCGGTTGTCGCCGTGTGACGGAGCGATTTTTCTCGGCACTGCCGTCCGCACGCGGCGAGCTTACTGCCGCTGCCGCGTGGGCGGGCGAGCAGTTCGCTGCCTATTTTGAGGGCCTGCCGAGCAATTTTGAGCGCGCCGAACGCTTGGTCGCAGTGGGTGGCACCGTCACCACACTCGTGGCGCTCGTTCATGAGCTGGAACCGTACGATTCGAGCTTTGTGCACCTGCGCGAGCTTTCGCTGGATCAGGTTTCGGCCGCTATCGAGCGCATGTCTGCGTTGGATGCGGACGGCATCGCCGCTCTACCGGGTGTACAGCCCAAACGCGCGGGCGTGATCTTGGCTGGTGCCGTGGTAATCCGCGAGCTCATGCGCGCCGGTGGCTACAAGACGCTCACTGTAAGCGAGAACAGCCTACTCGCCGGTATGGCCGCCACCATCAACGAGACTCTCGACGGCACAACCCCCACCATCGCCTGGACCCCGAGCCTGAGTGCTCTTTAACCGTCTTCCTCTGAGTTGCGGTGAAATAGTTCCTAAATAAGCTGGTAAACGGTATAAACAGGATCTATTCCACCGCAACTTAGAGCCCCGCCGGCGCGTAAAAGAAACGAGCCCGCATCCCTGGGGGACATGGGCCCGTAAAATCCAAATGGTAGGGGCGGTGGGACGTCTGCGTATTTGCTGCGCAAATACGCACCGGCTTCGGCCGCCTGTCGGCGCCCTCGCCGGCTCGCTTCGGACGCTGCGCGTCCGCTTAACGCTCGCCCCCTCGCGGGTTCGAGTCCCACCGGCATCTAAAAGAAGCGAGCCCGCATCCCTGAGGAACACGGGCTCGAAAGCTCCATATGGTAGGGGCGGTGGGACTCGAACCCACAATCCTTGCGGCGAGAGATTTTAAGTCTCCTGCGTATGCCAATTCCGCCACGCCCCCGTGAGACTAGAAGTCTAGCACAAGCCGTCCGTTACGCGTTGACGGCCATCGAGTGTTGGCCCGACTTCTCCAGGAACTCTTGGAACTTTGCCTCGTCGCCCTTGTTTTGATACTGCAGGGCCAGCAGGTACTCCAGTCGGCAGCGCTTGACCGGGTCGTCGCCGACATCCTCGAGCATGCGCTCCAGCTCGGGAATGTCGTTGTGGCGCTTGAGGATCATCGTGTCGTACATCAGTTGGCATTCGTGCGCGACTGCCTCGGCCTGACCGCCCTCAAAGCCCTTGATCTCGTGCAACAGCTCTTTGGACTTTTTGCGGTCCTCCTGGCCAACATAGTAGTTAAAGGCTTTGATCACCAGGTCGACGCGCTGCATCTTGGGGAGGTTGAGCCCCAGCAGCAGATCGAACATCTCGCTGGCACGCTCGTGGTCCTCGCGCAGCAGATAGGAGTTCAGGCGCAGGTAGTCGCGGTTGTAGCGTGGGTACAGCATGCTGGTGAGTTTGCCGTCGAGCAAACGATCGAACTCGTCCCACTGCTTGGCGGCCATCAATTGCTGCAGGCGTTTAAACGTGGTGCGTTTTTTGACGCTAAAGAACACCGACACGGCGATGCAGATGATAACGACGGCGGTCCAGAGGGTGCGGGAATCGGGCATATTAGGGTCCTTAGTCGCTCATAAAGCGAGCGGTATGACAACACGTACTAGATGTATTATACGCAGCGCGCAAGCAAACTGGCATAAAAGCTCATCGAGGCTGAGTGCCATCGCTCGCTGCGGTACACTTACCTAAAGTAAACCACGAAGGGAGACATTACCTATGAAGAAGATCGTTTTGGCTTGCGGTGCTGGCGCTGCTACTTCCACGCTCGTTGCCCAGAAGGTCGCTACCCTGCTCGACGCCAACGGTTACGCCGACAAGTACGAGATCGTGCAGTGCGCCATCTCCGAGGCCAAGGACTACTGCGACGAGGGCGCCGACCTGCTGATCGCCACCACCGTTGCCCCCGAAGGCCTCACCTGCCCGTACGTGAGCGGCGTGCCCTTCATGACCGGCATGAACCGCGTCGCTGCCGAGAAGGCCGTTCTCGACGTCATGGCTCAGTAGGCACTGCCTGTATGAGTGAGCAGAACGTCAACCCGGTCGAGCTCTTTGGCATGCGCGTTGCCCATGTGGGCATTAACGCCGCCGACCCGGCAGACGCCCTGGAGATCGCGGAGCTGTTCTCGACGATGATGGGCCTGCCTGTTATCGAGACCCCGGTTTCGTACTTCAACGATTCGCTGGTCGAGGTCATGAAGCAGAACGGTCGTGGCACCAAAGGCCACATCGGCTTTGCCGTTAACGACATCGATGCAGCTGAGAAGTGGTTTGCCGAGCGCGGGCTCGAGGTCAACGAGGAGTCGCGCGCGCTGCTACCCGACGGTGGTACCAAGCTCGTGTACTTTAAGCGCGAGTTCGCCGGCTTCGCCGTGCACCTGTGCCGCGAGTAGCGCACAAGCTGTCATAGCTAGCAAAAAGGGATAGGGCTGCGTGGCCCTATCCCTTTATTTCAAGACTTTAGTCCGCTGGCCGCGCAGCGGCCAGCTTTAAACCACCCGCTACG
>UQOJ01000006.1 GCA_900542635.1 uncultured Collinsella sp.
AAAGATCGAGTCGTCCTCGCAGACGCTCAAGCAGGAATACCTCGATACATACGAGGGAGGGTGAATGACATGAAACTATTTGAACAGCTGAAGTCCAATGCGTCGCGCATGGCTGTCTACGCCATCCTCGTGGCAACGGCTTTATGCGGAATCGCGGCACCCGTCTATGCGCTCAACGGAGAGAAAGGCGATGTCGAACCCCTGTACATGGCTTCGACGGTTAAAGACCGGTACAAAGCCTTCTCTGGAAAAATGTTTTACGTAGCAGAGTACGACATGACCTACCGTGAGCTTCGCTACAACAAGGGCTACGACTATCTAGGCGCAGAGGCAATCAGCTATACGTCGGGTTGGTACCGCTCCAACTATGGACACATAACCCAGTTCAAGTGTAACTACCGTGTGTACAACTAAAGCAACCGGCCGGGACGAGGGGTGACGCAAAAGCGTCGCCCCTCGTTTTTAACCATGTCAACTGAACCTAGTTCAGTTTGGTTGATTTCCGATCTCAGCCGAACACATTGAGCGGAAAGGCCGTTCCCGCAGTCAGTCGAACGTCCCCGGGGCCCTTCTCAGGCCCCGGGGACGGCATTTTCCCAGTTGAAGGAACGGTGGAGATGTGTTTCGATGGGTCAGATTCGTGTCGTTCCGAAAAGACCGTGAACCTTTTGTGGGACACGCGGCGCCGTGGTACCATAGCCGAGTTTGTTGTCTTGGTCGGAAACCAAGACGCCTTATGCGCTGATCGGTAACCAGCGCCTGACCAATAAGGAGTCCTACCATGAAGCAGGGTATCCATCCCCAGTATGTCGAGTGCACGGTGACGTGCTCCTGCGGCAACACCTTCAAGACGCACGCTACCGTGTCCGAGATGAAGGTTGAGCTTTGCAACGAGTGCCACCCGTTCTACACCGGCCAGCAGAAGTTCGTCGACACCGGTGGACGCGTCCAGCGCTTCGCCGACAAGTTCGGTGGCGCCGCTGCCGCCCAGCTCAAGAAGGCCGAGGAGGCCAAGGCTGCCAAGGCTGCCAAGGCTGCTGAGGCCGAGGCCGCTCGCAAGGCCGCCGCTGAGGCTAAGGCTGCCGAGAAGGCTAAGCGTGCTGCTAAGTTTGCCGAGGAGGCTGCCAAGCAGGCCGCCGAGGCTCCCGCAGAGGCTCCCGTCGAGGAGGCCGCTGCCGAGGCCGAGACCACCGAGGCTGCTGAGTAAATAGCTCGCCGAGGAATCGCTCGCATTCATGGCAAAAGGGCCGTGCATCCAATTGGGTGCGCGGCCCTTTTCTTTTATTGGTGCAAACCAACCTGTCCCCATGACACCAAATCGGTGCGAAGGGGGACAGGTCCGTTTGCACCAAATGATAGAGATGCAGCGTTTGCCCAGATAAAACCTGCCAAAATAAACCTGTCCCTTTTTGGCAGGTTGGTCGTAGTTATTACGTGGCGGTCGAGGTCGACCGTATAGGTCGCGCCTTGTTTGGCTAAAGTACAATCATCTGTGTTTAACTCGCCCGCAACTGCACGACGTGGGCGATGGCCAAAAAGGAAAACCACATGGGATTCATGTCAAAGCTGCTGTCCTTTGGATCCGATAAGGACCTTAAGCGCTACTACAAGATCGTCGACCAGATCAACGGTCTTGAGCCCCAGTTTGAGAAGATGACCGAGGAGGAGCTCCGCGGCCAGACCGATAAGTTCCGCGAGCGTTACGCCAACGGCGAGTCGCTCGACGACATGCTCCCCGAGGCCTTTGCCACCGTGCGTGAGGCTTCCAAGCGCACCATGGGTATGCGCCACTTTGACGTGCAGCTCATTGGCGCCATGGCACTGCACGAGGGCCACATCGCCGAGATGAAGACCGGCGAAGGTAAGACCCTCGTCTCCACGTTGGCCGGCTATCTTAACGCTATTGCCGGCAAGGGCGTGCACGTCGTTACTGTCAATGATTACCTTGCCAAGCGCGACTCAGAGTGGATGGGCCGCATCTATAAGTACCTGGGCATGACCGTCGGTCTGCTCCAGAACAACATGCCGCTCGAGCTCAAGCGCCCGGCCTACCAGGCCGACGTCACCTACGGCACCAACTCCGAATTCGGCTTTGATTACCTGCGCGACAACATGGTTACCCGTCCCGAGCAGCGCGTGCAGCGCGGCCACAACTACGCCATCGTCGACGAGGTTGACTCCATCCTGATCGATGAGGCCCGCACCCCGCTGATCATCTCGGGCGCTGGCACCAAGTCCGCCAGTACCTACAAGGATTTCGCGCGTGCCGTGCGTGGTCTTGAGCGCGGCGAGGACGTGTCGCACGATATGCTCACCGCCACTGAGGACGTTGAACCCACGGGCGACTATGTCATGGACGAGGCCAAGCACACCATCGCCGCCACCGAGCGCGGTCTTAAGAAGATCGAGCGCCGCCTGGGTATCGATGACATCTATGCCGATCTCTCCGGTCAGCTGGTCAACCACCTGCAGCAGGCGCTGAAGGCCCAGTACATGTTCCACCGCGACAAGCAGTATGTGGTCACCAACGGCGAGGTCAAGATCGTCGACGAGTTCACCGGCCGCATTATGGAAGGCCGCCGTTACTCCGAGGGCCTGCACCAGGCCATCGAGGCCAAAGAGGGCGTGCTCGTACGCGAGGAGAACCAGACCCTGGCCACTATCACCTTGCAGAACTACTTCCGTCTGTATGACAAGCTCTCCGGCATGACCGGCACGGCACTTACCGAGGATGCCGAGTTCCGCGAGATCTACAAGCTGCCCGTCGAGGTCATCCCTTCCAACAAGCCCGTGCAGCGCGTGGATCACGAGGACCTGGTGTACCGCACCATTCAGGCCAAGTACAACGCCGTCGCCGACGATGTCGAGCGACGTCACGCCAAGGGCCAGCCGGTCCTGGTGGGCACCGTCTCCATCGAGAGCTCCGAGAAGCTGTCCGCCGCCCTTACCAAGCGCGGCATCGCACACGAGGTCCTCAACGCCAAGCACCATGAGCGCGAGGCCCACATCGTTGCCCAGGCCGGACGCTACGGCGCCGTGACCATCGCCACCAACATGGCCGGTCGTGGTACCGACATCCTGCTGGGCGGCAACCCCGACGAGCTGGTGCGCGAGCGCCTGGAGTACGAGGGCCTGACCATGGAGGACGTGACGCCCGAGCAGCTCGAGCAGTTTAACGCCGAGGCCAAGGAGACTTGCAAGGCCGAGCGCGAGCGCGTGCTTGCCGCCGGCGGCCTGACCGTTATCGGCACCGAGCGCCATGAGTCCCGCCGTATCGACAACCAGCTGCGCGGCCGTTCCGGCCGTCAAGGCGATCCAGGCGAGACCCAGTTCTACCTGTCGCTCGAGGACGACCTCATGCGTCTGTTCGGCGGTGACAAGATGGACCGCGTCTCCAAGATGATGGTCACGGCCGACATGGGCGATGACATGCCCATCCAGCACAAGATCATCTCCAAGGCCGTCGAGAGCGCCCAGCATAAGGTCGAGAGCATCAACTTCTCCATGCGTAAGAGCGTCCTTGAGTACGACGACGTCATGAACAAGCAGCGCCAGGTCATCTACGCCGAGCGCAATAAGATTCTGGACGGCAAGGACCTGACCGACCACATCACCGAGGTCATGCACGACACCGTGTACCGCTGCGTGCAGGAGTTCTGCACCAAGGACAGCCACGATGGCGAGCGCGACCTGGAGGGTCTGCGCAAGTGGGTTGTGGAGCTCACCGGCCACATCGATACGCCGAAGTTCCCCGACGAGGATTATGAGGCCCTGGCTGCCGATGTCCTGGCTTACGTAGAGAAGTGCTACAACATGAAGGCCGAGCGCTTGGGCGAGGATCTGATGCGCGAGCTCAACACCCAGGTCATGCTGCGCGTCATCGATACCCGCTGGATGAACTACCTGCAGGAGATGGACTACCTCAAGACCGGCATCGGCCTGCGCGGCTTTGGCCAGCGCGACCCGCTGGTTGAGTACAAGACCGAGGCCTACGGCGCATTCCAGATGCTCGTCGACACCATGTACGAGGATTACCTGCGCACGGTTTTGCGCATCGAGATCAAGGCTGCCCCGCGTGCCATGGAGCACAAGGAGGAGCCCGCGCTCGAGGGCGCGCGCTTCTCCGGTCCTGCCGAGGTCGATGGTGACAACGGCGACTCGGTGCTGCGCAAGCAGGCGCAGGTGCAGGCCCGCACGGCTGTCCAAGGCGGGCCGGCTGCCGTCAACAACGGTGGCAAGGTGACGACCTACCGCAAGTCCGAGAGCGACGATCCGTACGTCAACGTGGGCCGCAACGACCCGTGCCCCTGCGGTAGCGGCAAGAAGTTTAAGTACTGCCACGGCAGGAATCGTTAATGGCTGAGGCTTTAGAGGTAACGCCCGCCGAGCTGGACGCGTTTGCGGATCGGCTCGGCGAGGTCGAGTCGTATCTCCATTTGGACGAAAAGCGCACGCGCGTGACCGAGCTCGAGGCTAAAAGCGTGGCCCCCGGCTTTTGGGATGACGCCGACGCTGCCCGTGCCACCATGGAGGAGATCGCGCGCACCAAGGAAGATATCGCTGCCGTGGACACCGCGCGCGGCGAGCTTTCCGATGCCCGCGCCGCGCTGGAGCTTGCCGAGGAGATGGGGGATGACCCCGACGCCTCCGCCCTTCGCGAGGAGGCTGCGGCCACGGCTGAGCGCCTGGCCCGCGCCATCGATGAGCTTGAGCTTTCGAGCTGGTTTACCGGTGAGTTCGATCACGGCGATGCCATTGTGACTATCAAGCCCGGACAGGGTGGTCTGGAGGCCCAGGACTGGACCTTCATGCTCTTTAAGATGTACATGAAGTACTGCCAGCGTCGCGGCTGGAAGGTCACCATCAACGACTGTCCCGCAGCCGAGGTCATCGGCATCGACCGCGCGACCTTTACCGTCGAGGGCAAGGACGCATTTGGCATGCTGCGCGCCGAGGCCGGCGTCCACCGCTTGGTTCGCATTAGCCCCACCGACGACAAGAAGCGCCGCCAGACCACGTTTGCCGGCGTCGAGGTCATCCCCGTGCTACCCGATGATATCGACATCGAGATCAGCCCCGATGACATCCGCGTGGACGTGTACCACGCGAGCGGCCCGGGCGGTCAGGGCGTCAACACCACCGACTCCGCCGTGCGCGTGACGCATTTCCCCAGCGGCATTGTGGTTACCTGTCAAAACGAGCGCAGCCAGATTCAGAACAAGGCCGCGTGCATGCAGATCCTCAAGGCCCGCCTGTACGAGATTGAGCTCGAGAAGCGCGCCGAGGCACTCGATGAGATCCGCGGACCCAAGACCACGATTGGTTTTGGCAACCAGATTCGCAGCTACGTGCTCTACCCGTACCAGATGGTCAAGGACCTACGCACGGGCGTGGAGACCAGCAATGTCGAGGCAGTTCTTGACGATGGCGACCTGGACCCGTTTGTTATTGGCTACCATCGCTGGGCCACCGGCAACGCTGACGCGGAGACCCCGTCTGCTTAAACCGCCCGGGTTTATGTGGAAATGGATTAAAACCCTCCGAGCGGTGTGGTTTTGTATCCAGAGCAAACCCTGCGCAGGGGTGGTTTTTGTCCGGCGAATCGGTAGAATCGAATACAAGAAGAAGTTCAAAGCGCATCCGATGGGGTGCGCTTTTTTGAGGGAGGCAGCATGGCATACCGTCTGGACATCAAGCGCATTCTTTCGATGAACTTCTTTCACGACCTGCCCCAGATTATGTTGGGGTGCGCTCTGGCCGCTATTGCGACCGACCTGTTTTTGATTCCCAACGGCCTTGCTGCCGGTGGCGTTACGGGCCTTGCCACCATTATCCAGGCGGTCGGTGCATCGCGCGGCCTATCGCTTCCCGTTGGTATTCAGACGATCGTGATGAACGCCTTGCTGTTGTTGGTCGTCATGCGCGAGGGCGGCATGTTCTACGTGGTGCAGACCGCGACGGGCTTTGTGCTGCTGGGCTTCTTTACCGATCTGTTCGCCCCGTTTGTAGCACCTCTGGCGGATGCGGACCTGATGCTCCCTGCCATGTGGGGCGGCATTATTACGGGCATCGGTTACGGCATGGTGTTGCGCGCCGGCGCCAACACCGGCGGCTCGGACACGATTGGCCAAATCATCTCGCGTAATACCTCACTGCCCGTGGGCTCGACCGTCATGGCAATCGACGTTGCCGTGTGCGCGCTGTCGGCTCCGGTCTTTTCAGTCGAAAACGCACTATATGCAGGCCTTTCGATGGTCATTAGCGGCTACGTGATCGATGCCGTGGTCGATGGTGGCAACAAGCGCCGTATGGTACTCATCATCTCGGACAAGTTCCCTGATATCGCTGCCGATATCATGTATGGCCTGGGTCGTGGTTGTACCAAGTTTAAGGCGACTGGCATGTATTCGGGTGCCGAGAAGCCGGTGATTATGGTCATCGTGAGCCGTCGAGAGCTCAATACCCTCAAGACGATCGTGCGCGAGCGCGATCCTCACGCCATTGTGACGGTCGCTGACGTTACGGAAGCCTTCGGCGAGGGATTCAAGGACATTAGCGCGTAGGGTCGATCGCGTTCCATCCAAAAGACGTTCACATTGATAAACCGTTTCATCAGCGGTTCTGCCTGCTAAATTGTTCAAATAATGATAAAAACTCTGGTAAAGCCATCAGTTTCCAGCATAATGAATGACGTACGTGCATTGCGGCTGTGTTGGGATTACCTTCGGTGCCGTGCGCATTTTGTCTAATGAGGATGAAAGGAAGGCACAATGAGCGACGAAGAGCTCAAAAAGGTTGCCAACGAGGTGAGAAAGGGCATCGTCACCGGCGTGCACGCTGCCAAGTCCGGCCATCCGGGCGGTTCGCTCGGCGCTGCCGACATCATGACCTATCTGTACTTTGAGGAAATGAACGTCGACCCTGCCGACCCCCGCAAGGCCGACCGCGACCGCTTCGTGCTTTCCAAGGGTCACTGCGCGCCTGGTCTGTACGCCGTGCTCGCCGAGCGCGGATTCTTCCCCAAGGAGGATCTCGAGACGCTGCGCCACATCGGCAGCCACCTGCAGGGCCATCCCAACATGAACGACACCCCGGGCGTCGACATGTCCACCGGCTCGCTCGGCCAGGGCATCTCCGCCGCCGTGGGCATGGCCGTTGCCGCCAAGCACTGGGGCGACGACTATCGCACCTACGCCCTGCTGGGCGATGGCGAGAGCGAGGAGGGCCAGGTCTGGGAGGCCGCCATGTTTGCCGGCAACCAGCAGCTCGACAACCTCTGCGTGATCGTCGACCATAACGGCCTGCAGATCGACGGCCCCGTCGAGGAGGTCAACGACCCCATGCCGCTCGCCGACAAGTTCCGCGCCTTCAAGTTCCATGTGGTGGAGCTCGCCGACGGCAACGATTTCGATCAGATCCGCGCCGCCTTTGCCGAGGCTCGCGCTACTAAGGGCCAGCCGACCGCCATTATCGCCGAGACCATGAAGGGCAAGGGCGTTTCCTTTATGGAGAACCAGGTTGGTTGGCACGGCAAGGCCCCCAACGATGAACAGTTTGAGCAGGCCATGGCAGAGCTCACGGCCGCCGGAGAGGAGCTCTAGGATGGCAGACGTCAAGAAAATCGCCACGCGTGTAAGCTACGGCGAGGCCCTCGTCGAGCTCGCCAACGAGCACGATGACTTTGTGGTCCTCGACGCCGACCTGGCCGCCGCCACGCAGACCGGCAAGTTTAAGGCCGCCTGCCCCGACCGCTTCTTCGATGTGGGCATCGCCGAGAGCAACCTGATGGGTGTTGCCGCCGGTATCGCAACCACCGGCCGCGTCGCCTTCGCGAGCAGCTTTGCCATGTTTGCCGCCGGCCGCGCCTTTGAGCAGGTCCGCAACTCCATCGGCTATCCGCACCTTAACGTTAAGATCGGTGCCACGCACGCCGGTATTTCGGTGGGCGAGGACGGTGCCACGCACCAGTGCTGCGAGGATATCGCCCTCATGCGCGTTATCCCCGGCATGACCGTTATCGTTCCGGCCGACGACGTCGAGGCCCGCGCCGTGACGCGCGCCGCCTACGAGTGCGACGGTCCGGTGTACATGCGCTTCGCCCGTCTGGCCTCGCCGGTTATCAACGACCCCGAGACCTACAAGTTCGAGTTGGGCAAGGGCATTGTCATGCGCGAGGGCGCCGATGTGACCATCATCGCCTGCGGCCTGATGGTCGGCGAGGCTCTCGAGGCCGCCGAGCAGCTCGCTGCCGAGGGCATCGACGCCGAGGTCATCAACATGCACACCATCAAGCCCATCGATGCCGATCTGATCGTCAAGAGCGCCACCAAGACCGGCCACGTCGTGACCGTCGAGGAGCACTCTGTGATCGGTGGCCTGGGCAGCGCCGTTGCCGACGTCCTGTGCGAGCAGTGCCCGACGCCGCTCAAGAAGATCGGTGTCAACGACACCTTCGGTGAGTCTGGCCCGGGTGCCGAGCTCTTGCACAAGTATGGCCTGGACGCCGCCAACATCGTGGCGACCACCAAGGAGTTCTTGGCATAAGGCAGGAAGAGGCAAAGTATCGCTTCAGCAACCGCATGCAATCCATAACAGGGGCGTCCTCAAAGAGGACGCCCCTGGTTTTTGTCGGCAACAAACAAATTAGGCCCGCACCAAGTAAAGGCTTTCTCCGGGAAATGGGCCCAGACCAGCAAAGTGCAATTCAGCCCCCAAGCATGGCGCTGCTGCACCCAAGCAAAACGCGGCGACCCCTTAGTTACCGCAGGCCGGGCACAGGGTTACTCTCCAAATCTTTCCGCAGGACGGAGGAGCCCCCGCAGCGCGAAGCGCGCAGCGGGGGCTCCGACATGTCCGAGGACGATTTGGAGAGTAACCCTGTGCCCGGCCGACGGGATCCCTAAGCCCGCCATGCTTCTTATGTGCAGCAAAGCTAATGCTGCTAAAATACTAAGCGCTCATGTAGTTTAAACGCACGACGATAAGGAGCACCAGTGGGTAACCACTTCCGTACCTCCGGTGCGGGCGATGATGCCCCCAAGACGCAGACAGGCGTCCAGGGCAGTCGTTTCGCCACTCCGGATTCAGAGGGCCAGCCTGTTGCTCAGGCCCCCGTTCAGCCGGCAGATCAGGCACAGCCGGCATCCGATCCCTTTGCCTACAATCCAACCAGCGATGTCGCGCTTTCCGGCACGGCGGGTTTTGAGCCCGTTCAGGCCGTGACCGCTCGCGTGGAGCAGCCTCAGGCTGGTGCCGCCACGCCGCAGCCTACCATGGCCGGCATTCCCGACCCCTTGGCCCCTGCGACGCCGGCTCCTCAGCCTGCGCAGTCCGGTCTCTTTGCCGCTATTCCCGACCCCACGCAGCCTGCTGCCCCGGTGGTCGAGAGCGATCAGGCAGCCGAGGTCGCAAGCCTCGATAACGCGCTCAACAACCCCGATTTTACGTCGGTGTTTGCGCCCATCGATCCGCAGGCCAGCCGCAAGAAGATGGCCAAGCAGGCCGGTGTCGAGCCCGTCATCCTTATGGAGCATGTCACCAAGATCTATCCGGCACAGCCCAACAAGCCTGCACTCGACGACATCAACATCGAGATCTATCCGGGCGAGTTCGTCTTCCTGGTCGGTCACTCCGGCTCGGGTAAGACCACGCTGCTGTCGACGCTCAACCGCGACGTCAAGCCGACGAGCGGCCGCATCCTGGTTGCCGGTCAGGACCTCATGAAGATCAAGAACCGCAAGGTTCCGTTCCTGCGCCGCCAGATTGGCGCCGTGTTCCAGGACTTTAAGCTTCTGCCGCAAAAGACCGCCTACGAAAACGTGGCGTTTGCCCTGCAGTGCATCGGCAAGCCCAAGGGCGTCATTCGCAGCCAGGTGCCCGAGGTGCTGCGCCTGGTCGGTCTGGCCGATCAGATGGACTCGCTGCCCGACCAGCTTTCCGGTGGCGAGCAGCAGCGCGTTGCCGTCGCCCGTGCTATGGTCAACCGTCCGCCGCTGCTGATCTGCGACGAGCCCACGGGCAACCTCGACCCGGCGATCTCGCTGGGCATCATGAAGCTGCTTGAGCGTATTAACCGCACCGGCACCACCGTGATCGTCGCCACGCACGACCGCGAGATGGTCGATAGCATGCACCGTCGCGTGATCGCCCTCGAGGGCGGCCACGTCATCCGCGACCAGGAGAGGGGAGGTTACGGCAACTATGGCACCAACTAACGTGGGCTACTCCTTCAAAGAGGCAATCAGCCACTTCTTCCGTAACTGGACTACCTCGCTCGGCGCCGTCATCACGATCTTCCTTTCGCTGTTTATCATCGGCCTGTTCATCATGGGCTCTGCGATGCTGAACTCCGTGATCGGCACCGTCGAGGATCAGGTTGTCATCAACGCGTTCATTAGTGATGACGCCGATCAGGCCGATGTTCAGGCTTTTGAGGCCGAGCTTAAGACGTGGAATAACGTCAAGTCCGTGACCTATAAGGACAAGGACGACGCGCTGGCCGAGTATACGAGCAAGATGTCGGGCAACGCCGACGCCACCATGAGCGCGCTCGATGGCCAGAACCCGCTGCCGGCTTCCTTCGCTATTGAGATGGACGATCCGTCCAAGGTCGAGAGCACGGCAAAGAAGCTCAAGAAGGATGCCGATTTCCAGAAGATCGCGGATGACGGCGACGTCAACGCGAGCGTGCTGTACGGCCAGGAGGAAGTGAGCCGCCTGTTCCAGGTGACCAACTACATCCGCATCGCCGCCGTGGTGCTCGTTGGTCTTCTGACCTTTATCGCATTCATCTTCATCAACAACACGATTCGCCTGTCCATCACGGCACGTCGTCGTGAGATTGCGATTATGCGTCTGGTCGGCGCCAGCAACGGCTTCATTCGTGGCCCGTTTATCACCGAGGGCGTGCTGCAGGCCATTTTGGGCTCGCTGCTTTCCATCGGCGTTCTGGAGCTGCTGCGCAATCTGATGATTCCGCGTCTGCAGGAGAGCATCGGCTGGATGTCGTTTGCCCTGCCGATGCAGTACTACCTGGTGACCTATGCTGCGCTGATTCTGGTCGGCGTGATTATCGGTCTCTTTGGTTCTGCCATCGCCATGCGCCGCTACCTGCGCGTGTAGGCATGCTTGGAATTCATCCCTTCCAACGGGTCGTCTCTTATGGGGCGGCCCGTTTTTTGATCCCTAGGGGACGGCAGGAAAGCGAATCATTTGGGTAGACTCTTTGGAGTTCGCAATCGATAGTTAGGAGGCGCCATGGGGCGCAATAACAAGCATAAGCGTGGAGCTCGCAATCAGCGCGGGCCGGTGCGCAGCGAACGCCGTCCGAGCCTGACCGGGCGCGTGCAGCTCCATGAGCATAGCGCCTACGTTGTAACCGAAAACGGCGACTACAAGGTCATGGGCCGCGGTAAGCGCGAGATCATGGATGGCGATACCGTTGCCGTGAGCATTAAGAACAGCCCGCACGGTGAGCGGCGCGCCGTGATCGAAAGCGTGGTTGAGCGTGCAGCCATAAGCGTGGTGGGCACGTACCAGACCGCCGGTCCGCTCGGTGTGATTGAGCCGCTCGATTCGCGCCTGAAGGCCGACTTCTTCATTTTGCCCGAGGACACCTCGGCGGTTCGTCTGGGTGTCCACCCGGGTGATGCTGTTGTCGCGCGCATTTTGACCTACCCGACGCGCCTGGAATCGGGCACTGTGACGATCGAACGCCGCATTGGCGGAGATGACGCGCCCGATTTGGGCGTTCAATATGTGATGGCGCGTTACGGCTATACCGATAGCTATCCCGAGGCTGCGCTAGACGAGGCCGAGGGGCTTTCGCTCGATGTGTCCGCGGCGCTTAAGGACCCGCTCCGCCGCGATCTGCGCGACCGCTTTGTCATCACGATCGACCCGGTCGACGCGCGCGACTTTGACGATGCCATTTCGCTGGAGCGCACGCCCGAGGGCGGCTATAAGCTGGGTGTGCATATCGCCGACGTTTCACACTATGTGGCTTGGGACGGGCATATCGATCTTGAGGCTCGCCATCGCACGACATCGGTGTATCTGGCCGATCGCGTGCTTCCCATGCTGCCCGAACGCCTGTCCTGTGACCTGTGCTCGCTTCGCCCTGACGAGGACCGTCTTGCGTTTACCGTCGATATCGAGCTCGATGAGCAGGGTCGCGTGCGGCATTACGATCCGTATCCCAGCGTGATTCGCTCGCGTGTGCGTATGGACTATGACGGCGCCGAGGCGCTGCTGGTGCGTGCCGGTGCGGTTGAGTATTCGGTGCTGGAGGGCGCGGCTGAGGATGTTGAGGCTGCTGAGGCCTTGCGCGAGGAAGCGCTTGAGCGCGGTCTTGCGTGCGAGGAGGCCGCCCGCGGCTACAACGTCGACCTCGGCGATTTCCTTGTCGCCGCTAACGAACTCGCCGAACTTCGCCGTCGTATTCGTCGCGCCCGCGGCTCAGTCGATTTTGACACGGCCGAGATTCGCGCTCTATTGGATGAGGACGGAGTGCCCGTGCAGATTGTGGCGCGTGAGCGTTCGTGTGCCACGTCGCTTATCGAGGAAGCCATGCTGCTCGCCAACGAGTGCGTTGCAGAGTGGCTGGCGGACCGTGATATCGAGGCCTGCTATCGCGTGCATGAGGATCCGAGCCCCGACAGCCTGCACGGTGCCGCCGTTGCGCTGGCGCAGCTAGGCATCATCGACGATCGCCGTGCTGCCGGTATTGCCCTGGGGAGTCCCGATGAACTGCAGGCTGCAGTTGATGCTGCCGCCGGTACGGCCAACGCACCGCTCGTCAACACGCTGCTTCTGCGCAGCATGCAGCGCGCGCTGTACAAGCCGCGCAACGAGGGCCACTTTGCGCTCGCCGCGCCGTGCTACTGCCACTTTACGAGTCCCATCCGTCGCTACCCCGATCTGGTGGTGCACCGCGTACTCAAGCTGCAGTTGGCCTATGAGCAGCTCGGCGGCAAGGACGCCTTGGTCCGTACGCCGCGGCTGATCGGCAAGGGGCGCGAGTCGCTGCCGCGCATTCTGCCGCAGATCTGCCGCGCATGCAGCGATGCCGAGCGCGCGGCGGATGCCGCCAGCCATGCGACGCAAAAGATCAAGATTGCCCAGTACTATGAGGACCGTCTGGGCGAGCGCTATGCCGGAACCGTCTCGTGGATTAGCAGCATGGGCCTCTTTGTGCGCTTGGACCTGACGCAGGTCGAAGGCTTGGTTTCGATCAAGAGCCTGGGCAACGAGTGGTTCGAGTTCGACGAGGACGCGCTAACGCTCACAGGTGCCGACACGGGCACCCGTTACGAGCTGGGGCAGCGCGTAATTATCGAGGTCTCGCGCGTCAATACCACGCGTGGGCACTTGGACTTTAAGCTTATCCATTAGCCAAATCCCGACTTATGGTGGGGGAGCGGAGGGCGGCCTTTCGGGACCGCCCTTCGCATTTGAATCGTGGTTACCTTGCCGTCTGCTCGGCCGCCCGCTTACCTGCTATTTGAGAGGTAAAACCTACCAAAATAAACCTGTCCCTTTTTGGCAGGTTTACAAGAAAGCGGGGATGAGATGGCGACGGTGTACGGTTATGCGCGGGTGAGTTCGCGCGATCAGAATCTGAATCGACAGCTGGATGCGCTGGGCGCCTATGGCGTGGGCTCGGCGAATATTTATGCCGACCATGCGAGCGGCAAGGACTTCGATCGACCGCGTTATCGCGAGCTGCTGCACGTCCTGGGAGACGGGGACGTGCTGGTGGTGCTTTCTATCGACCGACTTGGTCGTAATTACTCCGAGATTCTTGAGGAATGGCGACGCATTACCAAGGAGCTCGGGGTTGCCATTGTGGTGTTGGATATGCCATTGCTTGACACGCGCGCCAGGGCCAGCGACGCGCCGGATGTGACCAACACCCTGATTGCCGATATTGTGCTGCAACTGCTGAGCTACGTGGCGCAGGTGGAGCGCGAGAATATCCATCGGCGCCAGGCGGAGGGAATTGCAGCGGCGCGGGCGCGAGGGGTCCGTTTCGGTCGACCTCGCAAGCCGTGCCCTCCTCAGTTTGAGCTGGTGCGCGATAGCTATGAGGCAGGCGATATTACCCGCAGCCAGGCAGCAAAGTGCTTGGGTGTGTGCGTGGGGACGTTCGATCGCTGGATGCGCGAGGCGGGGTAGGGGTTTGCGTCGCTTTGTCGCTTCCTGTTGCGATTCAAATTTTGATACGTTGACGATGTCATTTGGGGCTACACTCGCTGATATTCAAAAAAGGAGGTTGGCCCTTGGCACGCGTAAAACAAATAATCGGATGGACCGCGATCGTTCTGTTCGCTGTAACGCTGACGGGCATCTGGGTGCTGACGGAGCAAAATGCGGTAGAGACGTCGTTGCTGAGCGAGTCCACCGCGCGTGTGGTGGAGGGTCAGGCTACGGGCGTTCAGGCTGCCGATGCCACGGGTGAAGCTCAGACGGAGAACGGAATGACCGGGGGCGCCGATTCGGCTGCCTCGAATGTCCGGTCTGGCCGACTTGCTTCCATTCGCATGTGGGTGGGCGCAAACGTCCGTCGCGTTGCCCATACCGTAGAGTTTTTCTTCGTCGGATTGTTCGCCTCGGTGGTCGTGGTTTGCTTTTCCAGGCGTCCGTGGAGCGTATGCTCCCGTTGCGTGCCCGTATTGCTCTTTTGCGCCGCCTGCTCCGTTGGCGATCAGGTGCATAAGATCTTTGTTCCCGGCAGGCATTTCGACGTTATCGATTTAGGATTCGATGCTGCGGGCTATATCACCGCCATGCTATTGGTATTGCTGACGGCGGCGTTGGTGCGCCATGCGACTCGGCCGATCGGCGCCCATGCGAGGCGCTAGCCGGTAACAAACCCGTTTCTGATAATGCAACCTCGTTGAATTATTTCGTGTCGCGCGTATTTCCGAGCGGTCGGATTTGAGGGGCGAGCGGTAGAACGCTCGCCCTTTGTGCGCCACGATGCGGCACAATGTACCGCAAAAGCTGTTTGTATCCGGTACGAATCGTTCGTTGGTCTTTAATTCTTCTCAACGGAGGTGTTTGAGATGGCAAACGGATTGCTTTTGCGGCTTCGCGAGCGTGAGCTCAGCGCGAGCCCGGCGGAACGCAATGTCATCGCATATGTAAGCGCTCATCCGCACGAGGTGGTCGGGCTATCCGTCCGCGGTCTTGCCGATGTCACGTTCTCCTCGCCCTCGAGCATTTTGCGCTTTTGCAAGCGTTTGGGTTTTGCGGGCTACAAGGAGTTCCAGCGCGAACTGATTGCCGAGCTGGCGCTCTTAGGCGACAAGAAAGACGTAGCCCTCGAGGACATCTCCATGGATGACAGCGTCGAACGTATCGTGGGGAAGGTGATGAAAAGCAACGTGCGCACGATCGAGGCGACGGCGCGAACGCTCGATTACACCGTCTTGGAGCGATGCGCGGCCCGTCTTAAGCGGGCACGCGCAGTCAATCTGTTCGGTATTGGTGCCTCTCGTTTGGTCGCGCACGACCTGGCGCAAAAGCTCATGCGTGTCGACAAAGAGTGCCATCTGTACGACGACTGGCATGATCAGCTCTTATGTGCCAAGAACATGCATGAGGGCGATATGGCAATCGCCTTTAGCTACTCGGGCTTGACGCAAGAGGTGCTGGACTGCACCGCCGAGGCTCAACGTCACAACTGTCCCGTTGTGGCCGTTACCAAAGTAGATGGATCATCCAAGCTTGCCACCATGGCCGATGCCGTGCTCGGCGTCGCTGCGAGTGAACCCTTGGTCCGCAGTGGTGCCATGGCTTCGCGTATGGCCCAGCTTATGGTTGTCGATGCCCTGTACGCTGCTTACGTTGCCAGCGACTACGAACGGGCGACGCATGTCATTAAGCAAAACTACATCGAGAAACAGGAAAGATGAGGTGAATGAAATGCTCGATTTAACAAAATTCACGACCGAACAGCGTAATCAAAGGTCAATGGACCTCGATACGATGACATCGCTGCAAATCGTCACGACGATGAACGATGAGGATCTTCGTGCCGTCCAGTCGGTCACGAAAGTGTTGCCCCAGGTTGCCACAGCAATCGACTGGGCTGCTGAGGCACTCGAGCGCGGCGGGCGCGTCTTTTACATGGGCGCAGGCACCAGCGGTCGTCTGGGCGTACTCGACGCTTCGGAGTGTCCGCCCACGTTTGGCGTGTCACCCGATCTGATTGTCGGGCTCATTGCCGGAGGCGAGACGGCGTTTATCAAGGCTGTCGAAGGTGCCGAAGACAGCGATGAGCTTGGCGCGAACGACCTGCGAGAGCGTGGACTCTCGGACAAGGATCTTGTCGTTGGCCTGGCGGCAAGCGGCCGTACTCCTTATGTGGTGGGCGGCCTTGCGTACGCCAAGGCAACTGGGTGCAAGACCATTGCAATTGCCTGCAACCAAGGGTCGAAGATCGGGGAGAGCGCAGATCTTGCCATTGAGCCCGTGCCCGGTCCCGAGGTGCTGACCGGCTCAACGAGGCTCAAGGCGGGAACGGTTCAAAAGCTCATTCTCAACATGATTTCGACCGGTGCCATGGTCAAGATCGGCAAGGTATACCAAAACCTGATGGTCGATGTGCAGCAGACGAACGAAAAGTTGGTGGTGCGCGGCCAGAACATCGTGATGGAGGCGACCGGCTGCACGCGCGAGCGCGCCGTTCAGGCGCTTGCAGATGCCGGCGGCCACGTAAAAACCGCTATTGTCTCGGTACTGTTGGACTGCGATGCCGAGCAGGCTACGGTAGCTCTTGAGCGGGCGCGAGGCCATGTCCGTGCTGCGGTGAGTGGCCATGAGAAGAGCAATGCCGACGCCCAATAGGTGCGCGGCGTGAGCTGATATGACATCCAGACGAGATACCCAATACAAGGAGGAGTTATGACGAACAAAGAGCTGGCTCAAAAGCTGCTGGACCTTTTGGGCGGTAAAGACAACGTGCTGGCAAACGCGGCGTGCATGACGCGCCTGCGCGTGACCGTCAAAGACGCGGGCAACGTCGACACGGAGGGCATTAAGGCACTCGACGGCGTGATGGGCCTGGTCGAGGACGACACGATGCAGATCGTGCTGGGTCCGGGCAAGGTGAATAAGGTGCTCGAGGAGTTCTCCAAGCTCACTGGCCTTGCGAAAGGCGTTGCCGACGAGAGCGTGGTTGACGCTGCGGCCACAAACAAGGCCGCGCAGAAGGCCAAGTACGAGTCTAAGCCGGTTCAGGCCTTCCTCAAGAAGATTTCCAATGTCTTCGTCGCCCTGCTTCCCGGCATCATTGCGGCTGGCCTCATCAACGGTATCTGCAACGTCATTAACGTTTCGACGGCAGGCGCGCTTGCAGGCGAGTGGTGGTACCAAGGCATTCGTTCCATGGGCTGGGCCCTGTTTGCCTATCTGCCCATTTTGGTGGGCTATAACGCGGCACGTGAGTTTGGTGGCTCCGCTGCGCTGGGCGGCATCGCCGGCATGATGTGTATCGCCAACAGTGCCATGCCCCTGCTTGCGCCTGGCGCGGCTGATCCTGCCACTGCCATTCTGCTGCCGCTCACCAATGCGCAGTACAACCCCGCAGCGGGCGGCATGATCGCGGCTCTCATCGCTGGTGCATTTTTTGCCTGGATGGAGCGTCAGATTCGCAAGATTATGCCCAACGCACTCGACACGTTCCTGTCCCCGCTGCTGGTGCTCATCATCGGCGCCTTTGCTCTGATGCTCGTCATCCAGCCGGTTGGCGCATGGCTGACGACTGCCATCTTTAGCGTTTTGACCTTTATCTTCGAGAAGCTGGGCGTCCTGGGCGGCTATATCCTGTCGGCAGGCTTCTTGCCGCTGGTGTCCGTCGGCCTGCATCAGGCGCTCACGCCGATCCACGCTATGCTCAACGATCCCGACGGCGCTACCAAGGGTATCAATTACCTGCTGCCCATCCTTATGATGGCTGGCGGCGGTCAGGTCGGTGCCGGTCTGGCGCTGTACTTTAAGACCAAGAACGCCAAGCTCAAGAAGTACGTCGCAGAGTCCATTCCCGTTGGAATCCTGGGTGTGGGCGAGCCTCTGATGTATGCTGTTACGCTGCCGCTCGTTCGTCCGTTTGTGACGGCCTGCCTGGGTGCCGGATTTGGCGGCGCGCTCGCGGCGCTGCTTCACATCGGCACGGTTTCTCAGGGCGTTTCCGGTCTGTTTGGCCTGCTGATCGTCGTTCCTGGCCAGCAGCTCGGCTACGTTGCCGCTATGCTGCTTGCCTATGCCGCCGGCTTTGTCCTGACGTGGTTCTTTGGCGTCGACGAGCAGAAGATCAACGAGTTCTTTGGCGAGTAGTTTGATATCGCGAGCCGTGTTGCTCGGGGCTCGCGGCGCGCGGCAGATTTCTTGATGCTATGGTTGTGCCGGCGGGGCTAACTGCTCCGCCGGCCTTTTTTTAAAGGAGCGTTGAAGCGTGAGAACGGGTATTTCGATTTATCTTTCCAGCCCTCTGCAGGATATTGAGCGGACGATTGAGCGTGGTGCCGAGGCGGGTGCGCGCTATGCGTTCACCTCGCTGCATATTCCCGAGGATGGGGGAGCGGCGTATGCCGATAAGGTCCGTCATGTGCTGTCGCTGCTTTCCGCCCGCGGCATTGCGCTCATTGCCGATGTGGGGCCTCGCACGTGCGATTTGCTCGGGCTTGAGCGCATCGAGGACCTGCGCGATCTGGGGTTGGAATACCTTCGTTTGGACTATGGCTTTAGCGCCCAGCGGGTCGCGGAGCTGTCCGGTGTATTTCACATTGTGGTCAATGCATCGACGGTGAGTTCTGATGAAATCGCATCGTGGCGTGAGGCCGGTGCCGATGTGACTCGTTTTGCCGCCTGCCACAATTTTTACCCCAAGCCTTATACCGGTTTAGCTCTGGAGGACATTGCTCGGGTGAATCTCCGTCTTGCGGCGCTTGGATTCGAAATCATGGCTTTTGTGCCGGGTGATGCTAACGTTCGCGGGCCGGTATTCGAGGGACTGCCGACGGTCGAGGCGCAGCGCGGTCGCGCGTCAAAGGTTGCTCTCAATATGCTTGAGCTTGCACATGGCGCCGATTGCGACATTGTGTTGGTCGGCGACCCCGATCTATCCGATGCGGGCTGGGCGCAGTTTGCTCAAGTTTCCGCCGGATACGTGGACCTGCAATGCGAGCTTGAGCCCGGTTATGCCTATGTGCGCGGGCAGATTCATCACGACCGGCCCGACTCGAGCGTCCTCATCTTTAGGTCTCAGGAGTCACGTACGACGCTTAAGCCGGATTCCGTGCCGACGGATGCCGGAGCCGGCCTGCCGCGAAAGGCGGGGTCGATCGCTGTGAGCAATAGCGGATATGGGCGCTACGAAGGCGAGCTTGAGATTGCGCGGGTCGATCTTCCCGGTGACGAGCGCATGAACGTTGCGGGCCATATCACGCCCGAAGCAATGGAACTGCTACCGTTTATCAAGTGCGGATTCGGGGTACGGTTCGTTTAACGTGTGACCCGCGGGCTACAATTGGCCCATCATACGAAGGCGCCTCGTGTGGCGTGTGCCTGCGTTGGCCGATCTATATTCGGAGGATTCCCATGACCGTACTGTTTGTTGAATATCCCAAGTGCTCGACCTGTAAGAAGGCCAAGGCATGGCTGGACGAACACGGGGTAGAGTATATCGACCGCGATATCGTTTTGGACAATCCCACGGCTGATGAGCTTGCGACCTGGATTGCTCGTTCGGGGCTGCCGGTGCGGCGCTTCTTTAATTCGTCGGGCATGAAATATCGAGAGCTGGGCCTGAAGGCGCGTCTGGATGCGGGCATGACTGATCGGGAGTGCTACGAGCTGCTGGCGACCGACGGCATGCTGGTCAAGCGTCCGCTGCTGGTGGGCGACGACTTTGCGATTCCTGGCTTTAGGGAAGCGGCTTGGGCCGAGGCGTTGCTGTAGCAACTGCGGAAAGTGCGACCCGTTTTGAGTGCTCAGAGTGGGACGTGTTTTCCATCGGCGGGCTCGCTCGGCTCAATCCTCGAGCTGTGCCCATTCGTGCGGATCGTAGACCTTTACGTGCTTGTTGGGCTTGCCGCTCCAGTACTCCTCGTCCATAAAGGGCAGATATGCCTGAACGCCGGGGCAGATAAAGGGAATCCGCTGCTGTTGCAGTCGCTCGCGCTGGCGCTGCTCCAGGTGCGCCTCGGATATGACGGTCGGCATGCCGGACAGCTCGACGAGGCTTGCCTGGATTCGCTTAAGGTCGGGGAGTCCCGCGTGCCATGACATCCGCATGATTAAAAAGGATGCACGGCGGTATTTTGCCTGCATCACCGTGATGGCGGGGCGCAGTGTGGGATGGATTTTGTCCCGTTCGGGCCAAAGGTCAGCAGTGATCTCGAGGCCCAGGGTCTCCCATAGGTAATCAAGCTCTTCGTCCATGGCGCCTCGATATCTACGTGATCATTGATACTTCGATTGTGTTGCCTGGTGCTATCGTTTTCACGGTAGAATCTGCCAACGGTTGACGGCTACCGCTCGCGGCGTTTTGCCCTTCGTGTACAGCGGTTGGCTTCACAGGTCCTTCACGGGTTGGACTAAATTAGGCCAATTTGACTGAATTTCAAAAAAGTCAAAATTGGGGCTTGCGTCACGGCGAGACTTCCCGTATATTTCTTTCTTGCGCAAAGGCACAGCCGAGCGCAGCGATGCAGTCATTGGGATGTCGTCTAATGGCAGGACAGCGGATTCTGGTTCCGTCAATGGGGGTTCGACTCCCTCCATCCCAGCCATTGCATTTGCTACATATGGCCCGTTCGTCTAGCGGTTTAGGACGCCGCCCTCTCAAGGCGGAGATCACCAGTTCGAATCTGGTACGGGCTACCAAAATTGAACGCCCGGGCCTCGTAAGAGACCCGGGTTTTGTGTATTGACCGTATATACGGCGCCTGCCGTGTTTCGCTCAGATCGAGGAGTAGCCATGGACCTGCCCATCAGCTTGCAAGACATCACGTATGCCGAGAACTATCTGGCGCAGGGCGACCTGGCTACGGCGACGCCGCTGCTGGAGCGTCTGGTGGAGCTCGCCGAGGAGTATATCGACGCTGAGTGCAAGACGGAGGAGAAGCGTCAATACTTTAGCTTCGATAGCAAGTTTGAGCGCTTGGCCTATCGCCGCGTGGAGAAGGATCCGCGCGAGCTCGTGCAGGTCGAGGTGCCGTTTGACCGCCTGTACTCTGACATGGCGTTTGCCTACATTCGCCAGCAGGATTATGTGAGCGCTCGCAATGCCCTGATGCAGGCTGTGCGTTGGGACCCCATGAACTGCAACTATCGCTTGGATTTGGCCGAGCTGTTCCGCGCACTCGAAGACAAGCAGGAATGGGCATCGCTCTCGTTCTCGGTGCTGGAGCGTGCAAGCGATGGCAAGTGCGCCGCCCGCGCTTACGCCAATCTGGGTCAGTACTTCTTGGAGCCCGAGACCGAGAACATTTCGGCTGCCGTGGGCTGCGCACGTCTGGCGCTGCGCCTGGCGCCCAACGATGCGCATACGACGCGCCTGCTCAACAAGATCCATACTACCTATCCGGATGCCGCCGAGGAGAGCGACGAGCACGTGATGGGCGAGCTGGCGTTGCAGGGCGTTCCGACCTCACCTTCGGCCGAGATTGCCATCTGCCTGATTATGTGCGCGACCGATGCTGCAAGCGACGGCGACAAACAGGAGGCGACGCGCCTGACGGTGCGCGCCCGCGACCTGGTGGGCGAGGAGGCCTGCGCGGCGATTATCAAGCTGGTGCGCGAGAGCGATGCTGAGCTCAATGCCGAGCGCAAGGCAAAGCGCGAGGCTGCGGGCTCAAACGCCGATGGCGCCAAGGAGGCCGGCGATGCCCAGTAAGCGCGAGCGCAAGCTCATTTCCAAGAATCGCTCGGCACATCACGAGTACTTTATCGATGAGACATTTGAGTGTGGCATTGAACTGAGCGGCACCGAGGTCAAGTCGATTCGCGAGCGCGCCTGCCAGATAACCGATACCTTCGCGCTGATCCGCGGCGGGGAGTGCTGGCTCGTCGGCCTGCATATCCACCCTTATAGCCATGGTGGCGTGTGGAATCGCGATCCCGACCGTCGGCGTCGTCTGCTGCTGCACCGCAAAGAGATCGACTTTCTTGACGGCAAACTTCGCAACCGTGGTTATGCGCTGGTTCCGTTGGAGCTCTACTTTAATACCGACGGCCGCGTAAAGCTGCTGCTGGGTCTGGGTCGCGGCAAGAAGCTCTATGACAAGCGCGAGGACATGGCCAAGCGTGATGTCCAACGCGAGATCGACCGCGCCCTCAAAGAGCGCAATCGCTAGGTTTCTAGCAGGTGGATTGGTGGGACACGTCTCATCTTTCTTACTGTTCTGACACATATGTCTCAAAGGCGGCGTCCGTTATGGGTGCCGCCTTTTTTTGTGGGTACATACACCCATGAGGTTCCAACCCGAGCTAGGGGAGTGATCGTTATGGACAAAACTGCGTTCTTTACCATGCCGAGTGGCCTGTACGTGGTGAGCGCCGCGGCGGACGGGCTGCGTGCCGGCTGCGTTATCAACACAGCAGTGCAGGTGACATCCGCCCCGCCGCGCATCTCGATTGCCGTGAACAAGGAAAATGTCACGTCCGGCGTAATCGCATCGGCTAAGGCCTTTGCGCTGACCGTGATTGACCAGACCGCCGACATGCTCTATATCGGCAACTTTGGCTTCCGCACCAGCAGCGATTACGACAAGTTTGCCAAGTACGAGACCCACGAGACCGCTCTGGGCATGCCTTATGTGCCCGAGCACGCGGCGGCCTTGTTTAGCTGCCGTTTGATTGATACCGTGGACGTGGGCACGCATCTGCTGTTTATCGGCGAGGTTGAGGATGCCGAGCGCTTGAGCGGCGAGGCCCCGCTGACCTATGACTACTATCACAAGGTCTTGAAGGGCAAGACGCCGCCCAAGGCTTCGTCGTATCAAGGCTAGAAATGTTCTAAAAATACTTGCATTATATTATTGAGAATCTATACTAATAAACGAAGTACATCACCAGTCACGTTCGAGAGGAGAACATCATGGCTGAGGAGAAGAAGACGTATAAGTTTGTGTGCACCGTTTGCGGCTACGAGGTTGAGGTCGACACGCCCGAGCTGCCCGAGGATTACGTGTGCCCGGTGTGCGGCGTCGGCCCCGATGAGTTTGAGCTCGTCGAGGAGTAACTCGTAGACACACGGCGATTAGCCATACAGAGCTCTGTCCAAGGGCCCCGGCTGGATATTCCGGCTGGGACCCTTTTGATTTATCTGACGGTTTAAAACGGCCTTACGTGTTACAGATTGAGATGTTATATCTGGACAGTCACGCCATTCCAATTACATCCCCGTTAGCAGCACGATGTCGAGAATCGTCACGATGACGCCGATCCCTACGAGCAGCGCGTTGAGCGGGCGCGAGTTGGCGTATTTGCCCATAACGCGGGGCGAACTGGTGAGTCGTATGAGCACAAAGACCGTAATCGGCAACTGAAGCGACAACAGCGCCTGACTCCAGATGAGACCCTCAAAAGGATTCGGGACGATCAGGCACGCCGCCACTGCGCCGACGAAACAGACCGCCACTCCAATCGATGAGTGCCGGTCGTGGATGTCGTATTCCTCGTCGAACATGCCCGCGGTGATGGTGCCCGCCGCCATGCCCGCCGTCACACTACTCGATATGCCCGCAAACAGCAGCGCCACCGCAAAGATGGTCGAGCTTGCCGGGCCCAAGATGGGGGAGAGCGTGGCCGCTGCGACGGCGAGGTCGTCTACGACCATGCCGTGCGCAAAGAAGGTCGTTGCGGCCAGGACGACCATGGCCGAGTTGATTGCCCAGCCCACGGCCATCGAAAAGAACGTGTCGAAGAGCTCGTAGCGCAGACGTTCTTCGATAACTTGCTCGCCTTGGCCTTCGAAGTGCATGGATTGGATGACCTCGGAGTGTAGAAAGAGGTTATGGGGCATAACGACCGCACCCAGGACACTAACGATAATCGCGGCCGAGCCAGTGGGCATACTGGGCGTGATCCAGCTTATGGCGGCTTGCGGCCAGTCGACCTTGACCAGCGCGAGCTCGGCCAAAAACGAGAGTCCTACCACGCCTACGAAGGCGATAATCCAGCGCTCGGCACGCTTGTAGGAGCTCGTCATGAGCATCGCCATCGATACTGCTGCCACGATGGCGCAGCCGGCACGCACGGGCAGTCCAAAGAGCATCTGGAGCGCAATCGCGCCGCCCAGGATCTCGGCCATGGCGGTGGCGATGGTCGCGAGGTAGGCACTGGCGAGCACCGTGCGCCCAACGAAGCGGGGGAGAAAGCGGGTCGTGGCCTCGGCAAGGCAGGCGCCCGTGGCGATGCCCAAGTGCGCCGCGTTGTGCTGCAGCACGATGAGCATGATCGTGGACAGCGTGACGATCCACAGCAGCGCGTAGCCAAACTGCGAGCCGGCGGCCATGTTGGAGGCCCAGTTGCCCGGATCGATAAAGCCGACGGTCACGAGAAGCCCGGGGCCGATATGCCGTGCAATGTCTAGGCCTCCGTGACCGCCGGTGCGGTGCGAGCCAAAGTGTTGTTTGAGATGGTTGAGCATGGCTGGTTCCTACGTTGGGGTGGCGTGGCGCTGCACTTGGGTTGCGCGGCGCCACGCCCTGGGTTTAGGTTTGGGCTACTTGTGCGCCTTGCCTTGGTTGGCCACGGCGTCGATCTTGGCGGCGATGGTCGCCGGGTCGCCGATGTAGCGCTTGTCGAGGACGTTGAAATCGGCATCGAAGGTGTAGACGAGCGGCACGCCGGTGGGGATGTTGACCTTGAGGATCTCCTCGGGCGTGAGGTGCTCGAACTTCATGACGAGAGAGCGCAGGGAGTTGCCGTGTGCGGCGATGAGTACGCGCTTGCCGGCGAGCATCTGGGGGCGAATCTCGTCTTCGAAATAAGGCCAGGCACGGGCTATCGTGTCCTTGAGGCACTCGGTGTAGGGCAGCTGGTCGGGTGCGACATCACGGTATTGCTCCTGGGTGTGGGGATCGCGCGCGTCGTTCGGCTCGAGTGCCGGCGGGCAGATATCGAAGGAGCGGCGCCAGATGAGCACCTGTTCGTCGCCGTGCTCCGCCGCGGCATCGGCCTTGTTGAGACCCTGCAACGCGCCGTAGTGGCGCTCGTTGAGCTTCCAGGATTTGATGACGGGCAGCCACTCGCGATCCATTTGGCCGAGCACGATGTTGAGGGTGTGGATCGCGCGCTTGAGGCGCGAAGTGTAGCAGACGTCAAAGTCGAAACCGGCTTCTTTGAGGGCTCGACCGCCTGCGGCGGCTTCTTCGCGGCCCGTGTCGGTGAGCTCTACGTCGGTCCAGCCGGTGAACAGGTTGAGTTTGTTCCACTCCGACTCTCCGTGGCGGATAAGGACGAGTTGGATCGTCTGCCGGTCTGTCTGGTTTGCCATAGGGGCCTCCTTAATGTGGCACGGCATGCGTGCCGTTTGTTTGACGCCGCAAAGGATACCCGTTTTAGGCTAAAAAGTTAACCAAGACTAACAAAATTGTTGTATTTGAATAGGATGGTGAAAAGGGGGGTTACCGAAATGTCTTAATCTGTAACAAATAGGGATGGAAATTGGGTCTTCCTGTTACAGATTGAGATGTTTGAAGCGGTGAGCTTGCAGGCCGAACTTGGGGCCTATGTTGTCGCCCTTGAGGTCGGCGGTGTCCACTCGTAGGGCGTGCGTTACGCGATTGTTTCGAAACGGGTGGGAAACACAACAGGCCGGCGATGCTCCTAGTATGCCTATTCAACTGACTGTCTAAATATCTAGGGGAGGATCGCGATGCAGGCAGATTCCGCTCAGCAGCAGGGCCTTTATCGCCCCGAATTCGACCACGATGCATGTGGCATCGGCGCGCTCGCCGATATCAACGGCGAGCGCCATCACCAGATTCTGGACGATGCGCTGTCCATTCTGGTCAACTTGGAGCACCGCGGCGGCACGGGACTCGAGAAGAATACCGGCGACGGCGCTGGCATTCTGTTCCAGGTTCCGCATCACTTTTTCCGTAAAGAGGCCCAAAAGTGCGGCCAGATTCTGCCGGCAGAGGGCGACTATGGCGTGGCCATGCTGTTCTTCCCACAGGACGACAAGGGCGTAGAGGATGCCCGCCGCGTGTTTGAGGAGGGCTGCGCCGAGGCCGGCGTGCCGCTGCTCTTTTGGCGCGAGGTGCCGGTCGATCCGCACGACCTGGGCGAGACAGCCCGCGCCTGCATGCCTACCATCCTGCAGGTCTTTCTGGGCCGCCCGGACGACACGCCGGCGGGCGACGCCTTCGAGCGCCGTCTGTATGTGTGCCGCCGCACCATCGAGAAGAAGGCCGACGCCGAGTTTGCCCTGCGCGATAAGATCTTCTATGTGTGCTCCATGAGCTCGCGCACTATCGTGTACAAGGGCATGCTGGTCGCCACACAGATGCGCCGCTTCTTCATCGATCTCAACGACGCCGCCGTCAAAACGGCCGTGGCGCTCGTCCACTCGCGCTACTCCACCAACACCACGCCCAGTTGGGAGCGTGCGCACCCCAACCGCTTTATCATCCACAACGGCGAGATCAACACCCTCAAGGGCAACGTCAACTGGATTCGCGCCCGCGAGCCCAACCTGTACAGCCCCGTGCTGCAGCACGATCTTGAGCGTGTGATGCCCATCATCAACCGCGAGGGCTCCGACTCCGCGATTCTGGACAACGTGCTCGAGTTCTTGGTCATGAACGGTCGCCCGCTCACGCGTGCCGCGTCCATGCTGCTGCCCGAGCCGTGGGACCACAACGACAATCTGAGCGAGGAACGCCGCGCCTACGACGCCTACCAGTCCATGCTCATGGAGCCCTGGGACGGCCCTGCCGCCATCGCCTTTACCGACGGTCGCACGCTGGGTGCCGCCCTCGACCGTAACGGCCTGCGTCCCGCCCGCTACTATGTGACGCGCGACGGTCGCTTTATGCTGGCAAGCGAGGTGGGCACCATCGAGGTGAGCCCCGAGAACATCCTGACGAGTGGCTGTCTGGGGCCGGGCCAGATGCTCGAGGTCGATTTTGCCCGCGGCCGCGTGATCTACAATGACGAGCTGCGCGCCCGCTATGCCAAGGAAAAGCCCTACCGCGACTGGATTGCCGAGGAGACGCTGACCGTCGACGCGCTTGATGAGCCCGTTGCGGCAACGCCCGCCGAGGACGCCGAGGTACCTGCCACCGTGCGTATGGCCAAACTCGGTTACCACTGGGATGACATTGACGAGGTCGTGCGTCCCATGGCCCAGCAGGGCAAGGCGCCGCTCGCCTCGATGGGCATCGATGCGCCGCTGGCCTGCCTGTCCAAGAAGACGCGTTCGTTCTTTGACTACTTCTATCAGCTGTTCGCTCAGGTCACGAATCCGCCCATCGACGCTCTTCGCGAGCATATGGTTACCTCGACCACGCTCTACCTGGGCAACCACGGCAACCTGCTCGAGGACTCCCGTACGGCCTGTCAGCTGGTGCGCCTGGAGCGTCCGCTGCTGAGCGAGGAGGAGTTCGACCGCATTTGCGCCATCGACCGCGTGGGCTTTAAAACCCGCCGTTTCCGTGCCGTCTACCGCCGCGATGCCGGCGAGGGTGCGCTGCAGGCTGCGCTCAAGCAGCTTGCAGAGGACGTTGAGGCCGCGGTCCGCGACGGCGTGAACATCGTGGTGTTGAGCGATCGTGCCGCTGCGGGCGAGGTGCCCGTACCGTCGCTGCTCGCCGTGGGCTGCGTGCACAACCACCTGATTCGCGCCGGCGTGCGTACCTTTGCCGACATCGTGGTGGAGTGCGGCGATGCCGTGTCTCCGCACGACTTTGCGGCGCTGGTGGGCTACTCCGCGAGCGGCATCTATCCGTACAACGCGCATGCGTGCATTCGCGACCTGGCGGCGCACGGCGACCTGGACGTGACGGCCGAACAGGGCATCGACAACTACAACAAGGCTGCAACCGCCGGTATCGTCTCCATCATGTCCAAGATGGGCATCTCCACGGTGCAGAGCTACCATTCGGCGCAGATCTTCGAGGCCGTTGGCTTTACGCCGGAGTTCGTCAACGCGTACTTCGCCGGCACGGTGAGCCGTGTGGGCGGTATGGGTGTCGAGGACGTTGAGCGCGAGCAAAACGAGCGCTACGACGCCGCGCTCGCTATCCTTAAGAGCCCGGCTCCCGATCAACTGCCCACGCTGGGCCTGACCAAGTGGCGCCCGCTTGGTGGCGAGGATCACCTCATCGATCCGCAGACTGTCTACTTGCTGCAGACCGCCTGCCGTGAGGACAGCTACGACACCTTTAAGGAGTACAGCGCCCGCCTGCACCGCACCGGCCGCGCCGTGCGCCTGCGCGACTTGCTCGACTTTAATGCCAGCGGCCGCACGCCGGTTTCGCTTGACGAGGTCGAGCCCGCGCTCAACATCGTCCGCCGCTTTAACACCGGCGCCATGTCGTACGGTTCCATCAGCAAAGAGGCACACGAGTGCATGGCCATCGCCATGAACCGCCTGCACGGCCGTTCCAACTCCGGCGAGGGCGGCGAGGATCCGCGCCGCGAGACCCCGCTGGCTAACGGTGACTCCAAGAACTCCGCGATCAAGCAGGTGGCAAGTGCGCGCTTTGGCGTGACGAGCCGCTACCTGTGCAGCGCCTTCGAGATTCAAATCAAGATGGCCCAGGGCGCCAAGCCCGGCGAGGGCGGTCACCTGCCCGGCAAGAAGGTCTACCCCTGGATTGCCGAGGTCCGTCAGTCCACGCCCGGCATTGGCCTGATTTCGCCTCCGCCGCACCACGACATCTACTCCATCGAGGACCTGGCAGAGCTTATCTTTGATCTTAAGAACGCCAACCCCGGCGCACGCGTGTCGGTCAAGCTGGTCAGCGAGGCCGGCGTCGGCACCATCGCCACCGGCGTGGCCAAGGGCGCTGCCGACAAGATCTTGATCAGCGGCCACAATGGCGGCTCGGGTGCCGCTGCGCGCGACTCTATCTGGCACGCGGGTCTGCCGCTGGAGCTCGGTCTTGCCGAGGCCCAGCAGACGCTACTGCAAAACGGCCTGCGCTCGCGCGTGGTGCTCGAGGCCGACGGCAAGCTCATGGACGGCACCGATGTTGCCGTCGCCTGCCTGCTGGGCGCCGAGGAGTTTGGCTTTGCGACCATGCCGCTCATCTCGATGGGCTGCCTCATGCAGCGCGACTGCCAGCAGGATACCTGCCCGGCCGGCATCGCCACGCAAAACTGCCGCCTGCGTCGCGGCTTCCGCGGCAAGCCCGAGCACATCGAGCACTTTATGCTCTTTGTTGCCGAGCAGCTGCGCGAGGTCATGGCGAGCCTGGGCTTCCGCACCGTCGACGAGATGGTCGGCCATCCCGAGTGCCTGCGCCAGATCGAGGTCCCGGGCAACCGCAAGGCCAACCTGCTCGATCTGTCGCCCGTGCTGGCAAGCGCGACCTGTGAGTTTGGTGCCCATATCCCGGGTGCCGACGGTCGCCACTTCCTGCCGCAGATGGCCGCGGACAGCGAGCTCGACAAGACGCTCGACTCCACGTTGTTTGTGCCCTATACGGCCGATGCCCGTGCGCACCTGCGTCCGATTCGCTTCCGCGCCGACATCGCCAACGTCAACCGCTGCGTGGGCACCATTTTGGGCAACGCGGTGACCAAGGCGCATCCCGAGGGTCTGCCCGCCGGCTCCATCACCATCGATTGCGATGGTTCGGCCGGTCAGAGCTTTGGCGCCTTCCTGCCGCGCGGCATTACGCTCAACGTGTGCGGCGACGCCAACGATTACTTTGGCAAGGGTCTTTCGGGCGGCGAGGTGTCGGTGCGCCCCAACCCGCATGCGACCTACAAGTTCGACGAGAACATCATCGTGGGCAACGTTGCGTTCTTTGGCGCTACGAGCGGTCGCGGCTTCATTAACGGCCTGGCAGGCCAGCGCTTTGGTGTACGCAACTCCGGTGCCACGGTGGTGGTCGAGGGCTGCGGCAACCATGGCTGCGAGTACATGACGGGCGGTCTGGCGCTCATCCTGGGCGAGGTCGGGCAGAACTTCGCTGCCGGCATGACGGGCGGCGTGGCCTATGTCTTCGACCAATACGGCACGCTCGACGCCCGTGTGAACCACGAGAGCGTTGAGCTCAAGGCCCCCACGGCCGACGAGCTGGCGCAGATTCGTGCGCTCATCCAAGAGCACGTGGACGCGACGCAGAGCCCGCGCGGCATTAAGCTGCTCTACAGCTTTGAGACGATGAGCAAGCACTTTGTGAAGGTCATTCCGACCGAGTACGAGCGCGTGCTGGCGATTGTCGCTGCGGCCGAGGCCGTGGGCAAGACGCATGCGCAGGCCGAGGAGTTGGCGTTTGACATCGTGACCGGTCGCGCGAGCGCTGCGGATGTCGCTCGCTTTGATGTCACGGGCGGCGCGGCTGGCGCGGGTGTTGCGCCCGTGGCCGCTACCGGTTCTGTTGCTTCGACCAAGAAGGAGGCGTAAGTGCCATGGGTAAGCCCGGTGCTTTTCTTGATATCGATCGCGTGACCCACGAGCTGCGTCCCGTGGAGGAGCGCAGCCGCGATTTCGATCCGCTGTACGTGGAGCTCGATGATGATGCTCGCCGCGCCCAAGCGAGCCGCTGCATGATGTGCGGTGTGGCGTTTTGTCAGATGGGCGCAAGCTTTGGTAAGGCGCGTCCGAGTGGCTGTCCGCTGCACAACCTGATCCCCGAGTGGAACGAGCTGGTGTATCGCGGTCGCTGGGACGAGGCTGCCGAGCGTCTGTCACTCACCTCGCCCATGCCCGAGTTCACGAGCCGCGTGTGCCCGGCGCTCTGCGAGGCCGCGTGCAACCTGGGTTCGGTCGACGGCCAACCCACGACGATCCACGATAACGAGCGCGCGATCAGCGACCACGAGTGGGCCAACGGTGGTCCGCGTCGCTTTGAGCCGGCAGGGGAGGATGCGCCCACGGTCGCCGTGGTTGGTTCCGGCCCGGCTGGTCTGGTGACCGCATGGGAGCTTGCGCGTCGCGGTGCCCGCGTGACCGTGTTTGAGCGTGACGACCGCCCGGGCGGCTTGCTCATGTACGGCATTCCTAACATGAAGCTCGAGAAGTCTGTGGTCGAGCGTCGCGTGGCACTTATGCGCGAGCTGGGCATTGTGTTCGAGCTGAGTGCCGATGTAAACGATCCCAAGGTTGCCGCCAAGCTCGGCGACTTTGACGCCGTCGTGGTGGCTGCCGGCGCCCGTGCCCCGCGTGGACTTTCTGCTGCGAATATTGACGCGCCCGGCGTGGTGTACGCTGTGGATTATCTGACGGCATCGACCGTCTCGGTGCTCGATGGCGGCGAGCCTGCGATTAACGCACGCGGGCTAGACGTCGTGGTTATTGGCGGCGGCGACACCGGCAACGACTGCGTGGGCACCGCGGTGCGCCAGGGTGCGCGCAGCGTGCGCCAGTTTGAGTTCTTGTCGGCGGCGCCCGATAAGCGTACGGCGAGCAACCCCTGGCCGCAGTGGCCCAATGTGAAGAAGACCGACTACGGCCAACAGGAGGCCATCGCTGCCATGGGTGGCGAGATGCGTGCCTGGGGCGTGGATACGCTCGAGGTACTGCTGGACAAGAAGGGTGCGGCCGCGGGCCTGCGCGTGGTCGATCTGGACTGGTCGGCCGGCAAGCCCGAGCGCGTCGCGGGATCCGAGCACGAGGTGCCGGCGCAGCTGGTGCTCATCGCCTGCGGCTTTACGGGTCCCGAGCATGGTGTGTTCGACGCGGTGGGCGTGCCCGTTGCCACCGCTGGTCGTCCGCTGCCCGTGATGGCGGCCGAGGGCTCGCACCGCGCTGCTCGCACGGACGATGTCGCTGCGGATGCCGCGCCGGTGTATGTCGCCGGTGACGCTCGCAACGGCAGCTCGCTCGTGGTGAACGCCATGGCCGATGCCCTGGCCTGCGCAGCCGAAGTCGCCGATGCGCTGGAGCTGTAAAGTAGTCATTTAAGAACGTCCCCAATGACTAGTCATTTTTTTGTCTAGTCGTTGGGGGCACTCTTTGCGAGCGATTTGCTCGTTTGTCGACGTACGGGTGTTCATTTGTCGACTTCTTGGGCTGTGGTCACCTGTTGTTTCTGTGGTGGCTGTGGACGCTTGGCTCGAAAAGGCGGGTTGGCTGTCTATGCCTACCTGCGGCTTTGTTCCAGTGCGCATTTTCGGTCAAGCTTTTCGTCAAGTGTTTGGTCAGCATCTGGTTTGCAGCCGGAGGCCTATTTTGCCCGCGCTGGTCGTGGCTGCCCACCCTCCTCGTAAGCTCAAATTGAGGTTCATCAGTTTGAGGAGGATGCCATGACTGACCACGTTTTAGACCGAGCGCATCTGGCCGAAGCCGTCGGCAACGATATTGCCGACATGGCCCATTTTTGGATGCTGCGGAAGTTTCAGTTTTTGGAGCCGGCGCGCGAGCAGTTTGAGATCATTGTTGACCCGTGGCTCAGCTATCGCACCGAGCCTTCCCAAAACGAAATCATGGCCTACAACATGGCATTTACCGATTGGCTGCTCTTCGAGCGCCCCTATCGCCATGGCAAGACGCTGCTCGAGCTGTATGTTGACGAGAGGCCGGCATCGCTTTCGCCTGCCTCGCTCAAGCGGCTCGAGCAGGTACGCGACACGCAGTATTTCTCGCGCTTTGGCATTTTGGACAAGGATCCTGCGACTGGTATGGTCGCGCTGAAGGACACGCGCGCCGACCGTCGCTTTGATGTCTACGACCCGCATATCGTGCAAAAGGAGCATTGGAGCGACGGAGCGATTGCGGTGCGCCTCGCCTGCGTCGACGATGTCTGGCTGACGGCGGGACAGCTCTATCTGTATGACATCGCGCGCCTGAGTGACACGGCGGTCGATGGGCCGGGTGCGGTGCATCCAGAGGATTTGGAAGATGGTTTTGACACCTCGCGCATCAGCTTTTACCTGCGTCTGGTCCGCGACATCATGGGAGCCCAGGGGCGCTACGTCAAGTCGCTCAACATCTACGAGCAGGAGTGGGAGTAGGGGATGTGACTGGTGTCGCCCTGCTGCCCTGACTTTGTCTCAATCTGTAACGTTTGGCGGCTGTTCGGGCCCGTAACTGTTACAGATTGAGACGGAAGGTTGGCGGCTGCCGAAAGATCTTGTTCTGTAACAACTAGAGGCTCAAAGGCTGTCTTCCTGTTACAGATCGAGACATTTGTCAGCGGAGGCAACGGTGATGATGGTCCATTTGTCTGACGTGGTGGTGATGAAAGTGTCCAATACCGTTCTCAAACACAAGCATACGACTCGCAACACGTTGGCACGGAACAGGATGCTTACGCGTCTCACGGAGGCGACCGAGCAAGGTGCGCTGCTCGCAACGCATGATAATACCGAGCTCATGTGGCTGCGACGCCATGTTGGAACCGACGATATCGCGGAGCCAGAGCCGTACCTGTTCTGTTTTCAGCATGATTGGGATGCATTGACGCCGGCGGGGCGAGCGCTGAGGACTATCAAAGGGCTTGCGGAATTTCATCCCAATTGGGCGTTTTGGGGATATGACGCCGCGCTGATATGGGGTCTGGAGGTGCCGAATGATCTGCTTGGGCCGCGTTTTCTTGTTAAGACGGGTTGTTCGGTGACGTTGAGCAGCGGGTGCAGGTTGTTGCGTCCGCAGATGGCGGGCGCGCTCGAGCGTGTTGATGGCGTGCGTGTGACGTCATTTTGGCGCACAGTGGAGGATTGCTTGCTGCGTGTGCCGTTCTCCTACGGGTTGGCGATTGCCGATTCTGCGCTGCGGGCGAAAGGCGTATCACGTGGGGATTTGTGCGAGTGCCTCCGTGCCGATTGCGAGGGCAGGCGAGGGTGTCGCAGGGCACAGGTGATTGCGTCGTATGCGGACGGGCTGTCCGAAAACGGCGGCGAGTCTCGGTTCCGAGCGTTCTTTATTGCATATGGCTTTCCGGTTCCGGAGTTGCAGGTGGAGCTTCGCGACCCGCTCGATCCGGGCCAGGTGTTTCGCGTCGATTATTATTGGCGGCTCGAGGATGGGACGTGCGTCATCGGCGAGCTCGACGGAAAGGGGAAGTACACCTTGCAGAACGGCGAGGGTCGAGAGTCGGTTGATCCATTTGTGGCAGAGCGTCAGCGGGAATCTCATCTGACAATGCTCGGGCATAAGGTGCTTCGGTTTACGTTTGACGAGCTCAAGAATCCGGGGAAGCTGGTCGAGAAGATGAGGCTGGCGGGTATTCCTCAACAGATGGATCTGGCTGTGGAATGGAGACGTCAGTGGTGCGGGCGCTGAGAGGGTTTGTCTCGATCTGTAACATCTTGGAGCCGTTTTGCCGCGTAACTGTTACAGACCGAGACAAAGGGTTGGACCGCTGCCGAAAGATCTCGATTTGTAACATCTGGAGGCTCAAATGCCGCCTTCCTGTTACAGATTGAGATATTTCGCTGGGGCGGTTGGAGGATCGCCGCGCTGATTCTGCTCATCCTCACATTTCCCTTCTTTCTCCGTTAACCGATATGTTCGACGTTTGTTCGCTGCATAAGGTGATAATGGACAAATGTACAAGTTAATCGTGAGGGAGGAGCTCGATATGGCGTCTACCGATCGTTCCACGTTGTTTATCAATGCGACCGTCCTGGACGGTTCGGAGCATATGGAGCCGCAGCCCGATATGGCCGTGACTGTTGAGCGCGGCGTCATCACCTGGATGGGGCCGAGTGCTGTGGCGCAGGCGCCCGCGGGTGCCGAGGTCATCGACCTGGCAGGTGCGTATCTCATGCCAGGCCTCATCAATATGCATGTGCATCTGTGCGGTTCGGGCAAGCCGGTTTCGGCGGGCGATGCGGGTGCGTTGATGAAGAAACTCGATAATCCCGTGGGGCGCGCCATCGTGCGCCATATTCTTAAGGGCAGCGCCCAACAACAACTGGCAAGTGGCGTGACCACGGTGCGCGGCGCGGGCGATCCGCTGTTTGCCGATCTGGCCGTGCGCGATGCTATCGATGCCGGCAAGTATCAAGGTCCTCGCCTGGTGGCGCCGGGAACGGGCGTCACGGTGCCGGGCGGCCATGGTGCGGGCTTGTTCGCCCAGGTGGCCAACAGTCCCGCCGAGGCAGCCGAACAGGTGCGCGACCTGTATGCGCGTGGTGCCGACGTCATTAAGCTGTTCGTGACGGGCGGCGTGTTCGACGCGACCGAGGTGGGCGAGCCAGGTGTGCTGCGTATGCCCGTGGAGGTTGCCGCGGCGGCGTGCAAGGCGGCGCACGATATGGGCCTTCCTGTTATGGCTCATGTTGAGAGTACCGAGGGCGTGAAGGCCGCGCTTGAGGCCGGCGTTGACACGATTGAGCACGGCGCTCCGCTGACGCCCGAGATCCTGGAGCTGTACCGTGGCGCCGCGGGCACGCAGCTCGAGGGACGTGCGCCGAGTGTGACCTGCACGATCAGCCCGGCGTTGCCGTTTGTATTGCTCGACCCGGAAAAGACCCATTCGACCGATACGCAAAAGAAGAACGGCGACATTGTGTGTTCGGGCATCATCGAGAGCGCCCGTGCCGCACTGGAAGCTGGCGTTAAGGTGGGCCTGGGTACGGACTCGAGCTGCCCATTTGTGGCACAGTACGACATGTGGCGCGAGGTAGCCTATTTTGCCAAGTACGTGGGTGTGAGCAATGCCTTTGCGCTGCATACGGCTACGCAAGTCAATGCCGAGCTGCTGGGGCTGGGCGGCGAGACCGGCACGATCGAGTGCGGCAAGGCGGCCGATATCCTGGTGACGCGCAAGAATCCTCTGGATGATCTGTGTGCCCTGCGTGAGCCGGTACACGTAATGTGCCGCGGTGACCTGGTGCGCAAGCTGAAGGTCAAGCACATCCCCGAGGTGGACACCGAGCTCGATGCGATTATGGCCATGCCTGCAGAGGCGTTGGCCGAGGAGCTCGCCCGCGACGGCGTGGCGTAGGCGCCGGCGTGACGGAAACGACAGCTTCACCGTCGCATGCTGTCGCCCCATGCAAAAAGCCGAGGTCTCAACACGAGGCCTCGGCTTTTTTAGCGACAAATATGTAAGATGCAGGACAAACACTTCTGATGCATTTGTCCCATGTGCGGGCGCTAGGAGCGGGTTTCCATCTTGGCGTGGCACTTGGGGCAGGTGACGCGGATCTTGCCCTTGCCCTTGGGGACGGAGAGCATCTGGCCGCAGTTGGGGCACTTGAGGTATGCCGTGGTCTTGCGGCCCTTCCACATCTTCTTGGCCGTGCGCTTGGCACGCTCAAAGTCTTCCCTACTGGTGCCGGCGGAGCGTGAGGTGCTGGCCGCTGCAGCGCCGCCGCCCAAGCTGGCGACGAACTTGCCCAGGCCGGGGATGTTCGCAGTCGCGGCGACAAAGGCCTCGTTCTCCTTGCGACGTGCGTCGGCGTTTTTGGACAGGCCGCGCAGCACGCCAATCACGATAACGGCGATGGCGATCCAGCTGAGCCACTGGATGCGGGCTATCGATCCGATCATCGCGATGACGATGCCGGCAAAACCCATCACGATGGTGAGTTCATCGGCGCCATTGCGACCCTTCATAAAGTCATTCATGCAAATTGCCTTTCGTTCGATATGCTGCACGCCTTTATACCCGATTTAGAGCAAGGGGGACAGGTTAATCTGCACCAATGTGGTGCAAACATACCTGTCCCCGGAATACCAAGACGGTGCAAAGAAGTCTGTCCTCAATGCCCCAATTACTTGGAGAGCTTGTCGACGACGCGTTCGATCTCGGCGAGCTTGGCGGCTTTGAGGTCTTCGTCGCCCGATTCGATTGCCGAAGTCACGCAGCCCTCGATATGCGCCTTGAGCACGTCGGCGTTGATGCGCGCGATGAGCGCCTGCGTGGCCATGAGCTGTGTGGAGATGTCGACGCAGTAACGGTCCTCCTCGACCATTCGCAGGATGCCGTCGATTTGCCCGCGTGCCGTCTTGAGCATGCGGGTCACCGATTTATGGTCTGCCATCATGGCGGGTCCTCGTTTCTGGTCGGGGGGGGGTACGTGCGGGTCGTTACGCGGCGGTCACCGAAAGGGCATGGAACTTCTCGCCCGAAGCCTCGACAGCGGCGGCGAGCTGCTCAGCGGTCACGGTGTCGGCGCACTCCACCTGGACGGTCTGGGTCTCGTGATCGGCGTCGGCGTCGGTCACGCCGACCACGTTGAGCAGCGCGGTCTCGACGGTGGCATCGCAATGGCCGCACATGAGGCCGGAAGTCTTGATCGTGTAATTCATGGTTGTCTCCTTATCGATTGAGATTATCTGACAGTTTAGTCGTGAACGGAGTCATCTTAAAGGCGCGTTGAGGTGCCCGAGATTGCCCCGAAAGAGGAGCGAAGCGTACTTGGGTACGCGAGCGACGGTTTGAGGGGCAAGGTCGGGTGCCTCAGCGTGCCGTCTTGGGCTTAAAGGTTCGTAGGCGTAGAGCGTTGCTTACGACGCACACGCTCGACAGGCTCATGGCCGCGGCGCCGAACATCGGTGAGAGCTGCCAGCCGGTGAGGGGGAAGAACGCGCCCGCGGCGAGCGGAATGCCGATACCGTTGTAGAACAGCGCCCAGAACAGGTCTTGCTTGATGTTGCGGATCGTGGCGCGCGATAGCTCGATGGCGCGGGCGACATCCATGAGGTCGCTGCGCATGAGCACCACGTCGGCACCCTCCTTGGCGATGTCGGCGCCGGTGCCGATGGCAAGGCCCACATCAGCGCGCGCCAGGGCGGGGGAGTCGTTGATGCCGTCGCCCACCATGGCAACCTTGCTGCCCGCATCCTGCAGCTCGCGCACGTGGCGCTCCTTGTCGGCGGGGAGCACATCGGCGATGACCTGCTCGCGGCTCAGCCCCACGCGACGGGCGATGGCCTCGGCCGTCACGCGGTTGTCGCCGGTGAGCATGCGCACGTCGACGCCGAGCTTGCGGAGCGCGGCGATGGCCTCGGCGCTCGTCTCCTTGACCTCGTCAGCTACGGCAATGGTGCCGGCAAGCTCGCCGTTCTTGGCAAAGAACAGCGGCGTCTTGCCCTCGGCGGCAAATTGCTCGGCAAGGCCCGCGGGCACGGTAACGCCCAGCTCGTTCATCAGGCGCACGTTGCCGGCTGCAATGGCGTTTTGTCCCTCGCGCGCCGTAACGCCACGCCCGGGCACGGCGGCAAAGTCCTCGACCGTGCGCGCGACAATTCCGCGCGCCTCGCACTTGGCCATAATCGCCTCTGCCAGAGGGTGCTCGCTTGAGCGCTCCAACGCGGCGGCCAGCTTGAGCAGCGCCTTTTCGCTCATGGCGGGCGAGCCGTCGGCGCGCGTGGCTACCACGATATCGGTCACGGCAGGCTTGCCACGGGTGACGGTGCCCGTCTTATCGAGCACCACGGTGCCCACGCTGCGCAGATTCTCCAGCGCCTCGGCGCTCTTGAACAGAATGCCCATCTCGGCGCCCTTGCCGGTGCCGACCATAATAGCGACGGGCGTGGCCAGGCCCAGCGCACACGGGCAGCTGATCACCAGTACGGCGACGGCGGAAGTGAGTGCCTCGTTGACGCTGCCGGTCAGCACCATCCACGCCACAAAGGTCACGGCAGAGATCGCAAACACCACGGGTACGAACACCCCGGCGACTTTGTCGGCCATGCGGGCGATGGGCGCCTTGGTGGCGTTGGCGTCCTCGACGAGTTGGATAATCTTGGCGAGCGACGTGTCGGCACCCACGCGCGTGGCGCGGAAGGTAAACGAGCCGGTGCGGTTGACCGTGGCGGCGTTGACGGTGTCGCCGGCGGTCTTTTCCACGGGGATGGACTCGCCGGTGAGCGCGCTTTCGTCGACGGCCGAGGCGCCCTCGAGCACCACGCCGTCAACGGGAATGGACTCGCCAGGGCGCACACGCAGCACCTGGCCGGGAAGGATGCTATCGACGTCGACGGTGGTCTCGCTGCCGTCATCGGCAACGACGGTCGCGGTCTTGGGCGCCAAGTCAATCAGCGCCTCGATCGCGCCGCCGGTCTTGGACTTGCTGCGCGTCTCCATGTACTTGCCCACGGTGACGAGCGACAGAATCGTGCCCGCGCTCTCAAAATACAGGTTGTCCATGCTCGTCATCATGGCCTCGTGGACCTGACCCGCGGCTAGCTGGTCGGCCATGATGAACATGGCGTAGAGCGACCAGGCAATGGACGCGGTGGCGCCGACGGCGATGAGGGCGTCCATGGTGGGCGCGCCGTGCGCGAGCGATTTAAACCCGTTGATAAAGTACGCGTCGTTGACGTAGACGATGGGGATGAGCAGGACGAGCTCGGTGAGCGCGAGCGTCATGCTGTGGGTGTGGTCGGTGAAGACGCCGGGCAGTGGCCAACCGAGCATGTGCCCCATGCCTATGTAGAACAGCGGGATGAGGAAGATGATCGAGATGATGAGGCGGGTGCGCATGGCGGAGGCGGCGGCCTCCAGCTTTTTGGTGGGCGACTCTATATGGGTGACGCCAGACCTGGCCTGCGAGCTGTCGCTTTGGACAGCGTCAGCGCCCGTGCTGATGGGCGAGGCCGAGTAGCCAGCGCGATCGACAGCGGTGCAGATATCGTCGGGGGAGACCTGCGCAGGGTCGTAGTCCACCAGCATAGAGCCGGCGAGCAGATTGACCGCGACGCTCTCGACGCCGTCGAGCTTGCTGACGGCACGGTCCACGTGCGCTTGGCACGCGGCGCACGTCATGCCGCCTACGTCGAACTTATCTTGAGCCATGGCTTCTCCTTTCTGTGGTTCGGTGTTGGAATTGTTAACCTGCCGATACTATACACCCATACCCCCTGGGGGTGTCCAGTACAGAAAGAAATGTATGACATTTCGTTACAGATGAGGGTGGTTGGTTGGCCGATGGACCGTCTCAACCAATCATCTCAATCTGTAACATCTAGCAGGGAAAATGATCTCTAACTGTTACAGATCGAGACAATTGCCGGGGTGGGGTCCCGTCGCGGCAAGACGCCCGCCGCCTAGATACAGAACCCGGGGATCACACAGGTTAGCTTGTTTGGCTTTTCCGCAGGCGTTGCGTACGTAAAGACGTCGCCGTCGTGCCCCACGCGGTTCATATAGAGTGTGCCTTCGGTCTCCGATGTGTCGGGGCTCACCGTGCGCTCCCACCAGCAGGTGTCCTCGCCCTTCCACTGGCGGACCATCGTCTCGTTCGTGGAATACGGGCTCACCTTGAGCTCGCGGAAGAGCTGATACTCCTTGCCCTCGCCGTTGTAGATGTCTGCCAGGTAGTGATAGCCCTCGGCAAACGAATCGGGCGGTTGCGTACCGCACAGCTCGACCATGGCGGGCAGCCAAAGGGTTGCGGGCAACTCGCTCAGACACGATGCACTGTTGGCGGCGCCAACGTTATTTGAGACCTTTTTGACGGATTTGATGAGTGCGCGCAACTCGTTGGGCAGCAGCTTAAGGCCGTCGCCGTTGAGCCATTCCCGCAGCTCGCAATCTGCCCAGCCGGCGCTCGGCGGTTCAGCCGCAGCGTTGCGCTCGGCAATACCCGCGTCGAACATAAACGTCAGCCCGGCCTTGCCCGTCCCGTCCAGAAGTTCATCGTGACGGATGCCCACAAGCTGCGCGCCGACCTCCAGCCCGTTGGTGAGTTTCACGCGCTTGGTACACGGATAGGGGATATGCCCATCAGCGTCGAGCAGGTGGTAGCGCTTGGCAATCTCGCGTGCCTCGCTACGGGTCTCGGCGGCCTTAATCTTGAGCGAAATCTCCTGCAGCTGGTCCCAGGTGTAGTCGCCAAGTGAACCGCGGATGCCGTCCAGGTAGTCGGGGATGCCAAAGCCATGGGTTGCCGCCCCGATAACGCCGAGCCCCGCAACGGCTGCGACAACGCCACCGATAATAAAGCGGCGGCGGGTCATGGCATCGTGCCGGGCCTGCTCCAGGATCTCTCGCGCGCGCTCGCCGGCGACGTCGACCTTAAGGTGCGTACCGGAGTCGATGTCGATTGCGGCGTCACTGCCCGCGCCTTCGCGGCCCTCGGATTCGGCATCGGTGAGGTATGCCGAGAGCACCTCGAGCATCTGCTGCTCGGTGGGACGATCGCACTGCTCGACTGAGAGACCCTTCATGATGATTTGGACGAGCGCTTCATCGCCCTCGCAGCGCGGCTCGAGCGGTGCCGGCTTGGTCTTGGTCTTTACGAGATAGAACGAGCCGGTTGCAGCGGCGTCCGTCGACTCAAAGTCAAACGGTTTGCGACCGCTGTAGAGCTGGTACAGAATGCTCGAAAGCGCATAGACGTCGATTGCCGGCGAACGGCGAAGGGCCGCGATGCCTTCGATATCCTGCGTGAGCATTTCGGGCGCGGCGTATGCGGGCGTGGCAAAGCGCCAGATGTCGGCGCGCCGGGTGATCGTGTCGTCGCCGAGAGCCATGGTCGCGGAGCCCATGTCGATGAGGCGGGGGTCAAAGGAGCAATCGGCAATCTGCTGCTCGAGCGTTCGGCTGGTGGTGCGGAACATGATATTGGCAGGCGAAAGGTCGCGATGGACGACCGGATTCACGAGGCCTTGGGTCATCAAGAGCGCACGAAGCACGGCGTTTCCGACGGCGGCGACCATCTGGGTGGTCAGCCCGCCCGAGGCGTCGTGAGGAAGCAGGGGCAGCGCCTGCTTGAGTGAGGTGCCCTCGACCCACTCCATGAGGATGAGCGGGTCGTCCTCGCACGATCCGTAGCCATAGACGCGCGGAAATCCGCGCAGGTGCGAGACGGTACACAGATGACGGTACTCCTCGAACAGCGCAGCGGTGTTGGCCAGGTGCGCTGCCGATTGCTCGGCGGAGCGGTCGGGGGCTTGGCCGGAAAGGATGGCGTTGTCCTTGAGTAGCTTGACGGCAAAGACCTCGCCGCTTGTGTTGGTCGCGCGAAGCACGTGCCCGATGTTGCCGTTGTTGCGGTGGGCCGTCTGGAGAATAAGCGTCATAAACCGACGCTTGGCGTCGTCCTCGGCACTGGGGTCGACCGCCACGGCGGTGTCGAACGTATCGAGACGGATGAGTTTGTCGCCATAGGCGCTATCGGTAGTATCCATGGCGTTCCTTTGTCTGGCATGGGTTGCCGCGCGTACACGTGAGCAGTGCGGATATCGGTAAAGTACCATGATAGCCGCACTGCTCACGTGTACCGCTGAGTATTGTCGTTTACGACGCAGAAGGTAGAAGACGAAAGACGGACGGCGACCGTCTTCCGATCGCCGTCCGTGCTAGTCCACAATGACAAGGAATGTCGTGTAGAGACCCAGATGGAGCCTGTCGCTGTTGGCGATTTCCACGGGGGGGATAGACTTTGCCGGGCTCGCGTTGGTCGCGCGGCGGCTCAATCACAATATCGCCGTCGCCCGCGCCCGATTCGAGCACTGTGCCGTTGGTCGATCCAAGGCCCTGGGCGTACCAGTGCTCACCCTCGAGCCAAATGCGAAGATGCTCGCGCGAGGCGTCGGCGCCTACATCGGTGATGCTGGGCGAGGTTTTGGGCAAAGAACCAATCACGGTGCCGCGCGGATCGCGTGTGAGGGGATGGATTTGCATGTCGGCGCAGTTGTCGGCATGGGTTCTGAGCAGACCGAGGTTGGGAGCGACGGTATGCGGCTGCTCCAGGCTGCTCATAAAGCCACGTCCGACGGTAGTTTCGGTGGTGCCAAAGTGCCCGCCCGTCTTGCTGTCGCAAAAGCGCTCGACGGTGGCCACGCCCTGAACGGGATCGGCGAGCGCCCCCGTTGCTACAAAGAGCATCAAGAAGAGCGTGCTTTTTTCGCGCACGGCATTGCCGTCAAAGTTGTCGATGCGATTGAGGGCATTTGCATATAGGCGGCTGTCCAGCTTGTAGCTGGCGAGAGCCGACATCATTTCGTTGGCGGCCGGACCGCGATAGTGCTCGGCGATTGCCTGATAGGCGGACTCGCCGCCGCCGAGCTTGCTGCAGATTGCCGCGGAAAGGTTGAGCGTGGTGACGGTAAAGTCGCTGTAGATGGAGGGCGCGCACTGGTCAGGCTTGCGATGGACGATGTAACGGGTGAGATACGAGCGGTTGGAAGAGCATTTCTCGAGCAGGGTACTGCCGAGATAAGAGTTTCCGTTGATAAGCATTCGGGCGATCTCGAGATGTTTAAGACCGCCGAACGAGCGAATATCGTTATAGAGGACCGAGCAAGGCGTCTCTGCTGCCACGGATACCTCCTTTGATTGCTTCCTAGCCAATATGGCGATAGGAATTAATGGCCCCCGGTGGGCGACGTATTAAATGGCTGCGCAATATATAGCGTAACCAAAGCAACATTATAGGCCACATGTTCGAAATTGCAGGAAGACCGAGAGATTTTGGTTGGACTGAACGGAAATCCCCCTCTGTCTTGTTCTGTACCATTTGGACCCGGTTTTGCCCTGCATCTGTTACAGATTGACACAATAGGCCAGGCCCACCTCGTCCGCCTCGTCATCTGTGGTTTACGTGGGGGCATACGGAGTACGGGTATACTAACCGGCGGCGAATCTGCTCCATCGCTTAGAGCTGCTGCGTCTGGACGGCGCGTGATAGGGCTGCCAAAGCGATCGCCAGCGTGCTGAGCAACGTCCTCTCTGTGCGCACCTGTTTTTGTATGTATTAGCGCACTACCAAGCACGCCCGCGCGGCCGCATGCCGTGCCCATAGCGCGTGCAGATAAGGAACAACAACATATGCGTAATTCTGTATCCGACGTCACGGACGCCGAGATTCTGGACGAGACCCGCGAGGCCATGACCCAGGCCGCCTTCGATGCCGCCGATGAGGCAAATGCTGCCCAGGCCGTCGAGTCCGCTACCGAGAGCCTGCCCGCCTTTAACGAGCTGGGGCTTTCGGACGAGATGCTTCGTGCTATTGAGAACCTGGGCTACACGGCGCCCACGCCCGTTCAGGCCGGCTCCATCCCCGTGGTGCTCGAGGGCCGCGACCTGCTTGCCGCCGCCCAGACCGGCACCGGCAAGACGGCCGCCTTTTTGCTGCCGACCATGAACAATCTGGAGCACATCGCTCCGCCCAAGCCCGTGCGCGAGCGCGGCGGCCGCAACCGTCGCCGCGGTGCTAAAAAGCCCGAGGGCAACGGCCGTGGCCCCGTGATGCTCGTCATCACCCCCACGCGCGAGCTTGCCCAGCAGATCGACGAGGTCGCGAGCAAGATCGCCGACGTCACCGGCCATGTCGCCGTGACCGTCGTGGGTGGCGTGAGCTACAAGCCGCAGACCGCGGCACTCAAGTACGGCTGCGATATCTTGGTCGCCACGCCGGGCCGTCTGGTCGACCTGATCGAGCAGGGCGCCTGCCACCTGAACGAGGTCAAGGTGCTGGTACTCGACGAGGCCGACCGCATGCTCGACATGGGCTTTTTGCCCGCCGTCCGCCGCATTGTGCGCGAGACGCCGGCCGAGCGTCAGACGCTGCTGTTCTCGGCGACGCTCGACGAGGAGGCCGTGGGCGAGATCACCGACCTGGTGAGCGACCCGGCCCGCGTGGAGATCGCGCCCGCCACGTCGACTGCCGACACCGTCGACCAGTTTGTGTTCCCGGTGTCCATCGAGGCCAAGAACAACCTGTTGCCCGAGTTTCTCAAGAAGGAGGGTCCGGAGCGCACCATTGTCTTTATGCGCACCAAGCATCGCGCCGACAGCTGCTGCCGTCGTCTGGAGCGTAAGGGCATCAAGGCCGCCGCGATTCACGGCAACCGCAGCCAGGCCCAGCGCGAGCGCGCGCTTTCTGCCTTCCGCGACGGCACCGTCGACGTGCTGGTGGCAACCGATGTTCTCGCCCGCGGCATCGACATTAGCGACGTGCGCTACGTCGTGAACTTTGACGTGCCGGCCGAGCCAACCGACTACATCCACCGCATCGGCCGCACGGGCCGCGCCGGCGAGCTGGGCTGGGCCATCACGTTTGTGACCGAGCAGGATGTCGACGAGTTTTACGAGATCGAGAAGCTCATGGACAAGACCGCCGACATCTACGAGGCCGGCGACCTGCATGTGGGTCCCAATCCGCCCGCGGTTGATCCCGAGCGCGACCCTGCGGCCTTTAAGGTGAAGAAGAAGACCAAGCGCGGCAAGTCAAAGAGTAAGAAGAAGCTTGAGCAGGCGCGTCGCGACGGCAAGCGCAACGGCGACGATTACGGCGATGTGGCCGGTCGTTCCAACCGCGGTCGCGACGAGCGTCGTGGCGACGGCGAGCGCCCGAGCCGTCCCAAGCGCGGCGGCAAGACCCGCGTGCGCGAGGGCGTTCAGGCTCGCGTGGACGAGGCTGTTGAGAGCGTTGCTCGCGAGGTGGCTGCCGAGGAGCGCGCTGGTGCTGTTGAGCAGGGCCCGCGCGGCAACCGTGCCGAGCGTCGTGCCAAGCAGTTCCAGGGCGAGGCACATCGTCGTCGCCGCGAGGACGAGGACCGCGGCGGTCGTCGCCGTGTCGAGCGCGAGGACGAGGGCCGTGGTTCGCGCGGCGGCAAGCGCGGCTCGGGTGACCGTCGTCGCTCCGGTCGCGATGGCGAGCGCGGCGGGCGCGATGAGCGCCGTGGCGGCGAGGGTCGCGGTGAGCGAGGTGCCCGTGGCGGTGAGTCCCGTGGCGGCAAGCGCTTTGAAGAGCGCGGTAGCCGCGGCGGCGAGCGTCGCGAGGGTGCTCGCAGCAATGGCGGCCGCGGCGGCGCTGGTCGTTCTAACGAGTCGCGCGATCGTCGTGACCCGCGTGCCAGCCGCGATCGTCGCGATGACTGGCGCAACTACGACGATACCCGCGAAGAGCGTCGCGGCGGCTATCGTGGTGGTCGTGGCGGCAACCAGGCCGGCTCCCGTGGCGGCCGTGCCGGCGGTCGCGATAACCGTGGCAGCTACGGCAACAGCCGTGGCGGCAAGCGCGGTGGCAGCTCCCGTCGCCCCGGCGACGGCGGCGGCAAGCGCAAGTAAGATGCGCATCGCGCGCTAGCGTGAGACAAGCTAAGGGCCCGAGCAAATAATGCTCGGTGGTCGTAAAACAGTAATATGTGAATTTCTTGGAACAGGCATGATTTCGGTCATGCCTGTTCCGCTTTTATCAGTTCATCCACGGGAATATAGCCAACAAGGTCATATTCGATATGTACCCTCTGTTTGCGTTTACCGCTGGACTTGTCCGGTGCCTCCACATAAACCGCCTTTACAAGCTCTCTGAGAGCATATGGCGTAAGTTCTGTGAGGTCGGTGTATCTGCGTGCCCGCTGAATAAACTGTTCAAGGTCTTCTATCTGTCGTTCCTGTACTTCAATCTCTTTTTGCAGATTTACGATTTCAACTTTGAGCTGCGCCTGCTCATCCTCGTAGGTCTTGCTCATCATGGCAAAGCGATCATCGTTCAGCTTGCCCTTGGCGTTGTCCTCGTAGATTTTGATAAACAGGCGGTCAAGTTCCCCTATACGCTTTTCTGCCTGTGCCAGACGCTTCTTATATACCCTTATGGTTTCCTCGCTTTGCAGACGGAGTTTTTGCTCCATTTCCACCCTGAAATGTGCTTCATATCGGGTCACATACGAGATAACCTCTTTCATGTGATTCCAGACCAAATCCTCCAGAACTACGGCACGAATGTAGTGTCCGCTGCACTTGTCCTTGTTGGCTCGATGAGTGGAACAGGTGAAAAAGTCCTGTCGCTTTTCAAAGTACTTGGTGGTGGAATAGTAGAGCTTCTGCTTGCAATCAGCACAGAACACCAATCCCGAAAACGGACTGCTCTTGCCTGTTGCGGTTCGCCTGTGTCGCTGCTGACGAATTTCCTGCACCTTGTCAAAGACTTCCTGCTCGATAATGGCAGGATGGGTGTTGTAGAAAATCACTCGATTTTCTTCGGGATTTTCCCTCTGCTTTTTGTCCCAAATGGAATTGGTATAGGTCTTGAAATTGACCGTTGCGCCAATGTACTCTTTTCGTTCAAGAATATTGACAATGGTGCTTTCATGCCAGCGGTAAGGGTTCTCCGGCTGGGTGTGCGGTGTTTTCACGCCTTGCTTGTTTTTGTATGCGGTAGGTGTGAGTATCTTGTCCTTTTCAAGCTGGTCTGCAATTTGGCTCGGTCCACGCCCATTCATGCAGAGCGTAAAAATCTTCTTGACCACCTGTGCAGCTTCTTCGTCAATAATCCATTCCTTTGGATTTTCGGGATTTTTCATGTAGCCATATGGCACATGGACGGTCAATCTTTCACCACGCTCACCCTTTGCTTTTTGCACCGCACGAATCTTTCGGCTTGTATCTTTGGCGAAAAATTCGTTGAACCAGTTTTTAATACCGGCAATGTCACTGTCGGTGCTGTTGGGGTTGATGCTGTCAAAGTGGTCGTTGATGGCGATGTAGCGGACATCGTTCTGAGGGAAAGTATAGTTAATATACAGTCCCGTCAAAGCGGAGTTTCGCCCAAGCCTTGACAGGTCTTTCGTAATGACTGCACCCACATGACCGGCTTCAATTTCATCAAGCATTTTCTGAAATCCCGGACGATCATAGGTCACTCCGCTGTAGCCGTCATCAATGAAAAATGTCGGGTGGGGAAAGCGGTGATCTCGTGCGTATTGAAGCAACATGGCCTTTTGATTTTGGATGGAGTTCGACAAATCTTCTTTGCCGTTTTTCTTCTCATCCTTGGTGTCCTCTACGGACAATCTGCAATAAAGTGCTGTGATTTTGTCGGTTGCCCTTAACATTTCGTAATCCTCCTTCTGTTGGGCAACTGTCTGTACAGGATTGGAATTGGTATTTATATCAAGAGAGGTGTCGCTATTCATTCGCCATCCTCCGTGATATCAGATTCATCATCGGCAGCGTTCTGCTCCATAATGCGTTTGAGCTTTTTATCAAGAGTTTCTGTGCCCTCGTAGCTACCTGTAACTGTGTATTCTGCGCCGCCAACTTCATCCACAATTGTCACTTCGGGCAACCAAAAGGCAGACGGATTTTTTACAACGATGTTACCGTTTTCATCAAACTTGATGTCACGCTTTGGTGCATCATCGGGACGAGGCTCGATCTTGGCATACGGGTCGGGATTGGAGAAATAGTATTCGGGAACTTTCTCGTTGTGCTCTCCACTCGCAATCTGTTCCTCGAAAATCATATCGTCTATTTCTTCGGGAGTAAGCTCACGGGCTTCTTCCTCTTTTCGTTTCTCATCCATCCGGTCGAACCTCCTTTTCATTCATTCACTTCGATTCGTTTTATTCAAAGTATCATTGAGATCGTAAGCGCAGTAGGTGTAGCTGCACACGGCGATGTTTTACAAAATGCAACGTTGCCAATTTTGTGGAAAACGAAAATCTTCCATCTGCCTACAAAAGGTCAAAACAAACTTTGCAAGCAGTGCACGTGTGTACACACATCGTGCGTTTTGCAAATTTCAGCGAAGCTGACTTTTGCAAAAGCTTGTTGGGAAGCATCCCAAACCCTTTGACGATTTTTTCAAAATCGGCTACGCTCCTGCGGAGCTAACATCATTTCAGATGGGAAAGAGAAAGCAGGATTTTTTAATGCCTTCGTAAATTTCCTCCTGATTCCTTTTGATTTCTTCAATGTCAGCTTCGTAGATGTTACCCGTTGTGTTGAGCTGTTTGGCAATTTGGTTTTCGCTGTTGGATATCCGTTTCATTTTGGAAGTCAACTCACGGAGTTCAGGCATATCCAAATTCACAACATACCCGTCGATTGCCATTTTGCGGAGATAGGCACTCATGTTGTCCGTTCCCATCTGTGCCATTTTCTGTTTTATCAGGTCGAGCTCTTTTTCGTCTACAAAAAACTTGACCTGTATCGGGCGTTGACGGATTGGTGGTTTTCGTTTTTCAGTCATAAGATGATACCTTACATATAAATTTCCGAATTAATTTAGATGCTATGAAAGAGTAGTGATTAGTTGCTCAATTCTTTTTCTTTGCCATTTGTTTCGCCTTTAATTCTTCAATTTTTTTAATATAGGCATCTGCTTTATGTGCATAAGTCGGCTTCTGTTTCTTTAGCTTTGTCACAAAGGCAAGAGCATCATCATACCTCTTAGATTTAATATATAAATCCGGCAATTCAAAGTGCCAGCCTGCACCCTCGAATTTTAGTCCACCGTTTTTCCAAAGGGTTTCCCAAAAAGCAATATATGTATCTATATCTCTATCTTCATTGAATTTTTCTTTTGCTTTTTGGACAGCCTCAATCTGTTGATCTTGAGTTTTTAATACCCTGTATCCCTCCGGATCAATCTTTTTCAAATCCTTCATAAAAGCATCATTTCTGTCTGCTATTTCTTTGTTTATTTTGTGTTCTTGCTCATCTACGATTTTTTTCCAATTAGACTTATCGCCAGAACCAAGAAGTTTATTAATACTCCAAACATTAAATGTCAATCCGAATCGAGTATCTTCGGTTGTTTTATTAGGAGCTTTATGCATATAGGGAACATATGCGTTTTCACTTAATTCCTGTGCTCCAGTTTCTGTCAATCTGTATTTTGGCCGAACACCTGCTGAAAGTAGCGTTTCTTCCGATATTGTGTCAGATACACGAGCTACCAACTCCGCTTTCTTTCCAGTGGTAGACTCTCCATGCTTCATAAGCAGTTCTTTCAGCTGAGAAACTGTTAAATCATTTACGGATTCTTTGGCAGAAGCAAACGCAATATAGCCACGTTCTTCCAAATTTTTAAGGACTACATCCACATTACGGATACCATATTCGAACCACCAGAATCCTGGATATCCGTTTTTGGGGCCAGGATAAGCACCTTTAGAACAGTACTCCAACAGCAGAATTTCTGCCGGATAGAGCCCTCTGGCAGAGGGGATTGCTGTTTTCTTTCGTTCTTCAAAGGATATCACTCTCTTTTCGAAGGCAGTACCTTCTGCTACAACATCCGTGTAATATTCTTCTGGTTGGTAATCCCCCTTTTTCGTTTGGGGTATTGTGCCTTCATGTTTTTTGGTCTGTGTTGCTTGTGCAGCCTTTTCTTTTTTCTTGAATAAATCAAACAATCCCATACTGTTCTCCTCGATAATCATAAGTCGGCTATGTTATAATTTTCGTCTTCGTCTGTCTACTTAACTCTACCCTTGTGTGTACACACATTATTATACAAGAAGACACCATATTTTTCAAGATTGGTTTTCAGGTTCACCAGAGTAAAGCGTAACTTTTTTATGGACACCATTATGGTCAAACAAGAGCTGCCCCGCTGAATGGTAGGGCAGCTCTTGCTGGTTATCAACAATCAATCAAGGCGTTGGTATTCCGTAACTGTCTTGAGATAGACAGCAGGATCGCCGTTAAGGATTAAATCAGCATATGCAGCAGGGTCATTATAGATTAGGTAGTCGAGTTCCGACTGTTGATACATATTGTTCACCACCTCATTTTCCACAGCGATAGTATCAATGGAAACCATGCTGCCGTCCGAAAAGCAAAGCTCTACACAAGCAGTATCAAGGTTAAACTCACAAGATAACAGGTGTTTCATGTTAAATACCTCCGTAATTTTATGTTTTGTTGGTAAAAAAGAACGATGCCGGTCTTTCGACTCGACATCGTTCTTTTCATTGTTGTTTCCAACCCTGTCAGACAGATGCCGTAAAATAGTAATTTTTTAGAATTACTGTCTTACGAGCACCCATCTAACGCTCGGGCCCTTTTGTTTGCCGTGTCCATCGCTAATTCAAACGTGATGTTCTCGGGAATGCATCTGGGGGATGCTGAGGACCTATTTTCCGCCATGCAGCAATGGGTCCTATGGGGTGCGCCGTGCATTTTTTGGAGTATTCTGCAGTTCGAGTTGTCTGCATATGATTCGACGTCGCCAACGGTGGCCTTCGGATATCCCTAGCGAGCGTTCCGAGTCAGATTTCGCCGTTTTCCGGAGCAGGGGCGCGTCATTCTCGCCATGTCGGGACTTAGAATGATACGGCGCCCTACAGTTTTGCCCACCCGCGGCGGTGCTGGCGCGGTCACGTTGCAGAATACTCCGTTTTTTGCACGGGCCAGGATGGGGTACCTCAGGAGAACGCGGCGGTATCCAGTAAATATATGCAATCTGTACCGGGAATTATGCAAACCGAAAAGGCGGGCAGTATGGGTTGGTGTATCGGGCTGCCTAGCGCACCAAAACGGGGAGCTCCCCCCCCATGCGCCGTATACTCTGTCTGAATGTGAAAACGGCTTGACGTGTTGCCTGGCGTAGGGAGAGGGTGCCTCGATGAGCGTATTCGAAATTGTGTTTAGTCCGACGGGCGGAACGCGGAAGGTGTCTGGCCTTGTGGCCGGGGCGCTGGACAAGAATACCGTTACCGTCGATTTGACCGATAGCGGGCTAGATTTCAGCGCTGTGTCGATGACTAAGGACGACGTGGCCGTAATCTCTGCGCCGGCGTATGCCGGTAGAATCCCGGCTGTGGTGGCTGACCGGTTGGGCATGGTGCGCGGCAACGGGGCTCGGACTGTTTTGGTTTGTGTATACGGAAACCGCGCGTTTGAGGACACGCTCGTAGAGCTGGAGGACGTTGCGAAGCGCGCCGGATTTAGGGTGGTTGCAGCGGTTTCTGCTATTGCTGAGCATTCCGTTGCTCGTCAGTTTGCTGCTGGGCGACCGGATGCGCAGGATGCGGCGCAGCTCGCAGAGTTTGCGCAGCAAATTCAGCAAAAGCTGTTGGCTGAGGACGCATCCGAGCCCTCTATTCCCGGCAATCGTCCTTATAAACAAGCTGGAGGTCATCGCATGGCACCCGAGGCAACAGAGGATTGCGCCTCCTGCGGTGCATGCGCCGCGGCGTGCCCCGTTTGTGCTATCGACAAGGGCGACCCCAAGCGAGCAGCTGGCGAGGCGTGCATCTCCTGCATGCGCTGCATCGCCGTATGTCCGCGAGGCGCTCGCAAGCTTGATCCCAACAAGCTATCCGCTGTTTCCCAGATGTTGAGCAAGGTTTGCGTCGTGCGGAAGGAATGCGAGCTCTTCATCTAGCGCATACGAAATTGGTGCGTTGGGGACAGGTTAATCTGCACCAACCTGGTGCAAACAAACCTGTCCCCAACGCACCAGAGTGAGGAGTGCCCCTGGGTGCCGGCAGGAAAGGAACGTCCCTAAGTGCCGCCTAAATACCGTTTATCGAAGAAAAAATACCGCTCACCGGTCATAATGATTGTTCTGGCTTTGGGCTTGTCTACAATATCTCCCGTAAAAAGAAATGCGGAAGGTTACCGAGTCCCTCGGACGTGGGCCTAACCAAAGTCTTTGAACGGGTGTGTCTCTATGGATGCATTCGTTTGATTTTGGTTGGGCTATATTTATGAAGGGACATGCCACCATGGGTTTCTTTTCTCGCCTTATGGGTGGCTCGGACAAGCAGGCGACTGCGACTTCCGAGTTCGAGATTCTCGCCCCTGTTTCCGGCGAGCTTGTTAATCTAGAAAATACCAATGACCCCGCTTTTAGCAGTCGTGCAGTGGGCGATGGCGTTGCCGTGGTTCCCCAAGAGGGAACGGTGTGCGCTCCTGTTTCCGGTACCGTTGCGGCGCTGTTTCCGACTGAGCACGCGCTGGGCATCATGTCCGACGACAGCTCTGCTCAGGTGATGCTGCACATCGGAATCGACACTGTTAAGCTTGAGGGCAAGGGCTTCCATGCGCTTGTTGCCCAGGGTGACCATGTCGACGCGGGCCAGCCCCTCGTCGAGGTCGATTTCGACGCGGTTCGCGCTGCCGGCTTCGATCCCACGGTCTTCGTTATCGTGTGCGAGCGTTCGGAGAACTCGACTCTTCGTGAGTATGCTTCCGGCCCTGTTGCTGTTAAAGAGCCTGTCGTCTGGCTTTCCGAGTAAATTCTTGTGGTGGGTACCGTGGTTATCAAGCGAGTTTTTAACAACAACGTCGCAATGGTCACTTCGGACGATGGCTCCGAGCTCATCGTCATCGGTCGAGGCCTCTGCTTTGGTCGCCATGCCGGCGATGCCATCGATGAGACGTCGGTCGAAAAGACCTACGCGTTGCAGGAGGGAACTTCTCAGGATTCGCGTACGATTGACCGCTTGGCACATCTTTTGGAGTCCATCCCCACCGTCAACCTCGTGATTTCCGAGGACATCGTTCAGATGCTTCGTCGAGAGCTCAATGTCGATATCAATGACAAGATTCTTATCGCTCTCGCAGACCATATCAGCCTCGCCCTCGATCGCGAGCGCAAAGGCGTTTCCTGCGAGAATCCGCTGCTGCTCGAGATCCAGCAGTTCTATCGCAAGGAGTACGCGCTTGCGGGCCGTGCCCTTCAGATTATCAAGGACTATTTGGGCATCCAGATGAGCGAAGAAGAGCAGGGTTTTATTACGCTGCATATCGTCAACGCCACCATGCCGCAACGCTCCGACCGTCTAATCATCTCGGTCCAGCTTGTTCGCGACGTGCTCGCGATTGTTTCCGAGCGCTATGCCACGACCCTCGATGACACCTCGCTGCCTTACGAACGCTTCGTTCGTCACCCGCAGTTTTTCGCTCAGCGAGCACTCGATCCTACGGCCGGGCAAATCAGTGGCGACGCGCTGTTCCGAATCGACGAAACGGCGTATCCGTGCGCATTCTCGTGCGCGGATGCCATAGCCGCTCACTTGTCGTCTACCTATAACGTTGTCGTTACCGATGCCGAGAAGAGTTATCTCGCATATCACATTGTTAATCTGCTTGGAGAACCTGGTCTCTAGGCATAACGTGCCCACACATCGATTGATATAAGGCAGGACTTACGGTCTTGCCCAGGGCACATCTGTCTTAATTTGCGGAAAAGGAAGGGGAGTACCGCTATGACCGCAAAAAAGAAGTTCAATTTCAAAGCGCCGTTGGAGGTGTTCGCGAAGTCGATCGTCCAGCCGATGATGTATCTCTCGGTTGCCGGCATCCTGCTCATCGTGGGCATCATTCTGACCAACAAGACCATCTGCGCTTTGGTCCCCGTACTGGGCTCCGGTCCGTTCCAGCTTGTGGGCGCCGTTGTCTATCAGTCGCTGATGTTTATCATCAACAACCTCTCGATTCTGTTCTGCGTGGGCATCGCCGGCGCCATGGCAAAGAAGAACAAGGGCCATGCTTCGCTGATCGCCCTGATGTCGTTCTTCCTGTTCCTGCAGGCTAACAACATCGTGCTCAACGCCACCGGCTCTCTTGCCGATGCGAGCGGCATGCTCGGTCTTACCGGAACCGGCCAGGCCACCGTTATGGGCATCCAGGTGCTCGATACCGGCGTGTTTGGTGGCATCATCCTGGGTTGCATCACCGGTGCCGTGTTCAACAAGTACTCGAACAAGCAGTTCCCCATTGCCCTTTCGATGTTCTCGGGCGTTCGCTTTCCGTTCCTGATCATGATCATCATCTCCTGGATCATGGGCGCGGGCTTCTGCATCGTTTGGCCTCCGGTTCAGGGCGCCATCTCCTCCGTTGCCGGCATCATTAAGGAGTCGGGCAACATCGGCCTCTTTATCTACGGCATGCTCAACAAGCTGCTCGTTCCCACCGGCCTGCACCACCTCATCTACACCCCGTTCCAGTTCTCCGATGTGGGCGGCACCCTGACGCTGGGTGATCAGGTTATTGCCGGCGCCTATCCCATCCGTGTCGCCGAGATGGCAATGACGGGCCAGCCCTTCTCCGATAGCACCTACTTCAACAGCTATACCTTCAACAACCTGTGGCCCTACATCGGTATCGGTCTCGCCTTTATCGTCACCGCTTACAAGGGGAACAAGGATAAGACCAAAGCCGTTATCATCCCGCTGATTATCACCGCCGTGCTCTCCTGCGTGACCGAGCCCATGGACTTCCTCTTTGTCTTTGCCGCTCCCGTGCTCTTTGTCGTTCACTCGGTTCTTTCCGGCATCTTCCTGGTTCTGCTCAAGGTCCTCTCCGTGCCCGCTTCGACTGCAGGCGGCATCATCAACATCGTGGTTTCCAACCTGGTTCTTGGTGTCGATAAGACCAACTGGCCGGTTATGCTGGTGCTCGGAGTCGTCAACGCCGCTCTGTACTTCTTCCTCTTCACCTTCCTTATTAAGAAGCTCAACCTCCACACGCCTGGTCGCGAGGAAGAGTCCGAGCTTGCTGAGTCCGTTGCCGAGGGCGAGGCCGCCGCGTCTGTCGCGGTGAAGCAGGGCGCTGTTGCCGCAGCTCCCGCAGAGGGCGTCGATGCAGGTATTGCCGATCTGGTCGCAGGTCTTGGCGGCAAGGACAACATCGAGGAGCTCGAGAACTGCTTTACGCGTCTCCGCGTGAACGTTAAGAACCCGGACCTCATCGATGAGAGCCTCATCAACCACGTGCCCAACAGCGGCATCAACCGCAACGGCAACAATATCCAGATCATCTTTGGCATGAAGGTCGCCGAGATGCGCGACAAGGTCGAGAACGCAATTGAGAAGGAGCAGTAAACAATGATCATTACTCTGTGTGGTGGCGGATCCACCTTTACCCCCGGCATCGTCAAGTCCATCGCTCTGCGCAAGGACGAGCTCGACGTTGACGAGATTCGTCTGTACGACATCAATGAGGAGCGCCAGCGCAAGATCGGCGTGCTCGTGGATTGGATTTTGCACGAGGACCTCGGCCTGGACATCAAGCTCACGGTGACCACCGACAAAAAGACGGCATTTACCGACGCCAGCTTCGTGTTTGCCCAGATGCGCGTGGGCGGCTACGCCATGCGCGAGCAGGACGAGAAGATTCCGCTGCGTCACGGCTGCGTGGGTCAGGAGACCTGCGGTTGCGGCGGCCTTGCCTATGGCATGCGCACCATCTTCCCCATGGTCGAGCTGATCGATGACGTTGAGAAGTACGCCAAGAAGGACTACTGGATTCTCAACTACTCCAACCCTGCCGCCATCGTCTCCGAGGGCTGCCGTGTGCTGCGTCCCAACGCTCGCATCATCAACATCTGCGACATGCCGATCGCAATCATCGACGTGGTTTGCGCCGCGCTCGATATCGACAAGAAGGATGTCGAGTACGATTACTTTGGCCTCAACCACTTTGGTTGGTTCACCTCGATTCGCCACAAGGGCGAGGAGGTGCTCCCGCAGCTGCGCGAGTACATCAAGGAGCATGAGATCCTGCTGCCCGATTCCTACCTCAAGGGCATGGGCTCGCTCATGGCAAAGAAGCCCGAGGAGGCCACCGACGAGCATCCCGAGCAGAACCGCCACACCAAGGGCAGCTGGTACTACGTCTGGAAGGGCGAGTACGAGATCATGGAGTGCTTCCCGGAGTACCTGCCCAACACGTATCTGAACTACTACCTGCAGCAGAAGGAGTTCGTCGAGCATTCCAACCCCGAGCGCACCCGTGCTAACGAGGTTGAGGAGACGCGCGAGAAGAATCTCTTCGACGGCATCGACCACTACGAGAAGACCGGCGAGATCGACGAGAGCACGTTCTATGCGGGCAGCCACGGCGACTGGATTGCCGACCTGGCTATCGCTCTGAAGAACGACACCAAGCAGCGCTTCCTGGTCATTTGCGAGAACAAGGGCGCTATCCCCAACATGCCCTACGACGCTATGGTCGAGCTGCCTGCCTACATTGGCAAGAACGGCCCCGAGGTCATCAGCCGCGACAACATTCCGCTGTTCCAGCAGGGCCTCATGATGCAGCAGCTGAACTCCGAGAAGCTCGTGGTCGAGGCTACGATCGAGGGTTCGTACGAGAAGGCGCTCAAGGCCTTCACGCTGAACAAGACCGTGCCGTCGATGAAGGTCGCCAAGGAGGTTCTCGACGACATGATCGAGGCTAACAAGGACTTCTGGCCCGAGCTTAAGTAAAAGCAACAGGGTCGCTGACCGCATACCTAGAGCAATGCCCCGTCCACGTGATTGCGTGGGCGGGGCATTGTCGTTTGGTAACGCGTTTTATCAAATATGGCATTTATCTGCGGTAATGTTCTATTTCACCGCTGAGGGTGACATTTCATGCCGCCTGCCGAACTGCGTGGAGACCTAACAACTTTTTAGGTCAGTGTTGTGCGTGTAGCAATTTCGCCCGGCCTCGCCTCCGGGCTGCCATGTGAGAGGGGATCTTATGGCTCGACTGCATGTAATGGAACGCAGCCACGCTCAGGCCGTCATGGACGACCTGCACGATGCGCTCGGACGTCGTCTGGCGGTGAGCTCGCTCGCCCCGTGTCCCGTGGAGTTTACGGCAGCGCTCGTCAACCTGTGCTCCACCCAGAGCTGCGGCAAGTGCACGCCCTGCCGCGTGGGCCTAAGCGCGCTGAGCGACCTGCTCGCCGATGTGCTCGAAGGGCGCGCCGATGAGTCCACACTCAACCTGATTGAGCGCACGGCCCGCACCATCTACCTTTCGAGCGATTGCGCCATCGGCTACGAGGCCGGCGCCATGGCGCTCACGGCCATTCGCGGCTTCCGCGACGATTTTGAGCATCACATTCGCGAGCACTCCTGCGGCTTTGATCGTGAGGCCCGCGTCCCGTGTGTCTCGGGCTGTCCGGCGCACGTCGACATTCCCGGTTACATTTCGCTCGTCGAGGCCGGCCGCTATGCCGATGCCGTCAAGGTCATCCGCAAGAATAACCCGCTGCCGCTCGTTTGCGGCCTGGTGTGCGAGCATCCCTGCGAGATGCATTGCCGCCGTGGCATGGTCGACGACCCCATGAACATCCTCGCCCTCAAGCGTTTTGCCGTTGAGCACAGTGACCTCAACGACCACAAGCCGCATGTAGTGGACAACACCGGTAAGCGCGTCTCCGTGATCGGCGGCGGCCCGGCTGGCCTTTCCTGTGCCTACTACCTGGCCGTGATGGGCCACAAGGTGACCATTTTTGAGCAGCGCCACCACTTGGGCGGCATGCTGCGCTACGGCATCCCCAGCTATCGTCTGCCGCGCGAGCGCCTGCAGGCCGAGATCGACTGGATCTTGAGCGCCGGCATCGACGTTGAGCTCGATCACTCCGTCAACGGCGAGGAGCTTGCCCGCCTGCGCGACGAGTTCGATGCCGTCTACCTGGCCATCGGTGCCCACAGCGATAAGAAGCTCGGCCTTCCGGGCGAAGAGGCGCCCGGCGTGGAGTCGGCCGTCAAGATGCTGCGTGCCTTCGGTGACGACGAACTGCCCGACCTGAGCGGCCAGCGCGTGTGCGTCATCGGCGGCGGCAACGTGGCCATGGACGTGGCGCGCTCCGCCGTGCGCTGCGGCGCCGAAAAGGTAAGCATCGTCTACCGCCGTCGCATCTGCGATATGACGGCTCAGGACGCCGAAATCGCCGGCGCCCAGGCCGAGGGTTGCGAGGTGCTGGAGTTGACGGCGCCGCTCGCCATCGAGACGGGCGAAGATGGTCGCGTGAGCGGCCTGCGCGTGCAACCGCAGATTATCGGCGAGCCTCGCCGTGGGCGTCCGGCCCCGCGTGCCGCAGCCACGCCCGAGCGCGTCATTCCCTGCGAGCGCGTGTTTGTGGCCATTGGCCAGGACATCGATTCCAAGCCGTTTGAGGACATGGGCATCGCCTGTAAGTGGGGTCGCGTCGTTACCGATTCAGACGGCGCCGTGCCCAACTTCGATGGCCTCTTTAGCGGCGGCGACTGCCAGACCGGTCCCGCCACCGTCATCCGTGCCATCAACGCCGGCCGCGTGGCTTCGGCAAACATCGACCGCTACCTGGGCTTTGACCACAAGATCAAGCTCGACGTGGAGCTGCCGACCGTGCAGTTTAAGGGCAAGCACGAGTGTGGCCGCTGCGAGCTGGGCGAGCGCGAGGCCGGCGAGCGCATTCACGATTGGAATCTGGTCGAGCAGGGTCTCACCGAGCAGGAGGCGCGCCAGGAGGCGAGCCGCTGCCTGCGCTGCGACCACTTTGGCTTTGGCGCGTTCCGCGGAGGGAGGAACCTGGAATGGTAGAGCTCAACAAAACCACCGTCGGCGACAACAGCGAAAACGGAGCGCACAACATGGTCAAGCTCACTATCGATAATTGCGAGGTCGTGGTGCCCGAGCACACCACGATCCTGGACGCGGCCAAGTCCGTCGGTATCCAGATTCCCACCCTGTGCTACCTGCGCGATCTAAACGAGATCGGCGGCTGCCGCGTGTGCGTGGTCGAGGTTGAGGGCTGCGACCAGCTGGTTGCCGCCTGCAACAACTACGTGCTCGACGGCATGGTGGTCCACACCAACAGCCCCAAGGCCCGCGAGGCGCGTCGCACCAACGTGCAGCTGCTACTGTCCCAACACGACTCGCGCTGTACGAGCTGCGTGCGCAGTGGTAACTGCAACCTGCAGACCATCGCCAACGACCTGGGCATCTTCTATCTGCCGTACGAGCAGCACCTGGCGCGCGAGGGCTGGGACTTCGATTTCCCCATCATCCGCGATAACGACAAGTGCATTAAATGCATGCGCTGCATCAAGGTGTGCGAGAGCGTGCAGGGCCTAGGGATTTGGGACCTGACCAACCGCGCCACGCATACCGCCGTGGGTACCCGCGGGCGCACGCCGATCGGCAAGACCGATTGCGTCGCGTGTGGTCAGTGCATCACGCATTGTCTGACGGGCGCCCTGCGCGAGCGTGACGATACCGAGACCGTGTTCGACGCCATCGCCGATCCCGACAAGATCGTGCTGGCGCAGATTGCGCCGGCCGTGCGTAGCGCCTGGGGCGAGGAGCTCGGTATTCCGCGCGATGAGGCCACCGTCGAGCGCCTGGCCTGTGCGCTGCGCCGCGTGGGCTTTGAGTACGTGTTCGACACCGATTTCTCGGCCGATCTCACCATTATGGAGGAGGGCTCCGAGCTGCTCGAGCGCCTGGGTAAGGCCGCCAAGGGCGAGGGCGACAGCCGCGGCTGGCCCATGTTTACGAGCTGCTGCCCGGGTTGGGTGCGCTTTGTGAAGGCGCGCTATCCGGAGTTTGTCGACAGCCTGTCCACGTCCAAGTCGCCGCAGCAGATGTTCGGCGCTATTGCCAAGACCTACTACGCCAAGGTGCTGGGCGTGGAGCCCGAGCGCCTGTTTGTGGTGTCCGTTATGCCGTGTACGGCCAAGAAGGCTGAGTGCGCGCTGCCGAGCATGATGGGCGAGGGCGGCGCGCCCGACGTGGACGTTGCGCTGACGGTGCGCGAGATGGTGCGCATGATCCGCGCGAGCCACGTGAGCGTCGACACACTTACCGAGGAGCCGCTCGACACGCCGCTGGGCTTTGGCACGGGCGCGGGCGTGATCTTTGGCGCCACGGGCGGCGTGATGGAGGCCGCCGTGCGCTCGGCATATTACCTGGTGACGGGCAAGAACCCGGATGCCGATTTCTTTACCGACGTGCGTGGCCTGGATGGCTGGAAGGAAGCCGTCGCCGATATCGATGGCACCAAGGTGCGCGTCGCCGTGGCACACGGGCTGGGCAATGCCGCCCGTCTGCTCGACGCGATTCGCGACGGCCGCGTGAGCTATGACTTCGTTGAGGTCATGGCGTGCCCGGGCGGCTGCGTCGGTGGCGGCGGTCAGCCCATCCACGACGGTTGCGAGCTGGCAGCCGAGCGCGGTCAGGTGCTCTGGGGCCTCGATGCGAATGCCGAGATTCGCTTCTCGCACGAGAATCCCGATGTCCAGGCATGCTACCGCGAGTTCTTGGGCGAGCCGCTCTCGCCGCTGGCCGAGGAGCTGCTGCATACCGACCATCACGCATGGACGATGCCTAACGAGGGGGCGTGCTAGCCATGCGTGCGTTTGATGTTGAGATGACGCGCCGGGGATTTGCCTCGGCGCTTGCTGCGGGCGCGTTGTCACTCGTGCTTGCTGGTTGTGGCGGCGGAGCTGCGGGGGCGGGGTCTGCTGTGGGCTCGGCTGCCACGGACGGCGCCGGTGCTGTCGCAGAGCCGGTCGAGGTGCACGTCGCCTCGCTCAAGGGGCCGACCTCGATTGGCCTGGTGCAGTTTATGGACCAGGCAGCGAGTGGCGAGACGGATAACGAGTTCGACTTTGCGATCAGCGCCGCAGCCGATGAGATCGTGCCCAAGGTGATTCAGGGCGATGTCGATATCGCCCTGGTGCCCGCCAACGTGGCGAGCGTGCTCTACAACAAGACCGAAGGTGCGGTGCAGGTCATCGATATCAACACGCTGGGCGTGCTGAACGTGGTGACGGGTAACGCGGACGTTGCCTCGTTTGGCGATCTGGCGGGTCGTACCGTCTACATGACGGGCAAGGGCACCACGCCGGAGTACGCCATGAACTACTTGCTGGAGCGCGCGGGCCTGACCGGCCGGGTGGCGCTTGAGTTTAAGAGCGAGCCCACCGAGGTGCTGTCGGCCCTGCTTGCCGATCCGTCTGCCGTGGGCGTGCTGCCCGAGCCGTTCAAGACCGCTGCCATCGCAAAGAGCGAAGGCAAGCTGTCGGCTCCGGTAAGCCTGACCGATGTGTGGGACGAGCTGGCAGGTGACACGGGTTCGCGCTTGCTGACGGGCGTGACCGTGGTGCACCGCGCGTTTGCCGAGGAACATCCCGAGGCCGTGGCGGAATTCTTGCGCTGCCATGAGGCGAGCGTTAAGGCCGTCAATGCGGCGCCGGCAGACTGGGCGCAGGTCGTGGTCGACGCAGGCATCGTGGATAACGCCACGATTGCCGAAAAGGCGATTCCCGGGTGCATGCTCGTGTGCCAGACGGGGAAGGATATGAAGGTGGCACTCGGTGGGTACCTGCAGGTGCTGGCCGATGCGGACGCGAGCGCCGTGGGCGGCAAGCTCCCGGCTGATGATTTCTACTACATGGAGTAGCCCGTGCGTGCGTTTGCTCGACACATGACAGAGCGTATGAAGGCGGTGGCGGCAGCAGGTGCCGTTGCCGCCTTTTGGCTTGCCGTGTGGGTCTTCGCGGCGGCGCTGGTGGCACAGCCGCTGATTTTGCCGGGTCCGGGTGCTGTTGTGGTGGCGTTGCTGCGGCTGGTATGCGATGCCGGCACGTGGGCGATCCTGGTGGGCTCAGGCGCGCGAATCTTGGGCGGGCTGGCGCTTGCCGCGGTGTGCGGCGGCTGTCTCTTATACACATCTGACGCTGCCGACGACTTAAT
>UQOJ01000007.1 GCA_900542635.1 uncultured Collinsella sp.
GGGCTCCTGTCGTTTCCGTGCCCTCGGATTGGGTCATAGTGTCTGACTTATGCTCAACCTGCGACGTTTGCGCGCTTGTCAAGAGATTAGCCGTTGGGAAAGTGTCCAAAAATCCCACGCTCGTTCCTTTTGGATTGCGTTGCCCGTGGCCGACAGCCGTGCGGCACCGGTCCGCGTGGCGGCGTATAATCGGCGGCAGATGACTTGGACGTTAGGAAACCATGACCGATAGCATGCAGCAGATGGCGCTCGACACGCTCGGCGCCTATTTTGGCTACACCTCGTTTCGCCCGGGACAGGACCGCATGGTGGATGCGATCCTTGCCGGTCGCGATGCGCTGGGTGTTATGCCCACGGGCGCCGGCAAGTCCATTTGCTACCAGGTGCCCGCGCTCATGCTGCCCGGCATCACCTTTGTGGTGAGTCCGCTGCTGTCGCTTATGGAGGACCAGACCCGTGCGTTGCTCGCGGCGGGTGCGCGACCCAGCTATCTCAACTCCAGCCTTACTCCGGCCCAGCAAAATACCGTGCTCAAACGGGCGCGCGAGGGCCGCTACCAGCTTATGTACGTGGCGCCCGAGCGCCTGCTCGAGCCGCGCTTTTTAGCCTTTGCGCAGGAGGCTGCGGCGGACGGCGGCATTGGCGTGCCGCTCGTGGCCATTGACGAGGCCCACTGCGTGAGCCAATGGGGCCAGGATTTCCGCCCCGCCTATCTGCAGATTCGTGAGTTCATCGATTCCCTACCGCAGCGCCCCATCGTGGCGGCCTTTACCGCCACGGCGACCGAGCGCGTGCGTGCGGACATTCAGCAGATGCTCGGCCTGCAAAACCCCGCGACGGTGGTGACGGGCTTCGATCGCAAGAACCTCTACTTTGGTTGCGAGGAGATGGGCGACAAGGCCAAGACTGCCTGGGTGCGCGACTACGTGATTGCGCATTCGGGCGAGAGCGGCATCGTGTATTGCTCGACCCGCAAGACGGTCGATGCGCTGGCGGGCGAGCTTGCCGAGGCGCTGGGACCCAGCGGCATTCGCGTGGGCCGTTACCATGCCGGCATGGGCAACGACGCCCGCCGCCAGAGCCAGCGTGCCTTTATCGACGACGACATTCAGGTGATGGTTGCCACCAACGCCTTTGGCATGGGCATCGACAAGCCCAACGTGCGCTACGTGATCCACAACAACGTGCCCGAGAGCATCGAGGCATACTACCAAGAGGCGGGCCGCGCTGGCCGCGATGGCGATCCGGCCAGCTGTCACTTGCTGTGGAACGGTAACGATTTTCGTATGCGCCGCTTTTTGATCGACCGCGGCGATGCGGTCGACGAGGCGCTCGACGACGAGCAGCGCGCGTGGGCGCTCCAGAACCGTTATTGCCTGCTCAGCCAGATGGAGGGCTACTGCAATACCACTGGCTGTCTGCGCGAATACATGCTGCGCTACTTTGGCGACGAGGCGGCAGCCGAGCATGCGGCAGCCGCCGCGGGCGGCACGGCAGACGACGCTGAGGGCTGCGGCAACTGCAGCAACTGTCTCACGCAGTTCGAGGTCGAGGACGTCACCGATATGGCCCGCGCCGCTGTGCGCTATGTGGCCACGCGTCCCATGCGCTTTGGCAAGTCGCTGATCGCCGACGTGCTCCACGGCGGCAACACCGAGCGCATTCGCCAGATGCATCTGGACGAGGACCGCGGCTACGGTGAGCTGTCGAGTGAATCGGTCGGGCGCATCAAGGACATCGTCGGGCAGCTGTGCGGTCGCGGTTATTTGGCCACCTCGCAGGGGCAGTACCCGGTCGTGGGACTGGGTCCGCGTGCCGGCGAGGTCGAGGACGAGGCGTTCGCCTTTACCGTTAAGCGCCGCGCGTCCAAGCGCAAGGCCTCGGCCCGCGCCCGCCGCGCCGTCGATCTGCTGCGCGAGGAGGCCGAGCTGGATCAGCGCCCGCGCGTTGGCGACGATGCCGAGCTGTTCGAGCGCCTGCGTGCCCTCCGCAAGGAGATCTCGACGGAGCTGGAGATGGCGCCGTATATGGTCTTTTCCGACAAGGCCCTGCGCGGCCTGTGCCGCCTGCGTCCACAGACGCGCGAGGAGCTGATCCAGGTCAACGGCATTGGCGAGAAAAAAGCCGACGCCTTTGGCGAGCAGTTTATGGCGGCGATTGAAGAATTTGAGTCCGAGCATGCACGGGATGGAGCGTAACGATGGTAGCCGATAGCAAGACCGAACGCTCCGAGCGCGCCGAGGTGTCCGCCGTACCGCTGTACCAGCAGGTCATGGACGACCTAAAGGGCGAGATCGCGCGCGGCGTGTACGCAGCCGGCTCGCGCATCCCTGCCGAGATAGAGCTCGCGAAGTCCTACGGCGTGGGGCGCATCACCGTGCGCCGCGCCATCGAGGAGCTGTCGCGTGCGGGGTATCTCAACCGCCAGCAGGGGAGGGGCACGTTTGTGTGCGCTCCCAAGCTCAAGCGCAAGATTCGCCAGAAGGGTGACGTCCAGAGCTTTACTGAGGGTTGTGCTGCCAACGACATGGTGCCGGGTGCGCGTCTGGTGTCGCGCACGGTGGTCGCGGCGACGCACGAGGATGCGGCGTTCTTTGGCGTGGAGCCCGGCTGCGAGCTTATCGTGGTCGAGCGCGTGCGCACGGCCGACGGCATCCCCGTCATGCTCGAGAACAACGCCTTTGTGCTCGCCGACCATCCCTACCTGCAGGCGCTGGCCGACGAGGACCTCACCGATAACTCAATCTTTGCGCTCGTTGCCGAGCATTCGGGTCGCGCGCCGCTCAAGTCCGACCCCTGCACCGTGGAGATTGCGCTTGCCGATACTCAGACGGCCCCGCTGCTGGAGGTGCCGGTCGGCGAGCCGCTCTTCTATATGGAGGCCTACTTTACCGACGCCGGCGGGCGCCCTCTACTGCTCGGCCGCCAAAAGATCGTGGGCTCGCGCTACGTCTTCGACATCTAACGTCCACAGATAGAACAACATAGAACAAATTTGCTGAGATGACTTCACGGGCGTTGTTACACGTGCTATAAATAGGACAACATAGAACGACAGCAGGTACGAGCTGTCGTCGTTCAAAGCCGCCCCACAAGGAGGAGCATCAGCATGAACGCACATGATCTGGTTCAGGAAATCATCGAGCGCAAGGGCAAGATCGAGAACGTCTTTTGGATCGCCTGTGGCGGTTCGATGATCGATCTCATGCCGGCCAACGAGCTGCTCAAGCGTGAGGCCACCACGTTTACCTCGACGGTCTACACGGCACGCGAGTTTTGCCTGATGGCTCCCAAGAGTCTTGGCGAGAAGTCGCTCGTCATCGCCTGCAGCCACAGCGGCAACACGCAAGAGGTCGTTGACGGCTGCGAGATGGCGCTGACCGCCGGTGCCGAAGTCGTTGCCCTCACCGACTGCGAGGGCTCAAAGATCGACAACGGCAAGTGGACTACCTGGGTCTATCCGTGGGGCGAGGGCGTGTCGCAGGCCGAGGTGCCGCAGGGCATCGGCGCTCTGATCGCCGCCGAACTGCTCGACCAGCAGGAGGGCTACGAAGCGCTCGCCGACATGTATGAGGGCCTCAAGCAGATGGATGCGCTGCTGCCCGCCGCCCGTGAGAAGGTCAACGCCGAGCTGGGCGCCCGCTTTGCCGAGCTCTGCCAGCAGCACAAGTTCTTCTACATCCTGGGATCCGGCCCCAACTTTAGCCAGACCTACGCCATGGCGATCTGCTCGCTTATGGAGATGCAATGGCAGCACTGCTGCTACATCCACTCCGGCGAGTATTTCCACGGCCCGTTCGAGGCTACCGAGCCCGGCGTGTTCTACTTTGTGCAGCTCGGGTCGGGTGAGTGCCGCCCCATGGAGGAGCGCGCTCTGGCGTTCCTCAACACGCATACCGATACGGTCATGGTGCTCGACGCGCTCGAGTACGGCGTAGGCGAGGTGCCCGCCAGCGTGCGTTCGTACCTGGAGCCGATCTTCTTCTACAACATGAGCTGCGAACTGCGTGCCGCTCGCGGCAAGGTGTTCGACCACAGCCCCGAGGTTCGTCGCTACATGGGCATCGAGCAGTACTAGGTACCGGGAAAAGTATTCACCTTCGATTCGCAAGCGTGTCGTGTGAGTCAAAAAGCGGGCCGTGCCGGGGATTTCCGGCACGGCCCGCTTTGCATGGCGTCCGTATGAGCGAGGTGTCGCGGCAACCGACGCTTACTTGGCGTCGTAGGCCTCGGCATCCCACCAGTCGAGCTGGGCGATGTTGTCACGAATGTGCTGGCAGCTCTTGTGGAAGCCCTCGAGCTCGTGCTCGGACAGGTCGAGCGTGTAGACCTCCTCGATGCCCTCGGCGCCGATCACGCACGGCAGGGAAGTAAAGATACCCTCCTCGCCATACTGGCCGGTCATGAGCGTGGATGCCGAAAGCACGGCGTGCTCGTTGTGCAGCACGGCGGCGCAGACGCGCGCGGCGGAGTTGGCGACGGCGTACTCGGTGCACTGCTTGCCCTGGTAAGTTACGTAGCCGCCCTTGCGCGCGAGCTCCTCGATTTCCATGTGGTCGAAGACATACTTGTCGGGGTTCTCGGCCTGAAGCTCGTTGAGGCTCTTGCCGGCGATGGTTGCGGCCTTAAAGGCGGCCAGCTGGCTAAAGCCGTGCTCGCCGATCATGTAGGCGTCGATAGACTTGGGGCTCACACCGACCTTCTTGGAGATCTCGGTGCGCAGGCGGGCGGAGTCCAGGCCGCAGCCCGAGCCGATGATCTTCTTGGGATCGTAGCCGGTCAGGTGCCACAGCTCGGTGCACACGACGTCGCAGGGGTTGGAGATGCTCACGAAGATGCCGTCAAAGCCGGCGTCGACGATGCGCTTGGCAAAGGTGCGGGCGGCGTCGGTGGTAAAGAACAGCTCGCCGTCGCGGTTGCCGGCGGCCAGCGCGACCTTGCCGGCGGCGTTGACGATGACGTCGCAGCAGGCAAGCTCCTCGTAGTGGTCGTAGCAGTTGACGATCTTGGTGTTGTACGGGACAAACGAAAGGGAGTCGCGCAGGTCCTGGACCTCGGACGTCACCTTGGCCTCGTTGATATCGCACAGGTACAGCTCATCGGCAATGCCCTGCATGAGTAGGCTGTTGGCGACATGTGCTCCTACGTGGCCCTGGCCGACCACACCGATCTTACGCGTCTGGTACATATATGTATCCTTTCGGCCGAGTTTTTCGCGTCGAACCATTGTAGCGTCCTGCTGCCACTTTGCTAGGCTAAAGCGCCGTAGATTTTTGGACATGCCTTAATCTCTACTTTTGGAGCGATTTGGGCCGCTGACGGTATCGCTGGGCGATGTGCTCGCGCGGATGGCGCCGGTCGTTGTACCATAGCTGCAACTGACTCGTAAGGAGCATCCATGCCCATTCGCATCCCCGACGCCCTCCCTGCCGCCGCGCAGCTCGAGAGCGAGAACATCTTTGTCATGACCGAGTACCGTGCGCTGCACCAAGACATCCGTCCGCTGCGCGTGCTCATCCTCAACCTCATGCCCACCAAGATCGCCACCGAGACGCAGATCATGCGCAAGCTCTCCAACACGCCGCTGCAGGTGGAGGTGGACCTGCTGCGCACCAAAACGCACGAGGCCACGCATGTGAGCGCCGGCCACCTGGAGACGTTCTACCGCACGTTCGATGACATCCGCGACATCCACTACGACGGCCTGATCATCACGGGCGCCCCGGTGGAGCAGATGCCGTTCGAGGAGGTCGACTACTGGCCCGAGCTCTGCCAGATCATGGATTGGTCCACCACGCACGTACACTCTACGCTGCACATTTGCTGGGGCGCGCAGGCCGGCCTGTACCATCATTACGGTATTCAGAAGCACGACCTGCCGGCAAAGGCGAGTGGCGTGTTCGAGCATTATCTGGTGAAGCCGCAAAGCCCGCTGGTCCGCGGCTTCGACGACCGTTTCTATGCCGTGCATTCGCGCAACACCGATGTGCGCCGCGAGGACGTGGAGGCCGAGCCGCAGCTTGAGGTCGTGGCCGTGTCTGACGAGGTGGGCCTGTACATCGTCAAGTCGACCGACAGCCGCCGCTTCTTTGTCTTTGGCCATCCCGAGTACGATACCGACACGTTGCGCCTGGAGTACGAGCGCGACGTGAAGCGCGGGCTCAACCCCCAGGTGCCGGCGCATTATTTTCCAGGTGACGACCCCACCGCCGAGCCGCGCAACGTCTGGCGCAGCCAGGCTCAGCTGTTCTACACCAACTGGCTCAACTACTACGTCTACCAGACCACGCCCTACGACCTGGCCCGCGCCGGCGAGGAGCACTAGACTGCGATGGTGCTGCTGTAGCCGTGGCTGATGTGGCGGCGATTAGGCGCTAATGATGTGGGGTAGCGGCAGGTCGTGGGCGTCGGTGGGAACGTGGTCGACACGCTGCTCGTCAAAGGCGATGCCGATGATTTGGCATGCGGGCGAGAGCATAGGCAGGTAGCGGTCGTAACAACCGCCGCCGTAGCCCAGGCGCGCGCCGGTTTGGTCGAAGGCCACGAGCGGCACGACGATCATGTCGAGAGCTTCGGCAGGCACGATGGGGAAGCGGTCGCTGTCGATGTCCGTGGCCGCGAAGGCCCGCGTGGGGTGGGCGATAAACGGAGCCGCGGACGCATCGTCGGCGGCAACTGCCCGCATGCACATGCGCTGGCCATAAGCTGCGGCATCAATTGCCGAGAGCATGCACGGATAGGCTACGCGCCAGCCGCGCACGGCGGCCGCAGCGGCAAACGCGGCAGGGTCTGCCTCGGAACCCATCGCGGCATAGACGGCAACGGTGCGCGGCGCCGCGGCATCCAAGCGGCCCAGCAGCTCAACCAGCCGCGCACAGATATCAGCAGACTTCGCCGCCTGCACATCCAAATCAAGAGCGTCACGTCGGGCAATCACCGCCCGTCGCAATTTAGCCTTGTCCATCCCAACCTCCTCTAGCAAACCTGCCAAACAGGGACAGGTTTATTTTGGCAGGTTTTATCTGGGCAAACGTCGAAGCCGCCACAAAGGTGTCCTTTGTGGCGGCTTCGACTCAACGTTGGCTTCACAACGCCGCAGCGATTGCTTCAGTCACAAACTTATTGAGCGATTCACCCTTCTTTGCCGCTGCCAGCGCTGCTCGCTTGTGGAGCTCAGAGCCCGTTCTTACGTTGAAAGAGCCCTTAAAAGCCCGCTCGGGTTCCTTGCCCTTCTCGGCGCAAAACTCAAGGTAATCGTCGACGGCGTCGTGGAAGCATTGCTCCACTTCTTTAGCCGTGGAGCCTTCAAATACGATTGCGTCCCTAATGCCGGCGACCATACCTGTTAGCACATGCTGTTCAGCATCGAACTCGACCGGGGCGAAATAACCCTTGTATGCCAAAACGTTACTCATGACTACCTCCGACATCTTGCAGAAAGCGAACGATGTTTCGAATGGTCCCCGCTGTCAATTCGTCAGATGGATGAGGTGTGTGCATTACGAACATCCTGCCATCTGATGGCCTGTAGAAGCGAACGCGCGATCCGGATGTCTTGCCTTTGCTGTCCATTTCAAAGCCATATGAAGCCATGACTTTTAAAAAATCCGCATAACGATACGTCGAAGGGCAGCTAAACAGTTGGGCGATGAGTTTATCGGATCGAGTCATCCCGCCTCACATTCTGCAACTATATTCTAGTTGCAATTTCAGTTCGATGCAAGCACCTCTACTATAGAACATGTGTGCGTATAGAACAAGTGTTCGAACTACCACGAAGGGCGCCTGTGAACTGCGCCCTTCGTGGTAGTTTTGCTTGCCGTGCCTTAGCCCAGCAGGTCGACTACGTTAAAGCCGGCGTTGCTCTTGGCGATGACTTCGCGGCTGCCAAAGACGCAGGTGGGCGACTCGGCTACGATGCGCGTCACGTCGGCGCCGAGAGTGCGCAGCTCACCGGGCGTGGCGGCGAGCATCTGGGCGCGGCGCTCCTCGCGTGCATGCGGATCGAGTCCAGCCAGATAGGTCGTGTTGCGGCGCTTGGTGAGCGCGTACGGCTTCACCGGCGCATCCATGCCGCTCACGCAGCTCACGATAAAGCCCTCAAAGGCGGCCTCGTCGGGCTCAAAGCTGCCGAGCCATTCGCCTGCGCGCGCCACGCGCTCAATCGAGGGATCGATTGCCGGGTCGCGGTAGGTGTAGAACGCCGCCTGACGCTCGCCGGCCGCGCGGAATCCGCAGCCGTACGCGCCGCCCTTCACGCGGATCTCGTTCCACAGGTAGTCGTAGGAGAGTGCGTTGGCGGCAACCGCCCAGGCGCCTGTCACGTCGAGCCCCAAGCGACGCGGGTCGCACGCGCTTGCCGCAAAGCAGATGTCGCTGGGGATGACAAAAGCCTCGTGGCGGTCGCACGGCGTCGGCACCACGAGCGCGTCGCGGCCGGCACCGGCGCCGTCGCCAGCGTCCAGCCCCAGGTCGCCCGCGGCGGCCCAGTACGCGTTAAAGTCCTCATCGCTGCCGGTAAAGCTCGCCAGACAGCCATCGGACACAAAGATGCGGCCTGCCAGTTCGGCAAGCTTGGTGCGCAGGCCCTCCAGGCGCTCGTCAAAGTGGTCGAGCAGATCGCGCAGGAACAGGTAGAAGTCTACGCCCGAGAGCTGCTCGCGCACCACGGCCGAAGGCGAGCTGTAGCTCATCGCGCGGCCGAGCGCCGCCGAGTGTCCGTTGTTGATAAAGCCCTGCTCAAGCCCAATGCGAATCTGCGTGAGCACGTCGCGCACGCGGTCGGCGTCGGCATCCGCCAGCAGCGTGCTCGACCACACCTCGCGCGGCAGGCTCGCCAGCGCGTCGATCTTCTCGGACAGGGCGCCGGCGCTCACCAGTAGGTAGGGGTGCACGCCGTCCACGTCGGGTTGGGTCATGACCTCGGTCGTAAAGCTCAAAAAGCCCAGCTTGCCGGCGAGTAAGTTGTCGAGCTCCTCGGCCGAGTGCTCGCTCGTGGGCAGCTGTTTGAGCAGGCGGCAGAGTAGCGTCACATAGGGCAGGTCCTCAAACGCGACGCAGCTCAGGTCGAAATACTGCATGGCGTAGGCCAGACGGTTGGTGGGGATACCGTGGCGCAGGCAGGGGATGGGCACGGTCGTGTCCACAACGAGTGGCGGCTCGGGGCGTGCCTCGCCAATGTCGGACACGCGCAGGCGCGGCAGCGTGGCCTTGGCCTCGGGTGTGTCCTCGGCCTCCTGCGCGGCACGCAGCGCGGCCGTGCGCTCGACCACATCGGCCAGCTCGGCATCGGTCATGGCGTCGCGCTTGGCTGCCAGCTCGGCGGCTTCGGCACCCTCCGAACCCTCGGCGGCATCCACCGGCACCAGTTCGACCAGTGCCATATGGTCGTTTTCCAGCACCAGCTCGCGCAGCAGGTCCTCAAAGTAGTTGCCATCCAGCTCGCCACGCAGCTCCTCGTACACCGGGCCGTACTTGAGTGCCAGCGTCGCGGCGTCGTCATCGTAGAGCCAGATGCTCAGCGCGTCGCACGCAATGGCCACGCCGTCGGCGATACCGTAGTCGCGCTGGCGCAGGTCGTAATCGTTGCTGCTGATGATGGCTTCCAGGCGCTCGCGCGGAACGCCGTGCTCGCACAGGTCGCGGCAGGCATCCTGGAACACGCGGCGCAGCTCGCGCGCCACGCCGGGCTGCGCGTTTTGCAGCATGATGAGCTCGTAGGGCTGCAGGCTTTCGGCCGCGGTGTAGCTCACCACGTTGCCGCCCAGGCCGGCGGCCAGAATGGCCTTCTTAACCGGCGCCTCGTTGGAACCCAACAGTGCCTCGAACAGGATGTCCGCCGCGATCGTGCGCTTACGGTCGAGTGCGCTGCCCAGCACCAGGCCCAGGCCCACCAGGGCGTTCTCGGGCGTAGTGGCCATCTCAACGCGCTTATACTCGCAGGTCACAGGCTCCTGCACGCCCAGCGGATTGGGCGCCAGCGTGGACGGGTCCTCGCCGGCGGCGACGGCTGCGTCCATGTGCCGGCTTGCGGCACTCGGCTGCGACAGATAGCGCCCGTCCAAAAAGGCCAGCGCGCGGTCCACGTCCAGGTCGCCGTAGAGCGTGATGTAGGAGTTGGAAGGATTGTAGTGGCGCGCGTGCGTGTCCAGGAACTGCTCGTAGGTGAGCGCGGGAATTGCGCGCGGGTCGCCGCCGCTCTCGTGCGCATAGGCGGTGTCGGGATAGAGTGCGGCGTTGACGGCGTCGTCCAGCACACTCATGGGGTCGGACAGCGCACCCTTCATCTCGTTGAACACCACGCCGTTATAGCGCAGCGTGCCCTCGCGCAGTCTGGCGGCGCTGCCGTCGCCCTCGCCTTCGGCGCCCTGCGGCAGGTCCAGCTCGTAGTGCCAGCCCTCCTGCTCAAAAATGGTCGGCTTGGTATAGATGGCCGGGTTGAACACCGCGTCCAGGTACACGTCCATCAGGTTGTACAGATCCTGCTCGTTGGTGGTGGCAACGGGGTAGATGGTCTTGTCTGGGTAGGTCATGGCGTTGAGAAACGTCTGCATGGAGCTCTTGATCAGGTCGACAAACGGCTCCTTGACGGGGAACTTAGCCGATCCGCACAGCACCGAGTGCTCAAGAATATGGAACACGCCGGTGGAATCGGCCGGCGGCGTCTTAAAGCCAATGGCAAAGGCCTTGTTTTCGTCGTCGCACGCCAGGTACAGCAGGCGAGCACCCGAGGCAGTGTGGCGCAGCACGTAAGCGTCAGAGTCGAGCTCGGGCACGGTCTCGCAGCGCTCGACGGTAAAGCCGTGGCAGGTGGTGCCGGGCACCAGCAGCGCGGCGGCAGCGGCGCGCGGGTCGGTTGAGGTGGTAGGCATATGCAGTCTCCTTTGACGCCCCAGCGGGGGCGAATCGAGTTGAATCCTCGAGAGTATACCCATATGGGGCCGCGGCTCTGCGGCGAACTGACGACGATGCAGCCGGATTGGGCATAGGTCCCGCGTGCTCGCCGCACGAGCGTGGAAAATTGGACACTCTCGATATCCGACCGTCCGAAAATCCTCGCTCGTCCATCACTCGCGTATCTCTCGTCTCTCATTCGTCTCTAATATGAGAGATGACAGGAAGATGAGAGAAAAATATGAGAGATAACTGAGCAGCAAAGAGACAGGCAATCATGGTATTGTCTCAATACCGATTGTTCTACCAGCAAAAATATGTATAAATGAAGCAAATGGTAGACATTCCATCTCTATCTATCTCTTATCTCTAAGCCGAGAGATAGAGAGATAAATGAGAGATAATTACGAGAGATAACTGAGAGACGAGGGAAATCTATCCGCGGCATTCTCCGCAGGACCGAGCGAAAGGACGTGCAGATGAACGAAAACGAGCTGACCGGTCTGCTTGAGTCTTTAAGGCGTATGGGCTCGGATGATCTTAACGTCGAAGTGAAGGAGAGCGCCACGACGCTTTCCCGCGACGTGTGGGAAACGGTGAGCGCATTCGCGAACACTGCCGGCGGAATCATCGTGCTCGGAGTGAGTGAGCGCGCAGGTTTTGTCCCGGTTGAGAACTTCGAGACCGAGAAAGTGCTCAACCAATTTGTGTCAGGCATGGGTGATGCGGGCGGTCGAGGAAAGCTGGCCAATCCGCCCAAATACACGATCGAGCGAGTGGAGCTTCAGGGCGTCATCGTTCTCGTCATTACGATTGAGGAGCTCGATCCGTCGAGCAAGCCCTGCTATGTCATAGAGCGGGGCGCCCAGGGCGGCAGCTACAAGCGCATCGATGACAAAGATGTGCCGCTTTCATCGACCGAGGTGCTCGCATTGGCGTCATACGGTCGAGCGACTCCGAGCGATCGCGACGAGGTGGCGGGTGCGGGCGCGGACGATCTCGATGAGACGCTGGTCGACCGTACGATAGATCGGGCTTTCTCGTTGACGCCCCGGGCAATGCGCGGCGCGCCGGACAAACAAACGAAGCTGGAGCGCCTAAATATCCTTGATTCCCAGGGCAATGTCACCAAGGCTGGACTCCTAGTTGTGGGCACCTACCCTCAGCAGTTCTATCCCAAGCTCTTCATTGACGTGGCTGTCCATGCGGGAACTCAGAAGGGCATGGCGGGGTCGCTGAGGTTCATGGACCGCACAATCTGTGAGGGAACGTTGGGCGAAATGATCTCGGATGCCGTCGCAGCCGTCGCCAAGAATTTGCGGCGAACCTCGACCGTCCAAGGCGTCTCGCGTGTCGACTCGCTTGAGATTCCCGAGGAGGTTCTGCGCGAGGCAATCGCCAACGCCGTAATCCATCGAGCATACGGGGATCGGTTCTGTGGACAATCGATTGCCGTCGACGTCTTTGACAATCGTGTCGAGGTGACGAATCCTGGCGGCCTTTACGGGGGAAAGACTCGCGAGAACTTGTTTGACGGCAGCTCCCGATGCCGTAACGCGACGCTTGTGAAGCTCATGTCGATTGTTCCGCTGCCGGATGGCGCAGGTTCGCCGGCTGAGGGCAATGGCTCGGGCATCCCGATGATGATCGATGCCATGCGCGCGCATGGTCTGGCCGAGCCCCTGTTCTGCCCGGGATTCGATCGGTTCAAGGTCGTACTTTACCGTTCAAAGATCGAGCCGGTCGATCATGGCGGGGGCTTAATTGTGACGGCACTCAAACACCACGGCGAGCTGGGGACGCGCGAGCTGGCAGAGCACACAGGGCTCACAATTTCCCAGGTTAGGTCGCGCGTCAACGCGCTCATTGCTCAAGGCGAGCTTGAGCCCACGGCGCCGGCGACGAGCCGCAACCGCAAGTATCGACTGTCAGAGCGCGTGGAATAAATGCGTTAGTGGACGAGGCGACCCAATAATCGACCCTCAATTGGCGCCCACTAAGGTAAAGCGGTTGTTGCCCAGTCGACGGTGATGCTCAAGACTCGGCTTACGCCGGCATGGCCCCGAACCCGTCCATCAAGAACAGCCTAAGAACCAGCTTGATGACATTTCCCGGTTTGACTTCAGCCGTGCCAAAGACGTGGCGCTCGGCGAGCTCGCTGCAGTATGCATAGATGTCGCGGATAAGGTCCGCGCCCGAAAGCGTAAACATGTAGCCTGCGTCCGAAAGCGCATTGGGCGCGGCGGGCAACTTGGCCATGTGGCAGAACGTTTGCAGGTCGGGCGCCATAGCGTCCTGGTAGCCAAGATGGCTGCCGTCTTCTTGTGCGACGAGTTCCAGCTGGCGTACTCGATTCAGCGCCGCTGCCAGCACAAAGCTCGGTGTGGGAGCATTGACATCCTCCGTGCTCGCCACGAGTCTGCCTGCTGCCTGCGTGACAAGCCAAGCGACCTCGCGCTGGCAACGCACGGCCTTGCGTGTAACCGGCTTGATGGACGAAGAAGAAACGCTTCCCTTAGGCGGATTCGAAACAGCCACAAGAACCTCCCATGAACGACCCGGCCCAACAAGCCCGGATGAAACACGTGCTACATCAGTATACAGGGGAGTGGGGTAGCGGGGTACAAGCGCGCCAGCGGCAAACCGAGAGCATCAACGATGTGCCGATCGCGGAATGAGATCTCGTAATAATTGACTCTCGACCATATTATTGAGGGGTATGACTCGCATTCGTATGGTTGTAGGTGCTGGCGATGAACGACATTGACCTTGCTGTTCCGTTGATGGATGGACCAAGCTATGACCGTGCCTGCAGTCTCGTGCCTTCCGAATACGTTGAGGCATGGGAGTGGTTTCTGGGTGAGGAACAGCGCGGCGGCGTTTGGACCAGCCTTCCGCACCACACCAAGGAAGATAGCCCTCAGTATCAGTATCGTTTGAGAATTGGCTCGGACTTCTTTCCCGTAACGCGGGATTCAGGGATCTTCTGGCCGGGCCAGGATCGGGTGAAGCAAGATCCCAATAAGATCTTTGCGCTTTCGGTCCATAACTCTAAAAAGAGCTTCTACACCGATGTGCCTCCGCTCAATTTGGACGATGGTACGTGGGTCATTAAGTACTCGGTTCAAGCGCCGGGTACCGTTGGTTTTCGAGACCAGAATTACAACCGTAAAATGCTCAACTGCATGGAATGTGGCGTTCCAGTCGGAGTCATATTTGCAACCGAGGTGGGCTACAAGGTGCTCGGCCTTGCATTTGTTGAACGGTTCGAGCCCGAAAACGGATGGTTTGTTCTGCACGGTCCTGTTCATAAAGGCGGACCGGACCCTCGTTTTGCGCCCGACATGAGTTATCTGAAGCACATGCCCGTCGATATTGAGTTTGCCGGACAGGGTACGACCGACGACGAAAAGGTCCGCTATGCGTTAAGGCGCGAGCGATTGGGGCAGCAATGGTTCCGCAAGCAGCTCGTTGCCGCCTATGATGGCCGTTGCGCGGTGTCGGACTGCGGCGTCAGCGAAGCCCTGGAGGCTGCACATATCGAGAATTACTCGGGACCCAAATCGCAGGTTGCCAGCAACGGCATTCTGCTTCGGCGCGATCTTCATTCCCTATTTGATGCTCACCTGATTTCGTTTGAGCCTGTTTGCGGCGAATATCGGCTGTGCGGATCGTACCTGCTGGATAAGACCGACTACGTTTCCTTTGCGGGTGCGACGCTAAGGCAGCCGAATGAGCGTCAGTGGCGACCCAATACGGTGTTTCTTGAGGCCCATCGCATTGAGTTCGATCGTTCGGAAAAGAAGCGTGAAAAGGCGGGGCTTCTGCCGTATTAGCGTATTTGGCTTTGGCATTCTTTGACGATCGTGTTGTTTGATCGGATCGCGTGGCGATGCAATCTCGCGCACGCCTGCCGGTGCATGCTCTTCCTGTTTTGTATAGCGAGAGGGGAGCGTGTATGAGCTGGCGAGGCGATATTGCGATGGGGAAGTACGGAAAACTGCCGTGTGCCCTTATCGACAACAATATGTTTCCGAGCGTAGAGGTTGATTGCGGGTCGTTTGTCGTCACCTGCCCTTGCTGCGGCTCGCAAATACCGTGTCTCGACATTCGGTTCATCGATGCGCGTGACAGACTCAGCGACGAAGTGAGAAAACAGACAGGCGTTCATATGCCGGTGTATCCGGAGAAATGCCCTGTTTGTGGCCTCGATATCGTGTATGACGCCGGCGACGAGGGATAGGTGATGCGGAGGAGCTGGCTGTGAAGGCATCTCCGTCCCTACAAATAAACCCCCTCACCGAGTTGCCTGTGGAACTCGGCGTGATGGTCGCGTGCCCAGGTAAAGAGCGCCTGGTCAAAGTCGGTACGCGCGGCCGGGACGCCAAAGACGCCGACAACTTCGACGCGCACAAACTCCAGTGCCGGCAGCTTGTTGATGGCAGTGAGGGCAAACGGGGACGAGGGCTCCTCGAACAGATAGCGGCTGCCTTGCAGCGCGTCGCAACTGGTGCACGTGTTGCCGAGCGACGGGGCTTTGGAGGCTCGCGCGCCTACGGGCTTGTAGCCGCAGCGCTTATGAAGGTAGTCGCGGATCTCGCCCGGCACGCAGCCAAGAGCGGGCACGATGGCGAGTGCGTTGGCGTTGGCCGTGTCGATGGCAATGTGCCCGGCTTCGTTGGGCGCGTGCGCGATGGCGATGCTCTCGTCGTTATCGGTTCGATAGGGGATGCCGAAGGCCGCGACCGAGGTCTCTTTGTGACACTTCCAGCACTCGCGCTTGCCCAGCACCAGATATATATACGGTGCGGAAGGGTCGGATCGGTCTACGCCGGGCAGCCACTCGGCAAAGGGCTCGGGGTTGACGCCGCTGGGTACATACCAGATCTTCTTGGTCCGGTCCCATTTGGCGCCCAGCGCCTTGGCTTCTTCTTTGCGTGAAAAGGGAACATCGAGCTCGGTGCGCATGGCGGCTCCTTGGTTCTGCAGGTGCAAGTGGCTCAAGGATACCGCAGGGCGCAGACATCGCGGCGTTTTGCTGAGAAGCTGCGGCTCGGATGGGTTCGAGACGCGTTGGCCTCGGCCTCGGTGGCTATTGGGGTGGTTTTGATTGACTGCGGAGTTAGCCGGGATAGGCACCTGGGTCGCTGACGCGGTTTTGTGTATGGGCAGGGTGGTTGCTTGGGCGGTTGGAGCTGCCAGCGGATTTGGCGACATAAAACAAAACAGCCCAGAGGACATAGCCTCTGAGCTGCGAACATTTGGTGGGCGTTAGAAGATTTGAACTTCTGACCTCTTCCGTGTCAGGGAAGCGCTCTCCCCCTGAGCTAAACGCCCGATCAAGGGTGCGCAAGCGCGCAAGGGATAATATAACGGAGCCTGAACTCGGTGGCAAGAACATTTTTAAAAATCGCTTACATTGTGGAATTCGGGGGCTTTGTCATATCCATTTCAAAAGAGCCCGCTGCCGCGATTTGGCTGTCGCATAATGCAAGGCCATTGCGGTATCGAGCTATGGAAAGACGCCTGCGGAATTGTCCTACCGATAAGCGGACAAGCCTCCAGCTGGTGACTTCGCCGTGGTAAGGTAAGCCGAATTGCTTCCAGACTGTTTCGGGGGAGTGGAATGAGCAAAGAGTGTGTCGAGCAGGTCGAAGGTGCAGAGGCTTCGGTGCCGATGACCGATATATCGAACATTGATGTGCCCGAGGGCACCGACGAGCTCAGCCGCAACACCCGTCGCGCATGGCGCGACCGCTTGAACAGCGCTTCGACGCGCAAGATGATCACGGGCGTCTTGGCCACGCTGGTGGGCGGTTCGTTTTGGGGCTTCTCGGGCACCAGCGCGAGCTTTCTGTTCGATACCTACCACGTCGACACCTTGTGGCTTATGAGCGTGCGTCAGATTCTCGCCGGTCTACTCTTTATGGCCGTGGTTGTCACGCGCGACCGCGAGCGCCTGATTAAGCTCTGGACCACACCCGCCGATCGCAAGCAGCTGCTGCTCTTTACCGCCTTTGGCCTGCTGTTCAACCAGTTTTGCTATCTTTCGGCCGTGCGCCTGACGAACGCCGGAACCGCGACGGTGCTCCAGTGCCTGCAGCTCGTTATCATCATGGGCTACGCCTGCGTGACCGATCGCCGCATGCCGCGTACTCGCGAAGTCATCGGCATTGGCCTGGCTCTGGGTGGAACCTTTTTAATTGCCACCGGCGGCGACCCTACCAGCCTGAATATCTCGCCGCTTGGCCTGGCAGCAGGTCTTATGTGTGCGGTCAGCGCCGCGTGTATGGCGGTGATTCCCGCCAAGATCCTGCCCGAATACGGTAGCCCCATCGTCACGGGCTCGGCAATGCTCACGGCGGGCGTGATCTCATGTGTCTTCGTGCAGCCCTGGGCGCATATGCCGGCACTCGACGCTGCCGGCGTCGAGGCGCTCGCGGTGTTCGTGGTTATCGGCTCGTTTTTTGCTTACATGCTCTATATGCAGGGCGTTAAGGACATCGGCTCGGTGCGTGCGAGCCTCATCGGAACTGTGGAGCCGGTTTCGGCGACCATCACGAGCGCCGTTATGCTGGGCACGGTGTTTTTGCCAACCGACCTTATCGGCTTTGCCATGATCATCGTGATGATGTTCCTCACGGTGTAGCTGGCGCCGCCGCCAGACAGAAAAGGTGTTGTGCCGCATTTTCGCCAATTGATGTCCGTGTCTGGAGTTTAGCTGTCGATGCTCAAAATGCCATAAACTAGTAACGTTATGGACTTTTTCATTGCGACTCAATTGCGAGGATTTCTTTATGGCTGGTAATCACTTTAAGGGCAGCGATAGCGGCCGTCCTGCAGTTCCGCCGCGTCCGAACGGGGCTGGTAAGGCCGGCACGCCGGGCGGCGCTGGACAGGGCGGTTCCGGTAAGCGCGTGTCCCCGGGCGAGACGGCGATGTTTACCGCTCTGTACGAGCAGTCTCAAAAGGCAAAAAAGACCGGCCGTGCAAGAGGGAATATCTTTGCAGGCGGTGCAACCTCCACGTCGCAGCCGAGCGGGGCTCCTTCGGTACCCGCGAACAACGCAGGTGCTGCCAACGCCGCGAATGCCGCCGGCAACGTTAATGCCGACAAGGCCGCCAACAATACTTCCTCTGCCGGTGGCGCGGGGCTTACGGGTAACCTTGGCACGATTTACACCGGCGCCTCCGAGACTGGCACGTTCGCCCGCCTGGATGATAGCGGTGCCGAGTTTGCGGGCTCGGGTTCCAAGGAAGATTATTACGATTTTGGCTTGAACTACGGTAGCGATGCTTCGTCGAGTTCGACCTCTGACGGTCTGGTCCGTCATCGCCATCGCAAGGGCGAGGGCAAGAAGCGTCACACTGGCGCCATTATTGCCGCTGTAGTCGCGGTGCTTCTCGTTGCGCTTGGCGCAAGCGGCTTTATGCTGCTTAACTCGGCAAAGACCGTAAAGAGCGAAGCGAAGGAGGCTGTCGAGATCGTCGGTGGCCTTAAGGACAAGGTCACGTCGGGCGATTTTTCGACGCTGCCTGACGACGCGAAGAAGATCGATGAGCTCTGTAACAGTATGAAGGCGGAGACCTCGAGCCCGCTGTGGGCGGCGGCTTCGTTTATCCCGGTGTATGGCAGCGATATCAATGCGGCCCGCACCATGATTGACGCCCTGTCCGATGTCTCGAGCAATGCGCTGGTTCCCATGGCCGATAACCTTTCGCAGGCTACGCCCGGCAAGCTGTTCCAGGACGGCATGATTAACGTGTCCGCGCTACAGGCGGTCGCCGATTCGCTTTCCAGCAGCTCGAAGGTGTTCAAGAGCGCCAACGAGAAGATCCAGGGCATTGGCGATACTCATATTTCCCAGGTGACCGAGCTGGTCGATAAGGCCAAGGACGGCTTTGCCACCCTCAACGGCGCGGTTGACGCGGCGGAGAAGGTCGCCCCCGTCCTTCCCCAGATGCTCGGCGTCAACGGCCAGACGCGCAACTACCTTATGTACGCCATGAACAACGTCGAGATTCGTGCTTGCGGCGGCTTTGGCGGTTCGCAGGGCCTGATTTCGGTCACAGACGGCCAGATGTCGATTGGCGAGTTTGTTCCCCGCATTGGACTCAGCGAGGATGAGGCAGTCGAGAGCGTCGACGAAGAGGATGAGGCGCTGTTCGGCAACCACAGTAACCTGTACAACTCGGGCAATACCTATTCGCCTGATTGGCCCCGCAACTCGCAGCGTGTCGCCGCGCTGTGGAAGTCCCAGTATGGACAGGACGTTGATGGCGTCATCGGTATCGACCCGGTGTTCCTGCAGTATCTGCTGGGCCTGGTCGGTAACGTGTCACTGCCCGACGGAACGGTTGTCGACGGCACCAACGCCGCAAAGGTCCTCATGCACGATGTGTACTGGAACTATCCGGTCGAGGAGTCTGACGGCATCTTTGCATCCGTCGCCAGCGCTGCCTTCGACAAGATCCTTGGCGGTATCGGCGATGTCGATGTTACGAAGCTTGTCAGCGCCGTTGAGCGCGGTGCCGAAGAGGGCCGCCTGATCGCTTGGATGAGAAACGATGATGAGCAGAATGCCATCAAAGAGACGGGCATTGACGCTTCGCTGCCCGATCCGGATGATCCGAGTGCCGATCCCGTTGCCGGCGTTTACTTTAACAACCTGAGCTTCTCCAAGCTCGACTGGTATCTGAACGCCGACACGCAGATTGGCCAGGGCGTGAAGAACGGCGACGGCACGTGCTCCTATCGCATCACCGTTACCCTGACGAACATCATGACGCAGGAGGAGGCCGGCAAGCTGCCCGACTACGTCGCGGCGAGCGCGCCCGATGCCGCGCGCGACGACGAGCGTCTGAATGTCTCACTGTTTGCCCCGACGGGCGGCAACATCAGTGACCTTACGGTTGAGGGCACCCAGTTTGGTCTTGGCGCCGCTACGTGGCATGGAATCCCCTTCTATTCGGGCACCGTTGACCTGCATGCTGGCGAGACGACGACGATCACGTATACGCTGACCACGTCGGCTGAGGCGGGGGACAAGCCGCTTACATTGCGTCAGACTCCTACATGCCAGGCGGCTCGCGATAGCGCGTCGGCGTAGGGTTTTTCTGGTAGCGCAGATAATCGAGTACCATTTTGGGGCGGACAGGTAATCTGTCCGCCCCTATTTTGTAAGGAGAGCGCATGAAGTACTTTGGCACCGACGGCTTTCGCGGTGAGGCCAACGCTGGGCTGACGGTAGAGCACGCTTATAAGATTGGCCGTTTTGTGGGCTGGTATTACGGCGCCAACCGCGAGCGCAAGGCGCGCGTTATCGTGGGCAAGGACACACGTCGCTCGAGTTATATGTTCGAGGCGGCGCTGGTGAGCGGTCTGGTCGCGAGCGGTGCGGACGCCTATATGCTGCACGTGATCCCCACGCCGGGCGTAGCGCATCAGACCGTGGAAGGCTGCTTCGATTGCGGCATCATGATCAGCGCGAGCCACAACCCGTTTTGCGATAACGGCATTAAGCTCGTCAATAGCGACGGTTTTAAGATGGACGAGGACGTACTGGAGCTCATCGAGGACTACATCGATGGCAAGAGCGAAGTTCCGCTGGCCACGGGCAACCACATCGGTGCCACGGTGGACTACATGCAGGGCCGCAACCGCTACATTGCTTCGCTCATTGCAAGTGCGAACTTTTCGCTGCAGGGCGTCAAGATCGGTATCGACTGCGCCAACGGCTCGGCTTCCTCGGTGGCCAAGCCGGTGTTCGACGCGCTCGGTGCCGACGTGCGCGTGATCAACGCCGCGCCCGATGGCTTTAACATCAACGTCGACTGCGGCTCCACGCATATGGAGCGTCTGCAGCGCCACGTGGTGGAGCAGGGCCTGGACGTTGGCTTTGCCTACGACGGCGATGCCGACCGCTGCCTGGCCGTGGACGAGCGTGGTCGCGTGGTCGACGGCGACCAGATCCTGTATGTGTGCGGCGTGTACCTGAACAAGCACGGTCGCCTTTCGGGCGGTACCGTGGTGCCGACGATCGCCAGCAACTTTGGCCTGGTCAAGTCGCTGGAGCTTGCCGGTCTAAGTGCCGTGACCAGCGGCGTGGGCGACCGTCATGTGTATGCCAAGATGCGCGAGGGCGGCTACAGCCTGGGCGGCGAGCAGACGGGCCACACGATCTTTGGTGATATCGAGCGCACGGGCGACGGCATTATGACCTCGCTGCGCGTGATGGAAGTTATTCGTGCCGAGCGCGAGACGCTCTCGCAGCTCACGGCTCCGTGCAAGCTACTGCCGCAGGCTCAGGTTGCCGTACGCGTGGCGGATAAAGACGCCGCGCTGGGCAACATGGGCGTGCAAGCCGCCATCGCCGAGGCCGAGGCGTCGCTGGCGGGCGAGGGCCGCGTGCTGGTGCGCAAGAGTGGAACCGAGTCGGTGATTCGCGTTTTGGCCGAAGCTCCCGACCAGGCAGCTGCCGACGTCGCCATGAAGCGCATCGCCGCGGCGCTGGAAGCTCTGTAAGGTAGTCATTGGGGATGTTCTTAAACAACTAGGTGGAAAGGGGGCGCCGCGGATTGGTTCCGCGGCGTCCCCTTTGCGTTGGCGTGTCGGTTATGCCTTACAGCTCGTAGAGCGTGGTGAACTTGTCCTGCAGGTAGCTGCAGTAGTAACGGGCGTCAAAGGCCATACCGCATGCGCCCTTGATGAGCTCCGGCGCGTCCTTGGCGCGGCCCCACTGCCAAATGTGCTCGCCCAGCCAGGCGCGGACGGGCGCCAAATCGCCGTTCACACAGGCGCTGGTAAGGTCGACGCCGTCGCGGCACATGGCCGGCACGAACATGGCGTCGTAGGCGCTGCCCAGCGCATACGTGGGGAAGTAGCCAAACGAGCCGCCGCTCCAGTGCGTATCCTGCAGGCAGCCACGCGTGTCGTCGGGAACGGGAATGCCCAGGTACTCGTCCATAAAGCGATTCCAAAGCGCGGGGATGTCCTTGGCCGTGGCCTCGCCGGCAAACAGCATGCGCTCGATCTCATAGCGCACCATAACGTGCAGCGGATAGGTGAGCTCGTCCGCCTCGGTGCGGATCAACGACGGCCGTGCGATGTTCACGGCGTGGTAGAGCGTATCCTCGTCCACGCTGCCATAGACCTCGGGCGCGTGACGGCGCAGCACCTCGAGCAGCGGGCCCATAAAAGCACGGCTGCGGCCAACGGTGTTCTCAAAGAAGCGGCTCTGGCTCTCGTGGATGCCCATGGAGGTACCGCCCTCCAGGCAGGTGCGCGCATAGGCGGGATTGACGCCCAGCTCGTACATGGCGTGACCGGCCTCGTGGATGATGCTGTAGACGTTGGAGATGCAGTCGTCCTCGTAGATGTGCGTCGCGATGCGCGCGTCGCCCACGGCAAAGCCCTCGCTAAACGGGTGCTCGGTAAAGGCAAGCGTGGTGTCGTTCAGGTTCAGGCCGACGAGCTTCATAAGGTCGAAGCTCATGGCGCGCTGGGCGGCCTCGGGCACGCGGGCGTGCAAAAAGTCGGCAGCGGGCTGCTGGCCGCGCTCGCCGATGGCGTGCACGAGTGGCACGACCGTGGCCTTGACTTCGTCGCAAAACGCATCGAAGCTCTTGGCGGAAAGGCCGCGCTCGTACTGGTCGAGCCAAACATCGTATGGGTCGCGCTTGGGGTCCATGAGCTCGGCCTGATGCTTAAGTTGGGCGACGATTCTATCCACATAGGGCTCAAAGCTCGCCCAGTCATTGGCCGTCTTGGCCTTGTGCCACACGGCGTCGGCCTCGCAGGTGAGCCTGGTCCAGGCCTCGGCCTCCTCGGTGGGAATGACGCTCGCTTCGCGCTGGTCGCGGCCGAGTACGCGGATCTCGTCGAGCAGCTGCGGGTCGTCGATCTTGCCGCCGGCGACGGTCTCGCGCGCTAACGAGCGTACGAGCTCAACGGATTTCTCGCTGGTCAGCAGCTTGTGATGCTCACCGGCAAGCGTGCCCATGGCGTCGGCACGGGCGGCAGCACCATTGGCAGGGGCAATCGTCGCGCCGTCGAACTCGGCAATCTTGAGCAGGTACTCACGAGTCCACAGCTTGCCCTCGAGTTTGCGGAACTTTTTGACGGCCTTGTCGACTTTAGCGGCCTTGACGCCCTTGGCGGCCTTTGCCACGGCGGCCTTGGCCTTCTTATCGAGTTTCTTTCCCATACCGTATCCTTAATCTCGCAGGCCGAGCACCGCAGGCGGATGCACGGCCACTTTTCACAGCTACTTGCCTTGTACCCAGCGCGAACAAAACGGAACGCGGCGATGCGCTCGCGAAATGTGTTATCCTATAGCCCAATGCGTTGACGGAGAGGGTTTTGCCCGCCGCGTCGCCGGCAAGAGAGGGAAGGTCATGGGCTGCAAGCCTTCCTGCGGTGGCAAGGGCCAAGCGTTCACTCCCGAGCAGCGACCTCAACGGGCACGCGGCCAGTGGCAGCAAAGCCTCAGTAGGGAAGCCGTGAGCCTCGCGACAAGAGGCGCAGAGTGGGCGCGGCGGGCCAGACATCCGCCGGGTCAAACAAGGTGGTACCGCGGAATTTAACCGTCCTTGGGCAATGCACATGCCCGAGGGCGGTTTTTTGTTACCGAACCGGGCCGCGCATCCGCAGCATCGGGCGGCGTCAGCCGTCCCGGGGTGCGGATGCGCGAGAGACGAAAGGGAAGACATGAGTCTGATTGATGATCTGGTCAAACTCGAGGAAGAGGCCAAGGAGCTCGTCGCAGGCGCCGACGACGCCGCAAAGCTCGAGGCCGCGCGCGTTGAGCTGCTCGGCCGCAAGGGCCGCATCACTGGCCTGATGCGCATGATGGGCAAGCTCGCCCCCGAGGATCGTCCCATGATGGGCAAGCGCGCCAACGAGATGCGCCAGCTGATCGAGGGCATGCTCGACGAGCGCACCACTGAGATGAAGGCCGCCGCCCTCAAGCACACACTCGAGCACGAGGCCGTCGACATCACGCTGCCGGGCATCCGTCCGCAGATCGGTCACCAGCACCTGATCAAGCAGATCATCGAGGAGGCCGAGGACATCTTCTGCGGCATCGGCTACACCGTCGAGTCCGGCCCCATGGTCGACACCTCCTACTACAACTTCACCGCGCTCAACGCCCCCATGGATCACCCGAGCCGTTCGGCCCGCGATACCTTCTACGTGGTCGACAACAACCCCGGCAGCGTCGCGCACCCCGAGGCGCATGCCCACGGCGAGTCCGACGTGCTGCTGCGCACCCAGACCTCGGGCGTGCAGATTCACACCATGGAGTCGCAGAAGCCGCCCATCTACATGATCTGCCCGGGCACCGTCTACCGTCCCGACACGGCCGACGCCTGCCACCTGCCGCAGTTCAACCAGATCGAGGGCCTGGTCGTCGACGAGGGCATCACCTTTGGCGACCTCAAGGGCACGCTCGACTACTTTGTTAAGTGCATGTTTGGCGAGGACCGCAAGACGCGTTATCGCCCGCACTTCTTCCCCTTCACCGAGCCGAGCTGCGAGGTAGACGTGAGCTGCCACGTGTGCGGCGGCAAGGGCTGTAACTTCTGCAAGCACAGCGGCTGGATCGAGATCCTGGGCTGCGGCATGGTCGACCCCAACGTCCTTATCAACTGCGGCATCGACCCCGAGAAGTACACCGGCTTCGCCTTTGGCATTGGCGCCGAGCGCGTCGCGGCCCTGCGCTACGACTTGCCCGATCTGCGCACGTTGATGACTGGTGACATGAGGTTCTTGAACCAGTTCTAGAACGCTTTCTTCTTAGTTGCAGTTTCCGGCTCAAAGCCGCATTTATGAAAGGAGACCAGTTAGATGCGTGTTTCTTACGACTGGCTCAAGACCATGATCGATATTCCGGAGGATCCCAAGACCCTTTCGGACGAATATATCCGTACCGGCACCGAGGTCGAGGCGATCGACACCGTGGGCGAGTCCTTCGACCACGTGGTGACCGCCAAGGTGCTCACCAAGACCCCGCACCCCGATAGCGACCACATGTATGTGTGCTCGGTCGATGTGGGCGACAAGAATCTCGACGCCGACGGCAACCCCGCTCCGCTGCAGATCGTCTGCGGCGCGCAGAACTTTGAGGCCGGCGACCACATCGTTACGGCTATGATTGGCGCTGTCCTGCCCGGCGACGTCAAGATCAAGAAGAGCAAGCTTCGCGGCGTCGTGTCCATGGGCATGAACTGCTCCGCGCGCGAGCTCGGCCTGGGCGGCGACCACTCCGGCATTATGATTCTGCCCGAGGACACGCCCTGCGGCATGCCGTTTGCCGAGTACGTGGGCTCGAGCGACACCGTGCTCGACTGCGAGATCACGCCCAATCGTCCCGACTGCCTGTCCATGATCGGCATGGCCCGCGAGACCGGCGCCATCTTCGATCGCGATTTCCACGTTGAGCTGCCCACCATCAAGGCCGAGACCGGCCGCGCGACCGACGACGAGCTTTCCGTCGAGATTGCCGACGAGGGCCTGTGCGACCGCTATGTCGCCCGCATCGTGCGCAACGTGAAGGTCGGCCCCTCGCCCGACTGGATGGTCAAGCGCCTCAACGCCCTGGGCGTGCGTCCGCACAACAATATCGTCGACATCACCAACTACGTGATGATGCTCACCGGTCAGCCGCTGCACGCCTTTGACCTGGACACCTTTGCCGAGCGCGATGGCCATCGCCGCGTGGTGGTTCGCGCCGCCCAACAGGACGAGAAGTTCACGACGCTCGATGGTGAGGAGCGCACGCTCGACGCCGGCATGGGCCTCATCACCGACGGCGAGCGCCCCGTGGCGTTGGCCGGCGTTATGGGCGGCATGGATTCCGAGATCGAGGACGACACCGTCGACGTGATGGTCGAGAGTGCCTGCTTCAACGCCGGTCGCACCTCGCACACCAGCCGCGATCTGTCGCTGATCTCTGATGCCTCCATTCGATTTGAGCGCCAGGTCGACGAGACCGGCTGCGTGGATGTCGCCAACGTCACGTGCGCGCTCATCGAGGAGATCGCCGGCGGCGAGGTTGCTCCCGGCTATGTCGACGTTTTCCCCGCGCCCAAGACCATCGACAGCATTAAGCTGCGCCTGGCCCGCGTACATGCCATCTGCGGTGCCGACATCGAGCCCGACTTTATCGAGCGTTCGCTCACCCGTCTGGGCTGCACCGTCGAGCGCGACGGCGAGGACTTTATGGTCACGCCGCCGAGCTTCCGCCCCGACCTGCCGCGCGAGATTGACCTGATCGAGGAGGTCCTGCGCCTATGGGGCATGGGCCGCGTGACGGCGACCATCCCGGCTGCCAAGAACCACATCGGCGGCCTGACCCGCGAGCAGAAGCTTACCCGCAAGGTCGGCGAGATCCTGCGCGCCTGTGGCCTCAACGAGACCACGACCTTTGGCTTTGCCGCCCCGGGCGACCTGGAGAAGATTGGCATGTCCACCGAGGGCCGCGGCTGCCCCGTGGTTCTCATGAACCCGCTGGTGGCCGAGCAGACCGAGATGCGTCGTTCGCTGCTGCCGGGCCTGCTACAGTCCGTGGCCTACAACGAGGCGCACGGTACGCCCAACGTGCACCTGTACGAGGTCGGCAGCCTGTTCCACGGTCGCGAGAACGCCAGCCTGCCCAAGGAGACCAAGTCCGTGGCGGGTGTGCTCTCGGGCCAGTGGAGCGAGCAGTCCTGGAACATGAAGTACCGCAAGCTGCGCTTCTTCTTTGGCAAGGGCATCGTCGAGGAGCTGCTTGCTCAGCTGCGCATCGAGAAGGTTCGCTTCCGTCCCGTCGAGGGCGAGAGCTATGCCTTCCTGCAGCCGGGTCGTGCTGCCGAGGTGCTCTCGGGCGGTACCGTGCTGGGCTGGGTTGGCGAGATCCACCCCGAGGCACGCGAGGCTATGGGCATTGACGAGGTCGTCGTTGCCTTTGAGCTCGACCTGGACAAGCTGATCAAGGGCGCCCGCAACCAGGAGAACTACCGTGAGTTCTCGCAGTACCCGGCCGTTGAGCATGACCTCGCTATCGTGGTCGACAACACTGTGACCTGCGAGGATCTTGAGCGTCGTATTACGAGTGCCGGAGGCAAGCTGCTCGAGGGCGTGCGCCTGTTCGATGTCTACCGCGATCCCATCCGTATCGGTGCGGGCAAGAAGTCCATGGCCTTCGCGCTTACGTATCGCTCCGACGACCACACGCTCACCAGCGAAGAGGTCGAGAAGGCGCACCAGAAGATCGTCACCAAGGTGTGCAAGGGTGTGAACGGCGAGGTCCGCGGCTAGGTCCTGCGCTGGGGTATGGGTCAGCGGTGGCTGCTGCCGAGTCCTACGTGACTGCTATGCCCGGTATAAGGCACCGTTGAGCCTGCATATATGACACGCGCATTACATAACGGCGTGCTGCTTTGTCGGCAGTGCGCCGTTTTGCTATGATAGCCCGCGTCGTGTTACGAATCTGACATTACGTAACACTGGAAAGGTGATTCAAACGGCGTTGCAATTCCGTGCGCCGATAACCGGGAGGCGTGCATGCACATTCCAGATAATTATCTGTCCCCGCAGACCGATGCCGTCATGGCAGTGGCGATGGTGCCCGTTTGGGTTCACTGCATCAAGAAAGTGCGCGCCACGCTCGATCGCGAGCACATGGCTTTCCTGGGCATCTGCGCCGCGTTCTCCTTCCTGCTTATGATGTTCAATGTGCCGCTGCCCGGCGGCACCACAGGTCACGCCGTCGGCGGCGCGCTCATTGCGCTGCTGCTAGGCCCCGAGGCCGCGGCTATCGCTGTCTCGGTTGCGCTGGCGCTGCAGGCGCTGCTGTTTGGCGACGGCGGCGTTCTGTCGTTTGGCGCCAACTGCTTTAACATGGCCTTTGTGCTGCCGTTTGTCGCTGCTATCGTGTTCCGTGCGCTCAACAGCCGTCTGCACGACAAGAGCTGGGGCACCTCGGTTTCTGCCATCGTGAGCGGTTGGGTCGGCCTGTGCCTGGCGGCCCTGTGCGCGGCAATCGAGTTTGGTATTCAGCCGATGCTCTTTACCAACGCTTCGGGCGCGCCGCTGTACTGCCCCTTCCCGCTGTCCGTGGCTATTCCGGCCATGTTGATCCCGCATATGCTGGTTGCCGGCGTGATCGAGGGCGTGGCGACGGCCGCCATCTACGGTTTCATCAAGAAGACGGCGCCGAGCGTTATCGTCGGGCCCGAGGCCGTCGATGGCCAGCTTACTGCCGAGGGCGCTGCTGCCGAGAAGACCTCGCTGGTCCCCACGCTCATCTTGGTTGCCGTGCTTGTCGTGGCTACGCCGCTCGGCTTGCTTGCCACAGGTGACGCATGGGGCGAGTGGGACGCCGAGGGCGCCGCGACCGCCGTTCAGGAGGCTGGTGACGACAGTCTGCAGGCTTCGGTCGGCCTTGATACCCCGACCTTTGCCGACGCTCTGCCTACGGGTGATTACCTGCAGGCCTATTCCGAGGAGCAGGGTCTTGGCTTTGCCGGTCAGGCTGCCATGTATATCCTGTCCGGCGTGATTGGCGTGGCGGTGCTCACCATCGCATTCCGTCTGATCTCGCTGACGGTTAAGGAAAGCGGTGCTCATGGCAATAGCCGAGCTGCCTAGCTGGCTTGCGGTCGAGGAGCGATACGAGCCCGTGGGGGCTCGGCATCGTGTGATGCAAAAGAACGTCCTGCACCTGGCGAGCCTGCTTGAGCGGGTTCGCCTGGGTGGGGGCGCGCACGAGGGCGGGTCGATGGTCGACCGCGCCCTTTCTTGCGTTTCGGCTCCGGTGCGCCTGGTGGGGATGTTCGTCTGCGTTCTATGCGTGTGTCTGACGCAGAGCCCGCTGTACCTCATGTTGATGGCGGCTATCGCGCTGGTGCTGGTCGCGGTGCGCCCCGCACGCGGGCTGCGTGCGACCATTGTACCGGCGCTCGGCGCCACGGGGCTTGCGGTGGTCCTGGCATTGCCTGCCCTGCTGCTGGGCGCGTCTGCCACGGGCGCCATGCTCAAGATTGCGCTCAAGACCTTCATTAATGTGTCGCTGGTGCTGGGCGTTTCGTGGACGCTTACCTGGAGCCGCATGTCGGCGGCGCTCAAAATGCTGCACCTGCCCGACGAGGTCATCTTTACCTTTGATATGGCACTCAAGCATATCGAGGTGCTGGGACGCACGGCGCACGATCTGTGCGAATCGGTCATGCTGCGCAGCGTTGGCCGTGCGCCTGAGGGATTTTCGCGTACCGATTCGATCGCGGGTATCATGGGCATGACGTTTATCAAGGCGATGGAATGCAGCCGCGCGATGGACGAGGCCATGCTCTGCCGCGGCTTTGCCGATGTGTATCCGGCTCCTGCGCGGAGCGGCTTTGGCTGGCGCGATGCGGTTTACGCGGTCGTTGTGGTTCTGCTCGCCGTGTTGTGCGCGGTGCTGTAGCGCGGGCGGTCGATCCGTTGATGTGAATAGGGAAGGGCGACGTTTTGGCAAACGATACGAATAACGCGATGGGCGCGAGCGGTGCTGCTGGCGCTGAGACCACGCCGCTCATCGAGTTTCGCGACGTGGTGTTTTCCTATGCGGGCCATACGGTGGTCGACGGCGTTTCGCTGCAGGTGGACCGTGGAGAGCTCGTTGCCCTGCTAGGTCCCAACGGCTGCGGCAAGACGACGATCATGCGCCTTATTAACGGCCTTGAACTCGCTGACGCAGGGGCATACCTGTTTGACGGGCACGTGATCGATGCGGCGTTTCTAAAGGATTCCGCGGCCGCTCAGCGTTTTCATCAGCGCGTGGGCTTTGTGTTCCAGAATGCCGATGCGCAGCTCTTTTGCGCCACGGTGGGCGAGGAGATCGCGTTTGGCCCGGCTCAAATGGGACTGCCGGCAGACGAGCTCGAGCGCCGCGTCCGCGATGCCATGAAGCTGTTCCAGGTTGCCGATCTGGTCGATGCCTCGCCCTATCAGCTTTCGGGCGGGCAAAAGAAGCGTGTGGCCCTGGCGGCAGTCGTATCGATGAACCCCGATATCCTAGTGCTCGATGAGCCCACCAATGGACTCGACGAGGATTCATGTGACATCGTGGTCAACTTCTTGCTGGCTTACGTCGCGGCGGGTAAGACGGTCTTGATGAGCACACATCACCAGGATTTGGTGCGACGCCTGGGTGCCCGTGCAATCTATATCGATCGATATCACCATGTGGTCGAGGCGCCTTCGCCGTCGTATGGAACCGAAAGCGGTGCTACGGACTAGTTGCTGCGTAGAGCATGCGTAGCCGCCCGCGCGGCATTGCCGTGATGGTATAGTTATCCAGGTTTTTTATGGGGGTGGCTATGCCAAGCTGGAACATTCATATCGCTCAGACGGAGCGTTTGCTGGAGCGCACCGGTGCGCTTGCCAATAGCGTGCGCGACCGCAATGCCTTTTTGTTTGGCTGCGTGGTTCCGGATATCTTCGTGGGCTATATGGTCCCTGCCATCGCCGATCCCATCCCGTACCGCATTACGCACTTTGCCAAGCCTGAGCCCATCCCAAAGCCTCGTGAGCATGAGTTTTGGGATACCTATGTGGCACCGTTGCTAAAAAGTTCGCCCACCGGTGCGCCGGCCGCGGCGACCTCGATTATCGAGGAACGCGTGCGACTGAACCGCGTGCACTATCCCCAGCGCTACAAGGATGCCGAGCCGGTTGCCGGTCCCGGCGCCTATGAGTTCTCGCTTGCATCCGAAGATGTGGCACAGTCGTTGCTCGATTTGACACTGGGTGTCTGGTCGCATTTGGTGGCCGACACGGTATGGAACACGCGTGTGAACCAGTATCTGGAAGCAAACGGCGGCAAGCCGAGCGAGGAATTCCGCATTAAAAAGCAGGGCGATTTTGACTGGTTTGGCAAGACGCTGGGCATTGTTTCCATCCCGCGTGCGACCGATCGTCTGTATACTGCTGCGGCGCGTTTTGGTCAGTATCCCATCCATAAAGAATATGTGCTCAAGACCATCGGCGTCATGCACGAGATTGTACGCGAAAACCCCGGTGAGCCCGATCATCCGCCATACCGCCTGCTAACCGAGGAGTTTTTCGATGCAACGTTTACCGAGGTCATCGAGCTGACCGAGGCGGGATTTGCGGCTCGCGTTGCTGCTTCTGGCGTTCCCGCAGTCCCCCTGATTGCTAGCTGCTAGCCGGCCGGCTTGGCAGTGAATAGCTCACCCCAATTGATCAACAGCTTCCGTCGCATGGCGTAAACACGGCAAACGAGCTGCACATCTCATAGCATGCCATAAGTAGCTGGTTGCGTGTCATGCCATACAGTAGACATCGGCGCACAGAAAAAGGGCCCGGAAGGCAATGCCTTCCGGGCCCTTTGCAGCGCAAGCGTGCTTGCAAGTGTGATTTAGCGCACCTGAGCGACGTAAGCGACGTTGGTCGAGGAGACCTTGTCCTCGAGCTGGACGCTCATGCGGGGATCGCCGGCGGTGGCGACGGTCAGATCGCCGGCCTCGACGTAGCCGAGCTCCTTAGCGGTCTCGATCGCCTTGACGATCGTGCCGTTGACGGTGCCCTGGGTAATCTCGGCCTGGTGCGGGATAACGCCCCAGTACATGATCATCTGCTGGACGGCCCACTCGTGGCGGGAGAACGCGCAGATCGGCATGTTGGGACGGAAGTGCGAGATCAGGCGAGCGGTACGACCGGTGGTCGTCGGCACGGTGATGCACTTGGCGCCAACGGTGGTGGCCATGTTCACAGCGGACATACCCACAACGTTGTTGACGACGCGGGTGCCGTGAGCATCGGCCGGAACCTCGAGCGGAGCGTGGGCCGGGAGGTACTTCTCGGTCTCGAGAGCAATGCTGGCCTGCATCTTGACGGCCTCGACCGGGTACTTACCGGCAGCGGACTCGCCGGACAGCATGACGGCGTCGGTGCCGTCGTAGATGGCGTTAGCAACGTCGGCAACCTCGGCGCGCGTCGGGCGCGGGTTCTGCTGCATGGAGTCGAGCATCTGCGTAGCGGTGATAACGGGCTTGTAGGCCGCGTTGCACTTGGCGATGATCTCCTTCTGGATGTGCGGAACAAGCTCGGGCTTGATCTCGATGCCCAGGTCGCCACGGGCAACCATGATGCCGTCGGAAGCCTCGAGGATCTCGTCGAAGTTCTCGACGCCCAGGGCGCACTCGATCTTCGGGAAGATCGTGACGTGCTCGCCACCGTTCTCGCGGCAAAGCTTGCGGATGCCGCGGACGGACTCGCCGTCACGGATGAAGGAAGCGGCGATGTAGTCGATGTTCTCGGTCAGGCCAAAGAGGATGTCCTGACGATCGCGCTCGGTGATGGCGGGCAGCGAGATGTTGACGTTGGGCATGTTGACGCCCTTGCGCTCGCCGATCAGGCCGTCGTTCTTGACGACGCAGGTCATGTCCTGGCCGTCGACGGACTCGACCTCGAGGGCAACCAGGCCGTCATCGATCAGGATGAGGGAGCCCTTCTCGACCTCGGAGGGCAGAGCCAGGTAGTCGAGGGAGATGTGCTCAGCGGTGCCGTGGAAATCCTCGGTCGTGGGCTGAGCGGTGACGACGATCTTGTCGCCGGTCTTGACGGCAACCTTCTTGCCATCGACCAGAAGGCCGGTGCGGACCTCGGGGCCCTTGGTGTCGAGCAGGATGCCGACGGGCATACCGAGCTCCTTGGAAATACGACGGACGCGCTCGATGCGACCGTGGTGCTCGTCGTAGGAGCCGTGCGAGAAGTTAAAACGGGCGACGTTCATGCCCGCCTTGATCATCTCGCGGATGGTCTCGTCGCTATCGCAGGCGGGACCCATGGTGCATACAATCTTAGTGCGCTTGTACATTCAGACCTCCATCTGACATCGTCTTGCGCTGATAGATAAACCATAAGAAATAAAACTGAGTTAATTATAACGAAATGGCGACCGAATACCCCAAAAAATCGACCGTATGCCGAATTAGAAGTTCATTTTTTGCGGAAAAACGGTATATGCAAAAACTTTACCAACCGTTCTAACCGCTGCTATCTGGGCGATATTTCAATTTGATGATGCGCCGAAGAAAAAACGTTTTATCAATGTTGAGCATCACACGGCCTGCACCGTTGCTTATGGACCATATTTCCAAATGGATTGTTTTGGCTAGACGCGTTGCTTTGGGGTACCATAGCTCCACTATCAACTGCCGCTCAGCACGGCAGCCTTGATGAGCCCTTGCCCTTCTCCTGGGAATTATGATCGGGCATCAATCTGCTGAGTGGCCCGAATCCCAGGAGGGGACTCTATATGCAAAAGGAATACCTGTCCGCCGCGGCGGAGGTGCTTAGCGACCAGGGTGTCGATGAGAACCTCGGCCTGAGCGACGACGAGGCGTCGTCGCGCCTCGCTAAGACAGGCCCTAACAAGCTCGAGGAAGCCGAGAAGACGCCGCTGTGGAAGCGTTTCTTTGAGCAGATGGCCGATCCCATGGTCATCATGCTGATCGTTGCCGCCGTCATCAGTGCGCTCACGGGCATGGTCAAGGGCGAGCCCGACTTTGCCGATGTCGTCATCATCATGTTCGTCGTTATCGTCAACTCGGTGCTGGGCGTGGTCCAGGAAGCCAAGAGCGAAGAAGCCCTCGAGGCCCTGCAGGAGATGAGCGCGGCGCAGTCCAAGGTACTGCGCGACGGCAAGCTCGTGCACCTGCCGAGCGCCGAGCTCGTGCCCGGTGACGTGATCATGCTCGAGGCGGGCGACTCCGTTCCGGCCGACTGCCGCGTGCTCGAGAGTGCCACGATGAAGATCGAAGAGGCTGCACTCACCGGCGAGTCCGTGCCCGTAGAGAAGCACGCCAACGTGATCGAGCTTGCCGCGGGCACCGATGACGTGCCGCTCGGCGACCGCAAGAACATGTGCTACATGGGCTCTACCGTGGTGTACGGCCGCGGCCGCGCCGTCGTGGTCGGTACCGGCATGGATACCGAGATGGGCAAGATCGCCGGCGCCCTGGCCGAGGCCAAGGAAGAGCTTACGCCGCTGCAGGTGAAGCTTGCCGAGCTCAGCCGCATCCTTACCATCATGGTGATCGTCATCTGCGTCGTCATCTTTGGCGTCGACATCATCCGTCACGGCGTGGGCAACGTCCTCACCGACCCGACTGCCCTGCTCGACACCTTTATGGTCGCCGTCTCGCTTGCCGTCGCCGCCATCCCCGAGGGCCTGGTCGCCGTCGTGACCATCGTGCTGTCGCTTGGCGTGACCAAGATGGCCAAGCGCCAGGCGATTATCCGCAAGCTTTCTGCCGTCGAGACCCTCGGCTGCACGCAGACCATCTGCTCCGACAAGACCGGCACCCTTACCCAGAACAAGATGACCGTCGTCAAGCACGAGCTCGCTGCGCCTAAGGAGAAGTTCCTGGCAGGTATGGCCCTTTGCTCCGATGCCCAGTGGGACGAGGAGCTGGGCGAGGCCGTGGGCGAGCCGACTGAGTGTGCGCTCGTCAACGACGCCGGCAAGGCTGGTCTCACCGGCCTGACTGCCGAGCACCCGCGCGTGGGCGAGGCCCCGTTCGACTCGGGCCGCAAGATGATGTCCGTGGTCGTCGAGACCCTGGATGGCGAGTACGAGCAGTACACCAAGGGCGCGCCCGACGTGGTGATCGGCCTGTGCACCCATATCTACGAGGGCGAAAAGGTCGTCCCGCTGACCGAGGAGCGTCGCGCCGAGCTCGTGGCCGCCAACAAGGCCATGGCCGACGAGGCCCTGCGCGTGTTGGCGCTGGCAAGCCGCACCTACACCGAGGTCCCGAGCGACTGCAGCCCCGCTGCGCTCGAGCATGACCTGGTCTTCTGCGGCCTGTCCGGCATGATTGACCCTGTCCGCCCCGAGGTCGCCGACGCCATCCGCGAGGCCCATGACGCCGGTATCCGCACCGTCATGATCACGGGCGACCACATCGACACCGCCGTGGCCATCGCCAAGCAGCTGGGAATCGTCACCGATCGCAGCCATGCCATCACCGGTGCCGACCTCGATCGCATGAGCGACGAGGAGCTCGACGCGCACATCGAGGACTACGGCGTGTACGCTCGCGTCCAGCCCGAGCACAAGACCCGCATCGTCGAGGCCTGGAAGTCGCGCGACCAGATCGTGGCCATGACGGGCGACGGCGTCAACGACGCCCCGTCCATCAAGCGCGCCGACATCGGCGTGGGCATGGGCATCACCGGTACCGACGTCACCAAGAACGTTGCCGACATGGTGCTTGCCGACGACAACTTCGCCACCATCATCGGTGCTTGCGAAGAGGGCCGTCGCATCTACGACAACATCCGCAAGGTCATCCAGTTCCTGCTTTCGGCTAACCTTGCCGAGGTGTTCTCGGTGTTTATCGCCACGCTCATCGGCTTTACCATCTTCCAGCCGGTGCAGCTGCTGTGGGTGAACCTGGTCACCGACTGCTTCCCCGCGCTCGCGCTGGGCATGGAGGATGCCGAGGGTGACATCATGAAGCGCAAGCCGCGCAACGCCAAGGACGGCGTCTTTGCCGGCAATATGGGCCTGGACTGTGTGGTTCAGGGCCTGATCATCACCGCGCTGGTGCTGGCGAGCTTCTTTGTGGGCGTGTACTTTGACATGGGCTACATCCACATCGCCGATATGATCGCCGGCAATGCCGACGAGGAAGGCGTGATGATGGCGTTCATCACGCTCAACATGGTCGAGATCTTCCACTGCTTCAATATGCGCAGCCGTCGTGCGTCGCTGTTTAGCATGAAGAAGCAGAACAAGTGGCTGTGGGCATCTGCCGCGCTGGCGCTGGTACTGACGGTTATCGTGACCGTTCAGCCGACGCTTGCCGAGATGTTCTTTGGCCCCGTGACGCTTGAGCTCAAGGGCGTTATCGCCGCCCTGGGCCTTGCCTTCCTGATCATTCCGTTGATGGAGATCTACAAGGCGATCATGCGCGCAGTGGAGAAAGAGTAACGCTCTCGTTCGGGCCCGCCCCACGCCCTTTCTCCCTCACTGGTCCTCGCGCTTTGCGCTGCGGGATCGTTCGGGAGAAAGGGCTTCCGGGGCGGGCCCTGCGGTATCCTTGCTGGCTTTTCTCCCGTGCGGATGAAAAGGGCTGAGGGAAAGTTTGTGAGCTGGTCGGGCTTTGCCCGGCCAGCTCTTTTTGATTTAAAATACCTGCTCAGTTGTGTGGTTTTGTGCTGGGAGGCGCTTGTGGGCAAGGCTAAGGCTAAGGCGAAGAAAAAGACGACGGGGGCGCGGGCTAAGCGCGATCGTCGTCGGAAGCTTGCGACCGAAGCTCCCGCGTCTGCCGAGGAACTGCTGGCAAGCGTGCCGGGACTCGACACGCTGCAAGATGTCCCGGCGTTTGGCGACCTGCCGGTTGACGATGCTCAGCAAGCAGCATTTGACGACTTTTGCGCTCGGGCCGAGGAGCCCGAGCAGATGCAGCTTGGTGCCGTGGTGCGCCTGGATCGTGGGTTTCCGCTGGTGGCGACTGCCGATGACACCTTTCGTGCCGAGCATGCCGTGGGGTTTGCCAAGTCGCGTGGCGAGGACGAGGTTCTGCTGCCCGCCGTGGGCGACCGCGTGGCGGTGCGTCGTGCGCCCGGGCACGACATGGGCGTGATCGAGTGCGTGCTGCCACGCCGCACGAGTTTTGAGCGCTGGCGCGGACGCGCTCGCGGCGAGCGTCAGGTGCTTTGCTCCAACGTGGATAGCGTGCTGATCGTGCAGGCGCTCGGCGCCGGCGAGGTACTGCTCGACCGCGTGGCGCGCTCGCTGGTGTTGGCACTCGACTGCGATGCCGAGCCGGTGGTGGTACTCACCAAGGCCGACCGCTGCGACGCCGATGAGCTCGAGCGCGATCTGGACCGTGTGCACCGCTTGGTGGGTCCGGACGTGCGCGTAATCGTGACATCTTCTGCCGAGGGTCGTGGCCTGGACGAGGTGCGCGCCTGCGTGCCCGCCGGGAGCTGCGCCATGATCTTGGGTGAATCGGGTGCTGGCAAGTCGACGCTGCTCAACGCGCTGCTGGGTCACGATACGTTGGCGACCGGTGGCGTACGTGAGCGCGATGACCAGGGTCGCCACACCACGGTCGCGCGCGTGATGGTGGCGCTGCCGGGCGAAGCCGGCGTTATTGCTGACGCGCCGGGCCTGCGCAGTCTGCCGCTCGTGGGGCATGAGCGGGGCTTGGCGCGCGCGTTTCCCGAGATCGTCGAGGCGTCGCGTGCGTGCCGGTTTGGCGACTGCACGCATACCCACGAACCGGGCTGCGCCGTTCGCGAGGCCGAGGATGCCGGGCAGATCGACAGCCTACGGCTGGAAACGTTCCAAAACCTGGCGTCATCCATGCGTGTGAGTGCTCAGATGCTCGATCCCGATGTCCATCTGTAATTGAATCTACCTATGACAGCCGTCTCCCAATGGTACGGGAGGCGGCTTTTTTGCTGCCAAAGCGCCTCGAAATATGCGTTTTGCCGACGTTCTGACCAAAACCTTGCCACGAGCTTGACGGGCTGGTCAGCTTTTGGTCAGCAATTGGTTTGACACGTAAAACCAAGATTGCGATTGCGCCGCTTTGCGCCCTGGTCGCCCAGACAATGGTGGTACGGGCATTTACCCGGCACCGCCATGAGAGGAGCGGCCGTGAACAAGAGCAAGCGCATCGCCATCAGTCTGGCCGCGGGCGTGCTTGCCGCGGCGCTCTGCATGGTCTACAGCTCGTCGATTCGCTCGCAAGCCGAGCAGGCCCAGGCCGAGACGCTGGCCAAGTACGGCGGCGATCGCGTCGAGGTGTGCGTCGCGGCACGCGATATCGATGCGGGCGAGACGCTCGACGAGACCAATGTCATAACCCAGGAATGGCTGGCGAGCCTACTGCCGCGCGATGCGGCGACCGAGTTGCGCCAGGTGCGCGGCGACGTGACGACCTCACGCATCCCTAAAAATGCCGTGATTTGCGATGTCTACACCAAGGCCGAAAGCCACACGCTCGAGGTGCCCAAAGGTAAGGTCGCCGTTTCGGTGGCGGTCGATGCCGAGCATTCGGTCGGGGGCGCCACGGGCGTGGGCAGCTACGTGGACGTGTACGTGCAAAAGGACGGCGTAACCGATCGGCTGTGCGGTGCGCGCGTGATCGATACCAGCGAAGAGGCCGGCGCCACGCGCGAAGGCAAGATCGAATGGGTGACGCTGGCGGCCGACCCCGAAGACGTTAAGGAATTGCTGGGGGCCTCGGGCAAGGGGGCGGTCAGTTTGACGATTCCCGCCACGGTGCGCAGCAAAAAGAGCGGAGGCGACGAGTGATGAAGGCGATCTGGCTTGCATGCTGCGCGTGTGGTGATTACGGATTGCTGCAGCGGGAAGTCGAGGGCCGCGATGCGGGCGCGCAGGTGCTTCGCGTGGGTGACCTGGATGGGCTGGTGTCCATGGCACGGGCGTTTCCGTCGCGTCGCGGGGCGGCGATTATCGCGGCAGCCCTGTTCGATGCCGAAGACGTGCGAAAGACCGTTGCGCGCCTGACGGCCGAGGGCCGCGTGAGCCGCGTGGTCGTACTGATAGAGACGCTCGATCCTTCGGATATCGAGAGGCTGTTTCGCGCAGGGGCGACCGAGGTTATCGCTGCGCGCAGCATATGCGGCAACGGGCGCGCGGGCGAGGGAACGGTTGATTGCGACCGGTGTCTGACGATTGAGCCCGATGCTTTTGTTGATAGGGAACCCGGGGCGCCTCGCGCTACAAGAGGCCCGCGTGTTGATGATTGTGGAAAAGCGGAAGCCGAGCATGGTCGGTGTCCCCGGGACCCCCTTGCATACGATGAAGTCGGAGAGCCGGTGCCGTATGGCGAGGATCTTTTGGCTGTAGATATGGGATACGTGCATGGCGTGAGCCTGGTCGATGAGCTCGACGAGGTTGAGGGACTTGCCGGGAACGACAATGTTCGTGTCGATGCGACCGTGAAGTTCCCAGATTCGGCCCCGCGGACCGAGCAGCCTGCCATGCCGGCTTGGGCGCAGCATATGAGCGCTTCCGGGGAGACGGGGACGTTGCCGCCCGTGCCGGCGCCGCCTGCCCCCACGCCGTCGGCGGATGCCGCCGCTTCGTCGCATCGAGCCCCGGTTGTCTGCGCCGTCTCGGGTTCGGGCGGTTGCGGCAAGTCGACGATCGTCGCCGCCATGGCGCACGCGGCGTCGCTGCTGGGCCTGCGTGCTGCCGTGCTCGACTTGGACCTGATGTTTGGAAACCTCTACGACCTGCTGGGTGCCGATGCCCCGCATGACATGGCGACGCTTATCGAGCCATCGGCTGCGGGCGCACTCGCCGAATCGGACATCGTGGCCGCCTCGATGCGCGTGGCCCCGGGCGTCACGCTTTGGGGCCCGGTCGCCGCGCCCGAACAGGCCGAGCTCATGGCGCGTCCGGTGGAGCTGTTGCTCGATGTCTTGCGCCGCGAATCCGACGTGGTGCTTGTCGACACCTCGGTCTTTTGGGGCGACGCCGTGGCGGCCGCGGTGGCGGCGAGCGACCGCTGCCTGGTCGTGGGCGATCCATCGGTGTCGTCTGCGACGTCCGCGGCACGCGTCATCGAGCTGGCGAGCCGTGTGGGCGTGCCGCGTACGCGCATGAGCGCCGTATTCAACCGGTTTGGCGCGCGCGGCGCTGACGAGGATGTCGCCATGCGCTTTGAGATTACCTGCGCGTTGAGCTCCAAGATCCGCATCGCCGACGGCGGGCAGGACTTGGCGGCGCTCATGGCGTTTGGGCGCGCTGACGAGGCAGTGGGGCAGACCAGCGCTTTTGCGACCAGCGTGCGCGAGGCCACGCGCGAGATGCTCGTGGAACTGGGGTGCGCCGTCGGCCCTTGGAGCGATATGGTCGCCGACCGTGCAATGCGCACCGAACGCCCGCGTATTCGCCTTCCCTGGTCGCGCGAGGGTGATCAGCGATGAGCCTGCAAACGAGGATTAAGGCTGCTGGCGCTGCAGCGGCGGCAGCGCCTGTAGATGCGGGGCGTCGCCGCGCGGTGAAACGACGCACCAAGCGCGCCGTGATGGACCGCATGGGTTACGACGAAGTGGCGCGTATCAGCGCCTATATCGACCCGGCACTTGCCCGCTCGGAATTGCGTCCTGCGGTGGAGGCGGCGCTCAATGTTGAGGAGCCGACCGATCTCGCGACGCCCGAGCGCGAGACCATCATCGACGAGATTTTGGATGACGTGGTGGGCTTGGGGCCGTTGCAGCCGCTCATCGAGGACGATACCGTTACCGAGATCATGATCAACGGCTGCCGCTCGGCCTTCTTTGAACGCGGCGGCGTCTTGTACCCCATCGAGCATGCGTTTGAGGACGATGAGCAAATCCGCGCGCTCATCGACCGCATCATCTCGCCACTTGGCCGCCGTATCGACGAGCGCAGCCCTATCGTCAACGCTCGCCTCAAGACGGGCTATCGCGTCAACGCGGTGATTCCGCCTGTGGCGATTGACGGACCGATTCTCACCATCCGAAAGTTCTCGGACCGCATCTGCTCGCTGGACGAGCTTGTGGGGCTGGGGTCGCTGCCGCTTTGGTATGCGCAGCTGCTGTCGTGCGCGGTGTCGCTGCGACAGGATCTGGCGGTTGCGGGAGGCACGGGATCTGGTAAGACCACCCTGCTCAACGCATTGTCATGCGAGATTTCCACCGGCGAGCGCATCGTGACGATCGAGGACTCTGCCGAGCTCAAGTTTGCGCATCATCCGCACGTGGTGCGTCTAGAGGCGCGCGAGGCTTCAATTGAGGGCGAGGGCGCGGTGACGATCCGCGACCTGGTGACCAATGCCCTGCGCATGCGCCCCGACCGCATCGTGGTGGGTGAGGTGCGCGGTGCGGAATGTTGCGACATGCTGCAGGCCATGAACACCGGGCACGATGGGTCGCTCACCACGCTTCATGCGGGCACCGAGCAGGAGACCGTGGTGCGTTTGACGCTGCTTGCGCGCTATGGCATCGACCTGCCGAGCGAGCTTATCGAGGAGCAGATTGCCATGGCGCTCGACGGCATCGTGATGTCCGAGCGTCATGCGGACGGCAGGCGTTTCGTGTCCTCCTATTCGGGGGTGCGACGCGGCACGTCAGGCGGCGTGGAGCTTGAGCGCTACGTGACGTTCGATGCCGCCACGCGCACCTGGACGCTCGATCGCGAGCCTCCGTTTATCGCGGAGGGCCTGCGCTCGGGAACGCTCACGCATGAGGAGGTGGACGAATGGAGATCGTTGTGCCCCTCGTCGTAGGGGGCTTGACGGGGCTTTCGGCCGCGGTGGCGTGTGGAGCGGAGCCTCGTGCGCCGCGCGTGCCGCCGGCGGAGCTGGTCAGCCATGCGCTTGAGTCGGTTGCCGAGAGGCTGCCGCGTGAGTTGGTAGAAAACGACCTGCTAAAAAAGATTGCCCACTCTTGGGCGGCGCTGATTTCGGCACATCGCGTTGGCCTTGTTATCGAGGATGACGAGGCGCGCCTGGCATGCTTGCTGCTATCGAGTGGTGTCTGCGGCATTGCCCTGACTGTCGTATCGCTGTCGCCCATCGGCTTTGTCCTCGGGCTGCTCGCACCGTTTGGCGTAGGCGCCGCTCGCGACACCTTCGACCGTCGCCGCGAGCAACACGATGTGGAAGAAGCCATGCCCGAGGCCTTTACGGCGCTCTCTATGTCGCTCGCCTCGGGCCATTCGCTGGCCCAGGGCATGAGGTTTGTGGGAACTCACGCGCAAGAGCCGGTGCATACCGAGTTTTTGCGCGTGGCGGCGGCGATCGACTGCGGCGTCTCGGCGACTGATGCGTTGGATGACCTACTCGACCGTATCGATGCCCCCGGCCTTTCGCTTGTCACCTTGGCGCTCAAGGTGTCGCAGCGAACCGGTGCCCCGCTTGCCGACCTGCTATCCGAGGCGTCGAGCATGGTGGGGGAGCGCATTGAGCTCAAGCGCCGCCTGGACGTCAAGACATCGCAGGCGCGCATGTCGGCGCATATGGTCTCGGCGATGCCGGCGGGCATGTGTGCGGTGCTGGCGCTGCTTTCGGCCGACTTTCGCCGCGGCCTTGCAACGCCGGCGGGTGCCGGTGCCGTGGTGCTGGGGCTCGCCCTCAACGCCGTTGCCCTGGTGGCCATCCGACGCATTATGCGGGTGGAGCTATGAGCGCCCTGGTCGGGGTCGCGGCGTGCCTGTGCGCGCTCAGCGTGTTTATCGTGACAGGACTCAATCGTGCGGACGCATGCAAGATCGCCCAGGTCTGCAAACGCGAGGCGCTGCTGGTTGTTGCGGCTGCCCGATCGGTGACCGATGTCCTGGTAGCACGGTTGAGGGGCATGCTCGGCACGGGTGGTACGGCGCAGGTGTCGCTCGGCGAGGTGTCCGAGATGATCGACGTGGTGCGTCTGGGGCTTTCGGCCGGCCTTTCGTTCGATGCGGCGCTTGAGGTTTTTTGCGCCAATCGCCGATCGACGTTGGCGCTCCGCCTTGAGCGAGCCTGCATGGCATGGCGGGTGGGCGTAGGGACGCGAGAGGATGAGCTTCTGGCGGCCGCGCGCGACCTGGATGTGCGGGCGCTCGAGACCTTTGCCATCACAGCGGGGCAGGCGCTTGCTCTCGGTGCCCCGCTTGCCGAGACGCTGGCGGCCCAAAGTCGCGAGATTCGCGCGGCCCATCGCGCCGCGGTCGAGCGCGAGATTGAGCGTGCGCCGGTCAAGCTGCTGATTCCCACCGGCACGCTCATCTTGCCGGCGTTACTTCTGTCCATATTGGGCCCGCTGCTGGGAGCAGGCGGGATGATGTAGGGAGGAATACATGAATACGATGACTGACGTTGTTGACAAGGTCTGGAGCTTGGCGTTTTGCCAGTCAATTCACGCTCGCCAGCGTGCCGAAGAACTGCTGCGGGAGGAGAGCGCGCAGGGCACCACCGAGTACGCCATCCTAGTCGGTGTGCTCGTGGTGATTGCCATCATTGCCATCGTCGCATTTAAGGGCAAGGTCCAAGATTTATGGAGCGCTATCAGCGAGGGCATCAACAGCCTGTAGAGGGCGCCCGTCCCGTCGGCGCGTTGCTGGTGCTCGCCTGTGCGGTCGTGGCGGTGGCAGTGGCGGTTTGGGGGCTTAACGCAGCACGGCAACAACGTTTAGGGGCTGCCGCGGATGTGGGATCGGGTTCGGCTGCGGCGTCTCAAATAGACGATGCGCGAGACGCGGCCGATGCGAATGTCGCCGTTACGGCGCAAACGTTCTTGCAAGCACTCGACGAGCGAGCGGACGCTGCAACGGGTTCATCTGCAAACAATGCCGTCGCTGTTCGTCTCGCATGGTCCGAGTGCCGACCGATGACCGAGGCGGCGGCGGATATGCTGCGTGCCTATCGCGAGGTGCCCACGGCGCAACTTGCTCTGAGCGGCTATCTCGACATCAAGGGCAACGTGTGGGGCGCCATCGTGCGTGACGGACGCGGCTGGGTCGATATGGTGACGGTTGCCGCGGATGCTGGTGATACTTCGTGTTGCCTGCGCGTGGTCCGCCTGACCCCGCAGACAACGAACTCAAAGGAGGGGTCGTGAAATGCATTATGTCCTGCGCGAGGAATCTGCCCAGGCAACGGTCGAATACGCCATCGTCACGGTGGCACTGCTTTCCATCGTGCTGGCGATCGCAGGGCTTTGGCGTGCCGGTGCCGATGGGCGCTTGGCGGCGCTGGTCGAGCGGACGGCATCTCACGGCGTCACCTCGACATCGGTTGTCGACGCTGCTGCGGGTGCTAAGGACATCGTGCTGTATTGATGTTGCGCGCGAGGACCGGGCTCAGTCTACGGTCGAGGCGGCATTCCTGCTGCCGACGTTTCTGACGCTCGTCCTGTTTGCGCTGCAGCCGGTGTGCCTGCTCTATACACGCGCGGTCATGGAGTCTGCCGCCGCCGAGACCGCGCGGCTCATGACCACGACGACGGTGGGGGATGACGAGGATATTAAGGAGTTTGCCCGCCGCCGTCTTGCCGCGGTTCCCGACGTTTCGATTTTTCATGCCGGCGGGTCCCTGTCGTGGGATATCGAGCTTGGTCGGGCCGATGCGGGCGGCGTCTCGTCCGTTTCCGTTACCGGCGAGGTTAAACCGCTGCCCGTGATCGGTGCGTTTGCGCAGGCTATGGGTAGCGCAGGCCATAACGGCTATGTCGAGCTTAAGGTCGACGTCTCGTATCGATCGCGTCCCGAGTGGCTGGAGGGAGACTATGATTCATGGATTGCTGCATGGGATTAAGCGTTTCTGGTCTAGACGCGTTTTGACGCGCCGTCCGAGCTGCCATCGCAAGCGAGGCGGCTTTATGGGTCGAGCCGGTATCGACCTGTTTATCGAAGACGGTGCCTACACCACGCTCTCCTCTGCGGTGGTCATTCTGGTGGTGCTCACACTGCTGTTTTCGTCGACGGCGGCGATATGGAGTATGTCGCGCGCGGGGGACACCCAGGTGGCTGCCGATAGCGGCGCGCTGGCAGGCGCCAATGTAGTGTCGTCCTACCATACGGCTGCCACGGTGGTGGATGCGAGCATTTTGAGTTTGGGCCTAGCGGGGTTTGCCACAATCGGCACTGGCTTGGTCGCCATCCTTATTCCGGGCGCCGAGCTTGCCGCGGGCGATATGGTCGACACGGGAATTGAGATTATTAAAACGCGCAACAAGTTTGCCAAGAGTGCATCTGAGGGCCTGCAGAAAATCGAGACGGCTCTACCGTATCTGGTTGCCGCGCGAGCTACGCAGGCGGTATCGGAGCAGGATACCGAGGGTGTGACCTATACCGGTACGGCGCTTGCCGTGCCCAAGACGTCCGAGTCTGATTTCGTTGCGCTCGAGGGATCCGAGATTTCGACCGATGCGATTAAAGACACATCGAAAGATCTGGAACGCGCAGCAGATGAGCTGCAGAAAGCCTCGGAGGAGACGGCGAAAGCAAAAGAACGCGCCTGGCTTGCGGATTGCGGTGGGTCGGTTCCGGCTTCGGTCGGTAACTGTTCATGCATGTGGGAACGCGCGGGGAGCTTGGCAAAGCTCTCAGGTGAGCAGAACCCGCATTATGCCTCGAGCGTTACGTGGGAGCCACAGGTGGCGCTCGACCGCGCAAAAGCTTACTACCGGCAGCGTCTGGCAGACGAAAAACCGCAGGGTTCAAGCGTCGAGATGAAGGCGGAGTCGGCGGCGCGCAAGGCGTTTTACACCTATGCGAGTACAGATATCAATCGTGCATATGTAACCGAGGACGGAGATGAAGTCACTTCCTATATCCCGCTGTTGCCGCGCAACACTGATGAGGTGCGAGCGACGGAACTCTATACCGATGCGGCGTGGCCAACCAGTGCCATCGATGGCAAGACGTATCTGCATTATGGAACGAGCTGCCCCAACTATAAGAAGGGGGCGCCATGCGGGCTGGCCTCGGTTGCTGCTTATGACGGGCAGGACAAATGCAATAGATGCCATTTTGGTGTTTCGTCGCTCGGTGCCGTTGCGGCTCCTTCGACTTCTATCGAAAACGGCTTTGAGTACCACTTTGATCGATTCAAAGACGCTCTGGAAGACTACGTCGAATGCCGCAACAAAGAGCTTGAGCTCATGCGCCAGACCGAGGACGAGGCTGACCGTGCGGGCAATGCGTTTGATCAGGCCATTAAAGCGCTTTCGGGCGAGCGCCCGCGTATCGCTCCGCCCGGTCGCAACGGCGTGGTTGCCTTGGCGGTTTCAGGTGCCATCTCGAGCCCCGATGAGCTCAACTCTTCGTTTAACACGGCAGTCAGGCTTGGCGATCGCGGCGCGATCTCTGCTGCGGTGCTGGCGCCCGATGATGCGACGGCGCAGAACAACGTTCTCTCGCGGTTTTTCTCGACGCTGGAGGAGCGTTCGGGTGGCGTTGCCGGTGTACTCGATGGCGTCATGGATGTTTGGGGACGGCTGCTTGTGGGATACGAAGACATCCAGGGCTCGGCCGACGAGCTTATGAATGAGATGATCGATGACCTGGGAGGGGACAGTGGCGCGCTGGGCTCCATTGCGTCGTGGCTCGGCGATACCGTTTCGGCGTCCGTGGCGGCGCTGGGCTTGGAGCCGTGTGACTTGCGCCTGCGAAAGCCGGTGCTGACCGACACCGCCAACGTCATCAAGAGCCCGGGGTCTGACATCATAGGTCTTTCTAAAGTGCAGGACAAGCTACGAAGTATTCCGCTGGGTGTGACCGACCCCAAGGCACTTTGCGAGGCGTTGGAATATCAAGTCGAGCGCACCATCACCGGCACGGTGTTCACGCTTGCGGAGATTCCGCTGCCCGGCGGCGGTTCCATCCCGCTTACCGTCGATGTCGCCACGCTGGCGGGTGCCCTGGGCGGTGGGTCGTAATGGGCATCCGCAAGCGCCTGCGCGAGGAGCGCGCCCAGGCGACGGTCGAGATGGCCGTGGTCACGCCCGTCCTGCTGGTTCTGGCGCTCATCGTGTACAACGTCATGGTCTTTGCCGGTGCGGTCGCACGCTTCGACCGCGTGGTGCCCGATATCGTGCTGGCGCACGCCGTGGCTCCGAGCGGGGAGGGCGACGACAGCTCCATCGATGCCTCCGCGACCGTTCAGGCTCAGATTCAACATGCCATGGAAGGCTATGACTTGCAGATCGAGGTCTCGAGCGAACAGGGTACGGCGACATCGGATGGCGGTCTGCTTTCGCTTTCCGGCACGTTTAGGACTTATACCTGCACCATGCGCTACGAGCCGTGGCCGAGCTCGCTCAGCATCGCCGGCGTTTCGCTGGGGGCACCGGCAAAGTTGTCGCACGAGCGCGCAGTGACGGTCGATCCGTGGCGTCCGGGGGTGGTTATGTGACTGCGGCCTCATCCTACATTGCCTACGCACGGGCGCTCAACAGGCTGGGTTGGACGCCTGCCGAGTTTGTGGTGGCGGAGTCGTTTGCCGTGCGCCTGCGTGGCATGCTGGGACGGTCTCCGATTGCTGCCAACGGGTTGCCGCTCGTCATGGCGTTCCCACACTGCTCTTCGGTCCACACCTGCTTCATGGCATACCCCATCGATATTGCCTTTATCGACCGTAACGGCAACATCCTCGCGCGCTACGAAAACGTCCGCCCCTGGCGCATGTGTTCCTGTCCCGGTGCCTGGGCGGTGCTGGAACGCCCTTCAATCCTCGCTACACCTCCCGCCCTCCAACAAGTTCCGGCGTAAGAATTGGCGACAGCGGACTTTCGTCATACGAAATTGGGTAAGATGGAGGAGGAGATGCATGGATGTTGAGATCCATCCCAACGCCAAAAAACACTTGACGGAAAAGCAGGTGCTTGGTGCCTGGTTCGCGGTTACTGAGTGCATTCGCCGCGAGTCGGAGGACGAGCCGCCGAGATGGCTTGCCATTGGATGGCTTCCAGATGGTCGAAGTGTGGAACTTGTTGCGGTCGAACTAATTCGTGGATGGCTCATTATTCATGCGCTGTCTCCGGTTCAGAAGAAATTCTGGCAAGAGATCGAGCGAGCTCGGCAGAGGGGTCGATGATGAGCAAGGCGTATACGGCTGCCAATGGTCAGGTTGTAACGGATGAAATGATTGACACGTGGTGCGAGTCGTACGAGCGTGGCGAGTTTCCGGACGGCGAGCATACCGTTGGGGGAATCGTGCACGGGCGGCCTCCACTCTCAAGCGAGGGGACGGCAACGTTATCGGTCAAGATTCCCCTAGGGATGAAGGAGGCGATTCGTCGACGGGCGGCGGCTGAAGGAATGACGCCAAGTGAGTTTGCCCGTGCAGCCCTGAGCGAAAAACTTCTTGCGGCGGGTTGATGTCTCCAGCGTGCTGTTCTACAGGATCAGACTTATGGCTGACGCCGTGCTCAAAAACTTTTTTCAAATTCTCGGTTGACCGGAGCGCGTCCTTGGTTATACTAATCAAGCCTTGAAACAAGGCACACCTCAAATGGCTGGGTAGCTCAGTTGGTAGAGCAGAGGACTGAAAATCCTCGTGTCAGGGGTTCGATTCCCTTCCCCGCCACCTTGAATTGACTAGGACCTCTGCAAAGGGGTCCTTTTCTTTTATGTAACGCCCGCGGAAAATGCATCCCACTATTGAGCGAAAGAACGGGATGCGCTTTCCGGCGCCTGCCCTCGGCGTGTATGCGCATCTCGGTACGTCATCTTGGCCCCGCTCGCCCCAGACATTCCTCCCGCTTTTGCGCCACTTTACAGACCGTTCGGTCGTCTGTCCGCACGCGCGGGTATACTCAAAACGATACTTTTCCTATGCAATACGATGCAGGCTCGGCCTGCACGATCCGAAGGGGGCAGTGATGGAGAGGATACTCGGCGTTAATCTCTCTGGCTGGTTTATTCCCGAGCCTTGGGTGACCCCGTCGCTATACGCGGCGACCGGTGCATCCAATGCGGCCGAGCTGCAGGAGGCCATGGGCACCGCCGCCTATAACGAGCGCATGCGCCGTCATTACGAGACGTTTGTGAGCGAGGATGATTTCCGTCGCATGGCGCAGATCGGTCTCAACGCCGTGCGCCTGCCGGTGCCTTGGTATGCCTTTGGCTCACAGGAGTCCGATGCCTCCTACATCTCGGTTGTCGATTACATCGACCGCGCGATTGAGTGGGCTGCCAAGTACAACATTCGCGTGCTGCTTGACCTGGCAACTGTGCCCGGTGGCCAGGGCGATTCCAACGATTCGCCCGCCACGCCGGAGGTTGTTGCCGAGTGGCATTCGTCCACTAACGGCCGCCATGTCGCACTCGACGTGCTCGAGCGCTTGGCCGAGCGTTACGGCGAGGCCGAGAGCCTGCTGGGCATTGAGCTGCTGGATACGCCGCAGATGAGCGTCCGCAAGAGTCTCTTTACCATGACGGATGGCATTCCGGCCCACTACCTGCGTAACTTCTATCGCGATGCCTACGAGCTCGTCCGTTCGTATATGCCCGAGGATAAGATCGTCGTCTTCTCGTCGTCGGGGCATCCCAGCGAGTGGAAGCATTTTATGCGCGGCGCCAAGTATAAGAACGTCTACATGGACCTTCACCTGTACCATTACCGCGACGAGTATGCGCTCGACATCACGAGCCCTCGCGGGCTGACGACGGCGATTTCGCGTAACAAGCGCGAGCTTAAAGAAGCGATCTCGACTGGGTTCCCCGTGCTGGTGGGCGAATGGTCGGGTGCGGCGATCTTTGCCAACTCGTCGGTTACGCCCGAGGGACGCAATGCCTACGAGCGCGTGTTTATCGCCAACCAGCTGGCTTCGTTTGCGCCGGCTACCGGTTGGTTCTTCCAAACGTGGAAGACCGAGAAGCGCATTGCAGCATGGGACGCCCGCGCGGCGCTCGGTACGCTCGAGCGCGGCATGATTGAATAGGTTGATATGACGCAAAACAGCGCCCATACGGGCAAACTCTATGTGGTCGGCACACCCATCGGCAACTTAGGTGACCTGTCCCCGCGCGTTGGCGAGGCCTTTGCCGCCGCCGATGCCATTTGCTGCGAAGACACGCGTGTGACGTCGAAGCTGCTGATGCACCTGGGCATTTCCAAACCGCTTGTCCGTTGCGACGAGAATGTGATCGTCAGCCGCGCCGCCGGCTTGGTCGACCGTCTGCTGGCAGGGGAGACCCTCGCTTTTGCCTCGGACGCCGGCATGCCGAGCGTGTCCGATCCCGGTCAGGCGTTGGTCGAGGCGGCACGTGAGGCCGATGTGCCCGTCGAAGTTATCCCCGGGCCCTCTGCTTGCGTCACGGCGCTCGTTTCGTCCGGCATTCCCTGCGAGCATTTTTTCTTCGAGGGCTTTTTGGGTCGCAAACATGGTGACCGTGTGCGTCGGCTGCAACGCCTTGCCGTGGTGCCCGGTGCGCTCATCTTCTACGAGTCTCCACATCGCATCGTGGCGACGCTCGAGGCCGTGGCAGAGGTCTTTCCCCAGCGTGAGGTTGCCGTCTGCCGCGAACTCACCAAGCTGCACGAGGAGGTCTTGCGCGGGCCCGCCGCCCAGCTCGCCGAGGAGCTGCGTGCTCGCGGCGAGGTAAAGGGCGAGATTGCGCTGGTCATTGCGTCGCCGAGCGAAGATGAGGAGGCCGGTATCGTGCCGGTTGGCGCCGCGGCAGCGGATCCCGACGAGGCCCTGCGCGAGGATATCCGCGCCGCGCTCGAGGAGGGGGAGCCCGCCTCTGCGGTGGCCAAGCGCCTGTCTCAGAAGCATTCGCGCCGCAAGCGCGATGTCTATGCCATGGTGCTCGATATGCAATAGATGGAGGATATCCAGCCCTTGCGCTAGAATCATCCCCTGTATGCAACGTTTTTCTGGAGGACAAACCCCATGGATCAAAGCAAGCCTTCGTTCTTTATCACGACGCCCATCTACTACGTCAACGCCGATCCGCACCTGGGAACGGCTTATTCCACCATCATCGCCGACGTTCAGGCTCGCTATCGCCGCTCCGCCGGCTATAACGTCAAGTTCCTGACCGGCATGGACGAGCACGGCGAGAAGGTCGCCGAGGCTGCAGCCAAGCACAACATGACGCCGCAGGAGTGGACCGACAGCCAGGCTCCGCACTTCAAGGAGCTTTGGAGCAAGCTCGAGATTTCCAACGACGACTTCATCCGCACCACCGAGCCGCGCCAGCATCATGCCGTGCAGTACCTATGGGAGCGCATGAAGGAGTCCGGTTACCTGTATAAGGGCAGCTACGACGGCTGGTATTGCGTGCCTGACGAGACCTACTTCACCGATACGCAGGTCCAGAAGGGCGACGAGGAGTACGGCAGCGTCGGCCAGCACCTGTGCCCCGACTGCCACCGTCCGCTTGAGCGCGTGCAGGAGGAGTCCTACTTCTTTAAGCTTTCCGCCTTCCAGGACAAGCTGCTCAAGCTCTATGACGAGCACCCCGACTTTGTCGAGCCTGCATTCCGCATGAACGAGGTGCGCAGCTTTGTCGAGGGCGGCCTTAACGACCTTTCCGTGAGCCGTACGAGCTTTGACTGGGGCATTCAGGTCCCGTTTGACGAGGGTCACGTGACCTACGTGTGGTTCGATGCGCTGCTCAACTATATGACGGCCGTCGGCTACGGTGTCGACACCGACGAGGCGCGTGCCGAGCTGGCCTATCGCTGGCCCGCGCAGTTCCACATCGTGGGCAAGGACATCATCCGCTTCCACTGCGTCATTTGGCCCGCCATGCTCATGGCCATCGGCGAGGCCCTGCCCGAGCACGTCTTTGCCCACGGCTTCCTGACCGTGCGCAATGCCGAGACCGGCAAGGCCGAGAAGATGTCCAAGAGCCGCGGCAACGCCATCGCTCCGCAGGACGTTATCGACATGTTGGGCGTCGAGGGCTATCGCTACTACTTCATGACCGACGTCGTCCCCGGCACCGACGGTGCCATCAGCTTCGATCGCATGGAGCAGGTCTACAACGCCGACCTGGCCAACAGCTGGGGCAACCTTATCTCGCGTTCGCTCAACATGAGCGGCAAGTACTTTGATGGTTGCGCGCCCGCCAAGCCCGCATCGTTCGATGCGTTCGACAACCCGCTGGCAAAGATCGCCGATGGTCTGGTCGAGCGCTACATGGCCAAGATGGACGTGCTCGATTACGGCGGAGCCAAGGACGAGGTCATGGAGCTCATCCATGCCGCCAACCACTACATCGAGGACTCCGAGCCTTGGGCACTTGCCAAGGACGAGGCCAAGGCTGACGAGCTGGCGTTTGTGATCTACAACCTGCTCGAGGCCATCCGCATTGCCGCCCACCTGCTGATGCCGCTCATGCCTCAGACTTCCGTCGAGGCCCTGCGCCGCCTGTCCTGCGAGGACGAGGCCGCGACCGACGACCTCAAGGGCATTTGCGCTTGGGGCCTGCTTGCCGGCGGTCAGCCTGTCGAGAAGGGCGAGCCGCTGTTCCCGCGTCTGGGCTAAGACGCAGCGCGCCATATCGGCAATTTGCTGTTTAGCTGTAAGGGCATGGCCGCCACGGTCCATGCCCTTTTGTTTCAAGACGCCGCCATCATGCTAAGGAGGCAACCATGACAACTTCGCCTTTGGCAAACCCCACGGCCACCAGGGAGCTGCTGGAGGAGTTTGGCCTTGCGACCAAGCATCGCCTGGGCCAGAACTTCCTGATCGACAACCATGTAATTGAGCGCATTTGCGAGCTTGCCGAGCTTGCAGGCGATGAGCGCGTGCTCGAGGTTGGTCCGGGCGTTGGTACGCTCACGCTTGCGCTGTTGCAGGAGGCGGCGTGCGTCACGTCGATCGAGGCCGATCCCGAGCTCGAGCCGGTGCTCGATGCTCACGCCGCCGACTACGCCAACTTCCGCTTTATCATGGGCGACGCGCTTAAGGTGACGCCGGAGCAGATTGAGCAGGCCGCCGGCGGTGAGCCGACGGTATTTGTCGCGAACTTGCCCTATAACGTGGCGGCGACGATCATCTTGCAGTTCTTCCAGACGATGCCCGCGCTCAAGCGTGCCGTGGTCATGGTGCAAAAGGAGGTTGCCGATCGCATTGCCGCAGTGCCGGGCAACAAGACCTATGGCGGCTATACGGCAAAGCTCGGCCTGTATGCGCAGGTGACGGGTCGCTTTGAGGTGCCGCCGCGTTGCTTTATGCCGGCGCCGCACGTGGACTCGGCCGTCGTGCGTATCGACCGTGTTGACGGCGTGGTGCCCGAAGGACTCGACCGCGAGTTTGTGGCCCGCGTGATTGATGCTGCATTTGCCCAGCGTCGCAAGACCATCCGCAATTCCATGAGCGCCAACGGTTTTGCCAAGGACGTGCTCGATGCCGCTTTTGAGGTTTGCGGTATCGCACCCACCACGCGCGCCGAGACGCTCGATGTTGCCGACTTTGTCCGTCTGGCCCGGGAGCTAATCCATGACGCTTAATGCCGAACGCGTGACGTTTACCAAGAAAAAGAAGACGGTTGCTTGTCCCGTGCCCTTGGCGCCGCTTGCCGACACGCATGCGCATCTGCTTTCGTTTTGGGGCAAAGAAGTGCCCGAGACGCTCGTGCGCGCCAAAGCCGCGGGCGTCGACCTGTTGGTGACGATGTTCGACCCCATCGCTGACAAACGCAGCGTGACGGACTATAGCGACTGGCTCGTGCGCGAAATTCTGCCGATGCAGGATATCCCTCAGATCAAGTATCTTGCCGGCGTGCATCCGTATGGTGCGCCGGACTATACCGACGACGTTCACGCGCAGGTCGTTGCCGCACTCGATGACCCCTTATGCGCCGGTATTGGCGAAATCGGCCTGGACTACCATATGGACTATGACGACGATATCGCGCCGGCACCCCATAACGTGCAGATTGACTGCATGGCGCGTCAGCTCGAGCTTGCCGTGTGCCGTAACGTGCCGGTGGAGCTGCATCTGCGCCACGAGGACACGGACCATGAGCGTACCTCGCACGTGGACGCCTACAACGTGCTTCGTGAGGTGGGCGTGCCCCAGGCCGGTTGTGTGCTGCACTGCTTTGGCGAGGACCGCGCCACGATGGAGCGCTTTGTGGAGCTGGGCTGCTATATCGCCTATGGTGGTGCGGCTACCTTTAAGCGCAACGACGACGTGCACGAGGCATTCGCGGCAACCCCACTCGATCGAATTTTGTTCGAGACGGATTGCCCGTATATGGCTCCGGAGCCCATCCGCGGTCTTGAATGCGAGCCCGCAATGATCTCCATTACGGCAAACACGCTGGTCAACGACCGTGTCGATCGTACCGGCGAGGATGCTGAGGCAATCGCGCGAGCAGCTTGGGAAAATGCCTGCAAACTTTTTCAAAAATAGTTCTTGCGTTCGCGATGGCGCTCCGTTATTCTAATTCCTGCACGCGGGCGTGGCGGAATTGGCAGACGCGTACGGTTCAGGTCCGTATGGGGGCAACCCCATGAAGGTTCAAGTCCTTTCGCCCGCACCATTGATTGAAAAGCTCCCAGCAATGGGGGCTTTTTTGTTTTGGGCCCATCGCGGGGACTTGAACCTGCGAAGGAGCGAGCGCCAAGAAAACGCGGAGCGTTTTTAGCGAGCTGGCGAGGACGCCGGCAGGCGGCCGAAGCCGGTGCGAATCCGCGAAGCGGATACGCGGACGTCCTTTTGCTCGCACCATTGATTGAAAGAGCTCCCAGCAATGGGAGCTTTTTTGTTATGGGTCTCTTGTTGATGTCACGTTGCTGCTTCGTGCGGGTATCCTAATGCCAACGTGTGCCTATCAGAGGAGAGACCATGCTGTTGTCCGGTATCATCGCTGCCCTTACCAGCCTTTTGATTCCCATCATCATTCTGTTGCTGCTGCTTCCCAACGCCTGCTACGTCGTTGAACAGCAGCATGCCGTGATCATCGAGCGTCTGGGCAAGTTTAACCGCATCGTCAACGCGGGCTTCCACATGAAGGTGCCCGTGATCGACCGCAAGGCCGCCACGGTGAGTCTGCGAACCATGAAAAACGGTTTTGGCATCGACGTTAAGACCCAGGACAACGTGACCATCGGCCTTGAGGTCTCTGCTCAGTACCACGTGAGCTATGACATGGGCGCCGGCCCGGCAGATTCGGGCATCTACAAGAGCTACTATATGCTGCAGGAGCCCGTCGACCAGATGCGTGACTTCATCACCGACGCCCTGCGCTCTTCGATTCCCGTCTACACACTCGATGAGGTCTTTGCCAAGAAGGACGACATCGCCAAGGATGTCAACGCTACCGTTTCCGAGCAGATGGCCGCCTACGGCTTCACCCTCGTGTCGACGCTCATCACCAAAATCGCACTGCCGACCGAGGTTGAGAACTCCATGAACGACATCAACGCCGCCCAGCGCAAGCGCGCTGCGGCACAGGAGCTCGCTGAGGCAGACCGCATCAAGCGCGTCACCGAGGCGACCGCCGAGGCTGAGGCTATGGAAAAGGCGGGCGAGGGCATCGCCAACCAGCGCAAGGCCATCGCGCTGGGTATCAAAGATTCGCTCGAGATCATCCAGGAGACGGGTGTCGGCAATGACGAGGCCAACCAACTGTTCATGTTTACGCAGTGGTCCGAGATGATGACGGAGTTCGCTCGCACGGGTAAAACCTCGACGGTCGTGCTGCCGAGCGACTTTTCGCAGTCGGCCTCGATGTTCGAGCAGATGCTGGCCGCCGGCAAAGTTCAAAACGATTCGAAGGAGTAGACGCGCGTGAAATACACCGTCGTTTGCGTCGGTAAGCTCAAGGAGCGCTTTTGGAAGGACGCGTGCGCTGAGTACGCCAAGCGCCTAGGTGCCTATGCCAAGGTTGATATCCGCGAGGTGGCCGATATCGACCCGGCTAAGGCGGGCGGCGTGGATGCCGCGCGCGACAAGGAGGGGGCGGCGATTCTTGCTGCCTTGCCGTCTCGAGCGCATGTGATCCTGCTGGCCATTGAGGGCAAAGAGCGCTCGAGCGAGGAGTTTTCGGCGCGGCTCGATGATCTTATGCTGCGTGGTAACAGCGACATCGCCTTTGTGATTGGCGGATCGGACGGCGTGAGCGATGACGTGCGCGCCCGCGCCGACGAGATGCTCAGCTTTGGACGCATTACCTTGCCGCATAACCTGGCGCGCGTGGTGCTGCTGGAGCAAATCTACCGCGCCTGCAAGATCAGTCGTGGCGAGCCGTATCACAAATAGGTCGGCAATACGAAACAATGGCATGGGACAATACCTTTCGTTTTGAGGAATGTGTCTGGAAGGACTATGAGATATGAAGATTGGATTTGTCGGTTTTGGCAATATGGCGAGCGCTATGGCCGATGGCTGGATCGCTGCCGGTGTAGCTGTGAGCGACATGTGCGCCTGCGCGGGTCGCTACGACGCACTGGTTGAGCGCTGCGAGGCGCGCGGCATGGTCGCCTGTCACGATGCCGCCGAGGTTGTCGCCGCATCCGATATCGTGGTCGCTGCGGTCAAACCGTACATGATCGAGAAGGTATTCGCCCCGCTCAAGGACATTCTTGCCGACAAGGTCGTTCTGTCGGTTGCCTGGACTTGGGACAGTGCCAAGTGGGAGCAGGTCCTGCCGGGCGTCGCGCACATCTCGACGGTGCCCAACACACCGGTTTCGGTGGGCGAGGGCGTCATCGCCTGCGAGAAGGCTTCCACGCTTAGTGATGAGCAGAGCGCAGTGGTGCTTGATCTGCTTGGCAAGCTCGGTGCGGTGGTCGAGCTCGATACGAGCCTGCTGTTTGTGGGCGGCACGGTGGGTGGTTGCGCTCCGGCATTTGTCGCCATGGCAATCGAGGCCCTGGGCGATGCAGCGGTCAAGCACGGTATCCCGCGTGCCGATGCCTATCGCATTGTGAGCCAGATGGTGCTGGGTACGGCAAAGCTGCAGCTTGCAACTGGCCAGCATCCTGCGGCGATGAAGGATGCCGTATGCTCGCCCGGTGGTGCCACCATCAAGGGCGTCGTTGCGCTCGAGGACGCCGGCATGCGCAGTGCCCTGGTCAAGGCAATCGACGCAACTCTCCAGTAAAACCTGCCATTTAGGGACAGGTTTATTTTGGCAGGTTTTTCCTGCGGTTTTGTCGTATGTGCGAAAAGCGCCCCGCAACTGGCTCAATTCCAGTTGCGGGGCGCTTGCGTTTGCCCAGATAAAACCGACCAAAATAAACCTGTCCCTTTTTGGCAGGTTAGTCCCAGAAGCTGTCTTCCTCATCCTCGGACTTGGGTCCGCGGTCGACGTACATCTTATGGGTACGCTTCTCCATTACAAAGGCAAGAATCGCAAATAACAGGATGCCGCCGGCGAAAAGGATGGCAAAACCGGTGCGGGTGCCAAACAAAAAGGAAAAAACTGCGTCCATTGGGTGCCTTCTTGCGTAGTTGAGTTGGGTCGTAAACGCTCATAAGTATATACTTGCCCATACATGTACAAGGTTGCAACCTAAATGGAATGTATATCGCCGGAGGATCTAATGCTTGATATCAAGTTTGTTCGCGAGAACCCCGATGCCATCGATGTCGCCATGGCTAACCGCCAGACGTCTTGGGATCGCGAGAAGTTCTTTGAGCTCGACGACGAGCGCCGTGCCGTCATCACCGAGGTCGAGGAGCTCCAGGCTACGCGCAATGCCGAGTCCAAGAAGATCGGCGCCCTGATGAAGGAGGGCAAGAAGGACGAGGCCGAGGCCGCCAAGGAGGCCGTGCGCGCCGTCAACGAGAAGATTGACGGTCTGGCCGAGCGCCGCACCGCTCTCGAGCAGGAGCAGTACGGCTTCATGGCTCACCTGCCCAACATTCCGTGCGATGCCACCCCGTACGGTAAGGACGAGGACGAGAACATCGAGCGTCGCCGCTGGGGCACCCCGCGCGAGTTCGACTTCGACTTTAAGCCGCACTGGGATCTGGGCACCGATCTGGACATCCTCGACTTCGAGCGTGGCAACAAGCTCTCCGGCAGCCGCTTTACCGTTCTCGGTGGCGCCGGCGCCCGCCTGGAGCGCGCCCTCATCAACTTCTTCCTCGATACGCACACCAGCCGTGGTTTTAAGGAGTGGTGGCCGCCCATCGTCGTCAAGCGTCAGACCATGTTCGGCACGGGCCAGCTGCCCAAGTTCGAGGACGACGCCTACCACGTCTCGGGTGACAACTTCCTGATCCCCACCGCCGAGGTCGTGCTCACCAACCTGCACGCCGGCGAGGTCCTCGACGCCGACACCCTGCCGCGCCGCTACACCGCCTTCACCCCCTGCTTCCGCGAGGAGGCCGGTTCCGCCGGTCGCGACACCCGCGGCATCATCCGTCAGCACGAGTTCGACAAGGTCGAGATGGTCAAGTTCGCTAAGCCGGAGGAGTCCGACGAGGAGCTCGAGAGCATGACCGCCGAGGCCGAGTACCTGCTGCAGCAGCTGGGCCTGCCGTATCGCGTGATTAGCCTGTGCACCGGCGACCTGGGCTTCTCTGCCCGTCAGACCTACGACATCGAGGTTTGGCTGCCGAGCTACAACGCCTACAAGGAGATCAGCTCCTGCTCCAATTGCGGCGACTTCCAGGCCCGTCGCGCCAACATCAAGTATCGCGACCCCGAGAACTTCAAGGGCTCGCGCTACCTGCACACCCTTAACGGTTCCGGCCTGCCGGCTGGTCGTACCATGGCTGCCATTCTGGAGAATTACCAGAACGCCGACGGCACCATCACGATCCCCGAGGTTCTGCGTCCCTACATGGGCGGCCTCGAGAAGATCGAGCCCGAGGCGTAAGGTCTCTTGCAAACATATCGCATGATGAGCGGCGGGGCCATGGGGCTCCGCCGCCTTTGTTTGCGCGCGGCTTGCGACGTTTTGACGCGGAAGACGGCCAAAACAAAAAGAGGCCCGATTCCGGGGGAAGCGGGAATCGGGCCCTGCTCGCGCGCTCGCGCTGCCCTGCGGGCTATTCTGCGCGTGGCGTCATGCCGGGTTTGGCGCTACTTTCTCGTTCCGGAGATGACAAGTCCGTTCTCCTCGCAGAGATCCTTGATGCTAATGTCCTTGGCCTCAAGCTTCTTTTCCTCAAGATCTTCTTCGCAGAACTCAATGGACTCGAGGAATGCCTTGCAGGCGGGGTCGTCGGTGGTCGCCATAAAGAGAGTGATCTCGACGCTTCTTCCGGAGTTGGGAATATCGGTCGCGAGGTGCATGCTCGGTGTCTTGTGCCACGTAAAGTTGACGGTCTTCCAGGTATACCGGCCGATGGTCACGTCTTCTCCACGCTCATAGCCATCGCGGGCCGAGTCGTTGGTGACAACCGTCTCGGCGTCCTTCGTGGAGCTTACGCCAAAGGAGATGACTTTGTTGCTATCCTCGATGCCGTTGAAGAGGATTTCAGACACATTGCCATCGCTTCCGCTGCGCGCCCATACGTCGTAGCCCTCGGGTGCGTAAGCCTTGAACCACGTAAAGTCGATACGGTCGTCGGCGGGCTTTTTGGACTCCTTCTTTTCGGTCGCCTGCTTGGGGGCGCTGCCGGCGTCGCTGCCAGCAGGCTTTGCAGAGCTACCGCCGTTGCAGCCCATGAGGGCCATGCTCAGGGCAAGAGCCGCAACGCATACCGCCAATAGCTTCTTAGTGATCTTCATGGGTTCTCGTCCTTTCTTGCTCGACCCTCTCCGTTTTCCTTACAGACCGTTGTGTGGAGCAACGTCTGTCGTACACAAATGAACTGCGGGGCTACTTTCCCGGCTTGTACTCAGTGAGGCCGTTTTCCTTGCAGAGGTCGGCAATGCTGATGTTCTTGGCCTCGTTATGCGCCTCTTCGAGGTTCTCGGGGAACTCGAGGGACTCGAGGAATGCCTTGACGGCGGGGTCGTCGGGAGTCGTCATGAACAGGTAGATAACGACGCTTTGGCCGGTATCGGGAATCTCGGAGATCAGTTCGACGCTCGGTGTCTTGTTCCAGGTGAAGTTGACGGTCTTCCAGGTGTACTTGCCGATGGTGATATCTTCACCTGCTTCGTAGCCGTCGCTCTCGGTTTCATCGGCAACGAGCGTCTCGGCGTCGTCGGACTCAACATCAAAGGAGATGGACTTATCGCTCTCGTCGACATTCTTGAAGCAAATGCTGCCGACGAAGCCGCCGTCGCCGCTGTCGGACCAGACGTCATAGCCCTCGGGCACAGAGGCCTTGAACCAGGTGAAGTCGATACGGTTGTCCGCGGGCTTCTTGGACTCCTTTTGCTCGGTAGTGCCCTTGGAAGCGCTCCCGCCACTGGAAGAGCTTGTGCCGCCGTTGCAGCCCATGAGGGCCATGCTCAGGGCAAGAGCCGCAACGCATACCG
>UQOJ01000008.1 GCA_900542635.1 uncultured Collinsella sp.
TCTACACCTATTAAGTCGTCGGCAGCGTCAGATGTGTATAAGAGACAGGGTCCATGATCTCGGTGACGATCGGCATGTCGAGCTCGGCAGACGCCTCGCACAGCAGGTCCAGGCCGGCGGGGCCCATGCCCTGGTAGGCGTAGGGGGAGGTGCGGGGCTTGTAGGCACCGCCGCGCAGCATCGTGGCGCCGGCGGCCTTTACGCGGCGTGCGATGCGAATGAGGTTCTCGCCCTCGACGGAGCACGGGCCGGCGATGACCTGGAACTGGTCGCCGCCGATCTTGACGCCGTGGCCGCAGTCGATGACGGAGTCCTCGGGGTGGAATTTGCGGTTGGCGCGCTTGAACGGCTCGGAGACGCGCTGCACTCGCTCGACGACGTCCATGGACTCGAGCAGGAACGGGTCGATCTTGGTCGTATCGCCCACCAGGCCGATGATCGTCTCGTTCTCACCGCGCGAGACATCGGTCTTCAGACCCTTTTTCTCAATCCAGCTGACGATATGGCCGACGGCCTCGTCGCTGGCGCTCTGCTTTAAAATTGCAATCATGGTGTGCCTCTCACCTCGATGGATAATCCTTGCAAAAACGGCCCGCATCGCGAGCCGTGTATATATGGTGCATGAGAGTTTATACTATCTGACTCGCTTTTGCCTTCTAAAGCGGGCCGTTGCGCCGCGTCTCCCACGTAATTGCAAAGCTTTTTCTTTTATTTTGATAGCCCGTGGTGCACTTGGGTATAATGCCAAACGTTGGCCCTATTAGCTCAGGGGATTAGAGCGTCTGCCTCCGGAGCAGAAGGCCGTTGGTTCGAATCCAACATGGGGCACCATCGAACGTAAGACCGTCCGAACCTCGCATGGTCCGGGCGGTTTTTCTTATACCGACGCGACGTGATGGGACGTGGTATGGCAGCAACGGATATCGAGCGCGGACTCTCGACCGCCGAGGTCGAGGAGCGCATCGCCGCCGGTAAGATCAACCGCAACATGGAGCTCAAGACCAAGTCGGTCAAAGAGCTCATCATCGAGAACCTCTGCACGCTGTTCAATTTGATCAACGTGATCTTGGCGTTCCTGGTCATTTTGACCGGTTCGTTTAAGAATCTGACGTTCCTGTTCGTGGTGTTCCTCAATACCGCCATTGGCGTCATTCAGTCCATGCGTTCCCAGAAGATGGTCGATAAGCTCACGCTGCTGACTTCCAAGAAGGCCATCGCGGTGCGCGACGGCGCCGAGGTGGAGCTCGACCTGGACCAGATCGTGCTCGACGACATCATCCGCCTGGGGCGCGGCGACCAGATTCCCGCTGACGCCGTGGTGGTTTCGGGCGAGGCGCTCGTGAACGAGAGTCTGCTGACAGGCGAGAGCGACCTTATTAAGAAACAGCCCGGTTCCGAGCTCATGAGCGGCAGCTTTATCGACTCGGGCCTGCTGCGCGCCCGCGTGATCCATGTCGGCGCCGACAACTACGTGTCCAAAATTAATAACGAGGCCAAGTACGTCAAAAAGGTCAATTCCGAGATCATGAACGCGCTTAACGCCATCGTGCGCTTTGCGAGCATCATTATGATCCCGCTCGGTTTGGCGTTGTTTGCCTCGAGTGTGAGCGAGCTGTGGGATGCCGCGGGAACCCCGGGCGATAGCGCGCTTTCGTGGTGCTTCTCCGAACTGTTGGCTGGTCATGTGCCTTCGTCGGCGCTGCTGTCCACGGTGGGCGCCCTGCTGGGCATGATCCCGCAAGGCCTGGTGCTGCTGACCTCGTCGGTGCTCGCCATCGCCACGGTGCGCCTGGCGCGTCGCAAGGTGCTGGCACAGCAGCTCTACTGCATCGAGACGCTCGCTCGCGTCGACGTGCTGTGCCTGGACAAGACGGGCACCATTACCTCGGGTCGTATGGAGGTTGAGGGCACCTACCCGCTGCCGGTTGAGGGTGTTGGCTTTGGCGTGGACTCGGACGAGGCGACTGTTCCCGTCGATACCACGGTGCTCGATTTTGCGCTGGCTAACGTCGCGCGTGCGACTTCGGCCGATGCCAACGAGACCTGCCAGGCGCTGCTCAACTATTACGCTGATCGTCCGGTCGAGGTGTCCGAGCCGCTGTCGGTCATTCCGTTCTCGTCGTCTAAAAAATGGAGCGGCGCTTCTTTTGCGCAGGGCTCCTATGTGATGGGCGCCGCGCAGTTTGTGCTTTCGGAGCGTGTGTTTTCGCAGGTCGAGAACCGTGTCGCAGAGCTTGCCGATACCTGCCGCGTGCTCGTGGTGGCTCGCGTGGACGGCTTTACGCCCGATGGCGATATGGTGGGCGAGGCCGAGCCCGTTGGCTTTGTGACCATCCGCGACGAGATTCGTACCTCGGCGGCCGAGACCATCGGCTACTTTAACGAGCAGGGCGTGACCCTCAACGTGATCAGTGGCGACGACCCGCGTACGGTGTCGTCGATCGCGCGCGTGGTGGGCGTGCCGGGGGCGGACGCTTATGTGGACGCCACGACGCTCGATACACCGGCCAAGCTTGATGCCGCAGTGGACCGCTACCACGTCTTTGGTCGTGTGACCCCGCAGCAGAAGCGCGAGCTCGTGCAGGCGCTCAAGCGCCGCGAGCACACCGTGGCCATGACGGGCGACGGCGTCAACGACGTGCTGGCGCTCAAGGAGGCCGACTGCTCCGTGGCCATGGCGGCCGGTTCCGATGCCGCGCGCAACGTGGCCGAGATCGTACTCGTCGACAACGACTTTGCCTCGATGCCCGCCGTGGTGGCCGAGGGCCGTCGCTCCATCAACAACCTGCAGCGTTCGGCCTCGCTGTTCCTGACCAAGACGCTGCTCTCGATGGGCCTGGCGGCGCTGTGCATCGCGCTGCCGCCGTACCCCTTCGAGCCAATCCAGATGACGCTCATCAACTTCTTCTGCATCGGCGCGCCGGGCTTTGTGTTGGGCCTTGAGCCCAACAACGCTCGCGTGAAGGGTGCGTTTTTGACGAACGTACTCAAGCGTGCACTGCCGGCGTCGATTGCGGTCATTTTGGCTGCGGCGCTCGATATCTTTGTGGCGCGCGTGTTTGGCTTTGGCCAGCTCACGCTGTCTACGATGTGCCTGCTTACGTCGTACGCGGCGAGCGTCAGCCTGATCTGGCGCATCTCGCAGCCGCTCACACCCTTACGAGTGGTGCTCTTTGTGTTTGTGGTCGCCGGCATCCTGGTGGGCGTTATCGGATTCCCGGAGCTGCTGTCCATTGCCAACCTGTCGATGGGCCAGATGGTTATCTTGGCTGTCATCGTGGTCTTTACCTGCTCGGTGTTCTTTAAGCTCGCCACGATGATGGATTCGCTCAAGCCGCGTCGTCGTCATGCCGCAACTGGTTTTGGCCGTGGTGTGCGCGTCCACCTGGGTCGCGGTGGCGGCAAGGTGAGCTCGACGGGTTCGACGGCCGAGCGTTTTGCCAAGCGCGTCGCCGCCGACATGGCGCAGCGCCGCGAAGATCGCACCGCTCGCGAGGCCGAGGCCCGTGCACTCGAGGGCGTGGCCCAGGCCCAGCCCAAGAAAAAGAAGAGTACCGGAGCCAAGCGCTCTCGCGTGACCAAGTCCGCCCAAGGCATCAAAGTCTCGATGCCAAGCAAAAAGAAGAAGTAACTACGCGCCCTGGCGATGTTGAATTGGTGCCTTGCTCCTGTGGGGCCGTGGCGATGTTATGCTCTAACCTCGATTGTTTGAATTGCTTCGAAAAGAGGATGCCGTGATCTGCCCGCATTGCCTTAAGACTATCGAGGACGGCGCCTCGTTCTGCCCCTACTGCAACGCCTATGTGGGTCCGGGCGATGGCCCCGAGCACACCGAGTTCGTGTTCTGCGAGGGCTGCGGTGCCCGTCTTTCTCCGCATGATCGTACGTGTCCCAAATGCGGACGCCCCGCTCCGGGTATCCTCTCCGAGGACGCGGCCGCATCCGACCTGGCAGCGGGCCGCACGGCGGGCTTTCCGCGCCTAACGCAAGAACAGATCGATACCGAGGTGCCCCATGCGCCAGCCTCTGCCGCCGCGGTTCTTTCGGACGCCGCCGATCCTAACGAGACCTGCGTGCTGCCGGCTTTCGATAAGGATTTCGGTATCCCCAAGGTCGATATTCCCACGCCCGTTTCCCTGCACGACGATGTTCAAAAACCCAAGCGCAAGGTGCATCCCGACGAGGACGCCTATCACAAGCACAAGCGTCATATCCCCAAGCCGCTCATTATCATCGCGGTCCTTGCTGTCGTGTGCGGCGGTGCCTATTGGTTCGTGACGACCGATCCCATGGGTGTCATGCCTGGTTTCTATGACCAGTTTGGTCAGGCTGCACAAACCACCTTCCCCACGCGCCAAAAGGGCGAGGCGACTGAGGACGATACCAAGCAGGACGATTCTGCCGAGGTGGTCCAGGAAGAAACCGTGCTCACCGATGATCAGCTCTATACCAGGCTCGACGGTCTGTATCAGACCATCGTGTCCTACGGTGACGAGGACCAGATCGGTGAGGTCATCGATTCCTTTAACAACGGCTATCTCCGAACGCCGCTGTCCACCCGTCAGGAGCTGTCGCAGAGTGCCTACGCCCTGCGCGACCAGATCAAAAAGACGCAAGATGAGCTCAACAACCTTAAGTATCAGGATGATACGGTCTATGCGGATGATATCGCCCACTTAAAGCAGCTTGCCGAGTGGATGTATGAGCGCGTCGACGTGATCTGCCAGAGCTGGGATATCTCGCTGGCCATTCCCGATGGCGAGTCGATGAGTTCCCACCAAAGCGAGATCCTGGCGCCCATCGCGCAGAGCGGCAACAGCGCGCTCAATCAGTACGACGCCAACGTGGGCTCCTGGAAGCCGCAGCAGCGTTCCTAAAATTAGTTCGCCATAGTCGGCATAACCTACGTGCGCAATTGATGTAAGCGCATGCTTATTGCTACAATTCGTACAAATATGCTTTAAACGCACGAGGAAGGAACCACATGTTTGGTTTTAAGAAAGAGCTCTACACGCCCGAGTATCAGCTTGCCGGCGACGAGTGCGCCGTTATCGAGACGTCGAAGGGTACCATCAAGGTCAAGTTTGACGGCGAGGGCGCTCCCATTCATGTCGCGAACTTCTGCGAGCTTTCTACGATGGGCTTCTATGATGGCCTTAAGTTCCATCGCTATGTGCCCGGCTTTGTCATTCAGGGCGGCGACCCCAATACCCGCGATATGTCCGGCGCCGACGTCGCTGCCGGTCTTGAGGGCCCCGACGGCATGCCCGGTACCGGTGGTCCCGGCTACTGCATCAAGGGCGAGTTTGCCACCAATCCGCGCAACAGCCATGTCGATGGCGCCCTTGCCATGGCACGCTCCATGGACCCCGATTCCGCGGGTTCGCAGTTCTACTTCTGCCTGGGCGCCCAGCATAACCTCGATTCCGGTTACACCGTCTTTGGTACCACGGTCGAGGGTCTCGATGTGATTTCGCAGCTGCGTGCCGGCGACGAGATCGTCCATGTCGAGATCGTTCACGAGTAAAGGGGATTTCCTTGAATAGCCAGCTGATCCAACAGGGCCGCGCCGCTTACCGCGCGGGTGATTTTTCCGCTGCAGCCCAGATGCTTGGGGCGGCAAAGACTCCCGATGAGATTATGGGCGAGGCCGATCACCTTCGTGGTAACGCCTTGATGCACCTGGGCATGTATGCCGAGGCCGCCGAGGCCTACGCCGCCGCCCTCAACGACGGCACCTATGGCAAGCGCGGCGCGCTGCTCACCAACCGCGGCAAGGCGCTCGCCGCCGTGGGCGACTACACGACGGCCGCTCAGGCGTTCTCTGCTGCTACGCAGGACGCTTCTTATGCCACGCCGTTCAAGGCCTATCTGGGCCTGGGTAACGCGCTGTTCCAGTCGGGCGACTATGCCAACGCGGGTACTGCCTTCCGTCAGGCTGCCATCGATGGCGCCAATCCGGCTCCTGCCGCCGCGCTCGGCGAGCTCGGTCGTTGCTTCATCAAGCTCGGCCGTCCGGCGGATGCCGTGGAGACCTACCGCACGGCTATCGACTTTGCCGGCCCCCGCGACGACACGCGTGCGCTCAACGCCGGCATGGGTCAGGCGCTTTCTGCCGCCGGCCGTCCCTCCGACGCACTCGACGCCTTTAACGCCGCTACTGCCGATGGCATCTACCAGCTCACCTCCGAGCAGGCCGATGAGCTTGCCCGCGTGCACGATTCGCTTGCCGCGCTGTCTGCCCAGACGGCTATGGCCACGGCTCCGGCGCCCGCGATGGACGCTCCTGCCGTCGATCCGCTCGATCCTACGGGCGCGACCGGTCAGTTTATGCCCGATCCCTCGGACACCGGCTTCTTTACGCTGTCCGAGTCCGAGATGGTCCAGCAGGACCGTCAGGATCGTAAGCAGGCCAAGGTACGTCGTCGCCATCGCCACACGGGTCTCAAAGTCTTCATCGTGCTGCTTCTGCTCATTTTGATCGCCGCGGGCGGTCTGGGCTTTGCCTACACGCGCGGCTTTGGCTTCCCGTCTCAGGAGTCTGTCGTTACCGATCTGTTCCAGGCTGCCGGCGACGGTGACACCGCAAAGGCCGAGTCTTGCCTGGCATCGAGCCTGTCCGAGGACGCTAAGTCGATGATCATCTCCTCGATTCCGCAGGGTGCCACCGTGTCCGTCGAGGGCATGGATCAGTCCATGACCGAGACGACCGCTAAGGTGAAGGCATCGCTGTCCAAGGGCGGCGAGCAGGAGTACACCGTCAAATTCGTGCGCTCCGACAACCATATCGGCTGGGCCGTTTCCTCGCTCGATATGGATTTCTCGGCTGCTGACAACCAGTAGTGACCTTATGGGATTTAGCTTTGCCCGGCGCTTCACCGCAAGTGAGGTGCCGGGCTTGCGCTAGTATGATGAGCTAGTAGTTTTCCAGCAATCATCCAACACATCAGGAGTTGCGTTGTTTTCTTTGATGGATATGTTCTTCGGTAGCTATGCGGGCGATCTTGCCATCGACCTCGGCACCGCAAATACGCTTGTCTCCGTGCGCGGCAAGGGCATCGTCATTCGCGAGCCCTCTGTTGTCGCCATCGACAAGAACGACGAGCGCATCCTGGCGGTCGGTATCGAGGCAAAGCGCATGCTCGGCCGTACGCCCGGCAACATCGTGGCCGTTCGTCCCCTGAAGGACGGCGTCATCGCCGACTTCGATGTTACCGAGGCCATGCTTCGCTACTTTATCGATAAGGCGTCCGAGAAGCGCTATCCGTGGACCCCGCGTCCGCGCGTTGTCGTCTGTGTTCCTTCCGGCGTCACGTCGGTCGAGAAGCGTGCTGTCTTTGAGGCCACGATCCAGGCTGGCGCTCGCCAGGCCTATCTGATCGAGGAGCCCATGGCTGCCGCTATCGGCGCCGACCTGCCCGTCGAGGAGCCCACCGGCTCCATGGTCATCGACATCGGTGGCGGTACCACCGAGGTTGCCGTTATCGCTATGGGCGGCATCGTCGTCTCGCAGTCCATCCGTATTGCAGGCGACGAGTTCGATCAGGCCATCCTCACGCACGTTCGTGATGCCTACAACCTTGCCATCGGCGAGCGTACGGCAGAGGACATCAAGATCAAGGTCGGCTCCGCTGTGCCGCTCAAGGACGAGCTCGACGTCGAGGTCAACGGTCGCGACGTGATCACCGGTCTGCCCAAGACCGTGCGCATCGAGAGCGAGGAGATTCGTCGCGCGCTCAACAAGCCGCTCGACGAGATGGCCAAGGCCGTCAAGGACGCCCTCGATGCCACGCCGCCCGATCTTGCCTCTGACCTTATGTACTACGGCATTTTGCTGACCGGTGGTGGCGCTCTGCTACGCGGACTCGACGTGCGTCTGCGCGATGAGACCGGCGTTTCGGTCAACGTCAGCCCCACGGCGCTCGATAACGTCGTTAACGGCTGTGCCCGCGTGCTCGAGGCCAATGCGTTTGATGGCGGCTTCGTCCAGACCAATGCTTAATTTCCAAAAGGTGGATTCCATTTGGCACGATCTTCGGGTTTCTCCACAAATCTGAATACCAAGCGACAATCAACGGGTATGCGCCCGTTGATTGTTTTCAGCCTGATTTCGGTGTTGCTGCTCACGTTTTACATCCGCGAGGGCGAGGCAGGGCCGATTCATGCCGTGCGTTCGGGCGTAACGACGATTACCTCGCCGGTGCGTTTTGTGGGCTCGGCCGTGGCGGCTCCCTTCAATGCGATCGGCAACGTGTTCTCTAACCTTACGGCGTCGCAGGACACGCTTGACGAGCTTAAGAAGCAAAACGAGGAGCTGACCTCTAAGGTTGCTGAGCTCTCCGAGGCTCAAAAGACCGCCGAGCGTCTGGAGGGGCTGGTCGGGCTGCAGTCGACCTACAACCTCAAATCGACCGCTGCTCGTATCGTTGGTGCCTCGGGCGATGCCTGGACCTCGACCGTAACCATCGACAAGGGCTCTGCCGACGGCCTTACCATCAACATGCCTGTGACGAGTTCGGCCGGTGTTATCGGCCAGATCATCGAAGTCTCGGCCAAGACGTCCACCGTGCGCCTGATTGGCGACGAGAACTCGGGTGTGTCCGCCATGGTACAGGACACGCGCGCCCAGGGCATGCTGCAGGGTCAGGCTGACGGCACGCTGCGTCTTGAGTATGTGAGCGTCGACTCCGACGTTAAAGTCGGCGACATCATCGTGACCTCGGGCATCGGCGGTGTGTTCCCCAAGGGTCTACCGCTCGGCACCGTCTCGTCGGTTGAGAAATCGGCAAACGACGTGTACTACACCATTGTGGTGCGCGCTCAGACCACGGCCGAGAACAACGAGGAAGTGCTGGTCATTACCTCGCTGACCGACGAACAGTCGGCCTCGGATGAGGACGTGAGCACGGCCAACAGCACGCCGCAGGGAACGTCGCGCGATGCTGCAACCAAGACGAAGGACGAGAGCTCGGATGACAGTTCCGACACGTCCGAGACGACCGATTCCGGCTCGAACGAATAGGGGGCATGTCCATGGATCTACACGAGCAGGGGATGAGCTCCCGCACGTTTGTAATCGCCGCCATCGTATGCGTGCTGCTGCAGGCAGGCCTGGCACCGCAGATCTCCATTGCGGGCGGTCGCGTCAACTTCATGATTATCCTGGTGTGCCTAAGCGTGTTCTCGGGCGACCCGACCCGTGCCGTCGTGTGCGGTTTTTGCAGCGGCTTGTTTTATGACCTGTCCGCTGCCGTGCCGGTGGGCGTTATGTCGCTCCTGCTGACCGTGGGTTCTTTTGCCCTGGTGCACAGCGCCGTCGGTCAGACGGGCGGTACCCCGAGTGCGCGCGGCGTCACTGTGGGCGCCTTCGCGCTCGTCATTAATGTTATCTACAGCATCATCTTGCTGTTTATGGGTTTGGAGACGAGCTTTGTCGTGGCGATCTTCGGCCATGCGCTGCCGTCCTCGATCCTGACGGGTCTGGTTGCCATTCCGTTTTTGATGTCCGGCGTCGTGCCGCAGTCCGGCTATGGATTCTCCGCACGTGGCGGACGCCAGACGGGTATGCGCTTTAAGCCCAAGACCCGCAAGCTCAAATAGGGGAGGCCCGTAGATGTCTTCCCAGATGACGGTTATTATCGCCGGTATCGTGCTGGTTGTGGCCATCGTGGTCGCGCTGGTCATCATGCGTCGAGGCGATTCCCGTTTTACCTACGATACACAGCATGGAACGGCTCCGCGCGCCACCGAGGGCGAGGGCAATACCGCGGCGACCGCCTTTAAGGGCCGCTTTTCCATCCTCACCACGGGTGTGGGCGCGATGTTTGCGGCACTTGCCGTCAAGCTGTGGGGCATGCAGATGGTCTCGTCGGACTATTACGAGAAGCAGGCCAATAGTAATCAGACTCGCACCGTTACCACACCCGCTGTGCGCGGCCGCATCCTCGACCGCAATGGCGTGGCGCTTGTCCAGAACCGTCCCTCACTTGCTGTCGTGGCCTACCGCGACCTTGCCGAGGATGAGGTTCTGGTTCGCCATCTTGCCAACGTGCTTGGAATGCCTTATGTGGCGGTCCTTCGCAATATTCAGGACAATACAGAGGGCGCTCAGAGCCTGCATACCATCGCGACGGACGTCCGTCGCTCCACGGTTGCCTATATCAAGGAACACGCCGGCGAGTTCCCGGGCGTCAAGATTGCCGAGCGTACCGAGCGCCAGTATCCATACGGCGAGACGGCATGCCATATCTTGGGCTATACCGGCACCATTACCTCCGAGCAGCTCGAGGCCCAGAATAAGAAAACCTCTGGCGATGATGATGCTTCTGCTGGCAAGATTACGTACCAGTCGGGCGATATCGTGGGCCAGGCGGGCGTTGAGAGCTACTACGAAAACCTGCTGCAGGGTATTCGTGGCGAGCAGACCGTCAAGGTCGATGCCTCGGGCAATGTGACCGGTCAGGCCGGCGCCGTGCCCGCGAAGGCCGGCTCCGACATTAAGCTCACGCTCGACCTTAAGATCCAACAGGCCTGTGAGACGGCGCTGGCGAGCGCTATCGAGCTTGCCAAGACCACTGGCTACAGCAATGCCGGCAACGGCGCTGTGGTGTGTCTCGATCCCAACAATGGCGAGATCCTGGGCATGGCGAGCCAGCCCAAGTTCGATCCGTCCGTCTTTATCGGCGGCGTCTCAAATGACGTGTGGACCGAGCTCAATGATGACAAGGGTTCGCACCCGCTGCTCAACCGCGCCATTAGCGGACAGTACATGTCGGCCTCGACCATCAAGCCGCTCTCGGCACTGGCCGGTCTTGAGTTTGGAACCTACACTTCAACGCAGACAACCAACTGCACGGGTTATTGGACGGGTCTGGGCAAGGCTTGGGGCAAGCGCTGCTGGCTGACGTCTGGCCACGGCACCATGACGCTGCAGTCGGGTATCGCCAACTCGTGCGACCCCGTCTTCTACGACATGGGTAAGGCGTTCTTTTATGACGAGCAACATCCCGAGGGCCTGCAGGAGGTCTTTCGTCGCTGGGGCTTGGGCAAGACCTGCGGTATCGATCTGCCGAGTGAGGGCGCGGGCCGTATTCCCGATGCCGAGTGGAAAGAGTCGTACTTCACCGACGCATCTGCCGAGGACCGCAAGTGGAATGCCGGCGATATGACCAACATTGCCATCGGCCAGGGCGACATCCTGGTGACGCCCCTGCAGATGGCGTGCGCCTATATGGGTCTTGCCAACGGCGGCAAGCAGTACGTGCCTCACGTGTTTTTGTCGGCCGTGTCGCGCGATGGCGACGGCGATGCCTATAAGTACAACGGCAAGGGCAAGAAGAAGCGCCTGGAGGCCAAGATCAACAGCGATTCGGATTTGGCTCTAGTTCGCAACGGCATGCACGACGTGATTTACACGGCATCGACGTCCCTGGCGGCGCACTTTGGCACCCTGACGCCGCAGGTATACGGCAAGTCGGGCACGGGCGAGAAAAGTGGCGAGGACGAATACGCGTGGTTCTGCGCCTATGCACCGGCCGATGATCCCAAGTATGTCATCGCTACTGTTCTGGAGCAGGGCGGCGGCGGCTCAGATACCGCGATGCATGTCGTGCGCGACGTGCTCGGCGTGATTTATGGCGAGCCCGATACCTCTTCGGCCTCGGGCGATTCCTCGGTTCGATAGGAGGTTGCGATGGATTTTTCTCCGGCGGATCTGTTCCGTTCAACCAAGACCGGCTCTCGCAGCAGCCTGGACCGCGTCAACAAGCAACTTTCGGCCTCGCGCGGCACGTTTCGCCAAAAGGTGCATATCGGTGTGCTCGTGGCTACTGTGGCGCTCGTCGCCTACGGTGCCATCATCATCTGGTCGGCTTCGCAGTTTAAGGCCGATGCCTCATTCTCACGCCATCTGCTGGGAATCGGCATCGGAGCGGTGCTGGCGGTGTTGGTCTGGCGTACCGACCTGCGCGGTATTTCCAATTTCTCGACGGCGTTGCTCGTCATCGACCTGATCGTGATCTTCTCGCCCAAGATTCCGGGCCTGTCCTATACGGGCGGTCTGGGCATGACGGGCTGGATCAAGATTCCCGGTATCGGCTTGACATTCCAGCCGGTTGAGCTTGCCAAGCTCATCACCATCTTCTTTATTGCTACGCTTGGCTCGCAGTATAACGGTCGCATCGATACCGTTCGCGACTACGTCAAGCTCTGCGGCATGCTGTCCATTCCGTTTTTGGCCGTCGTTGCCATGGGCGACCTGGGCTCGGGCCTGGTCGTGCTTGTTTCGGGCGCCATCGTCATCTGTATGAGCGGTGCACGCCGCGAATGGGTGCTGTCGACCCTGGCCCTGCTCGTGGGCCTGGTGGCCCTCGTCCTGGCGCTCGATTCGGTCTTTGACTCGTTGCTTGGCCACGATGTGCTCATCAAGCAGTATCAGATGAACCGTCTGACGGTCTTTATCGACCCCGATAATGCCGATTCGGACGATGCCTACAACCTGCAGCAGTCGCTTATCGCTGTTGGCTCGGGTGGCTTCTTTGGTAAGGGTTTGGGCCATGCGACGCAGTCGGCCGGCGGCTTTCTGCCTGAGTTCCACACCGACTTCGTCTTCGCCTTTTTGTCCGAGACCTTTGGCTTTTGCGGTTCCTTTTTGCTCCTGTGCCTCTACGTGCTGCTGATCTTTTCGACGATTCGCGTCGCCTTTAAGTGTGAGTCGCTGTTTTTGCGTCTTTCGTGTGTGGGCATCGTTGGCATGTGGGCGTTCCAGACCTTCGAAAATATCGGCATGTGCATCGGCATGATGCCGATTACCGGTATTCCGCTACCGTTTATTAGCTTCGGTTCGTCTTCGATGATGATTCAGCTGCTGACGGTGGGTATCGTACAATCCATATGGCGGCATCGTTCGGGCGCCGCGTAACCGCTGGAGGGGTTTGCTATGAAAATTCCCGTAGATAAGCTGACCCGCGCTTTTAAGATGGGCGCGTCCGTTAAGAAGGATTCCGATACGCCGGTGCGCGTCTCGGTCTATCTGGATTCGTCTGCCTCGCGCTTTCTGGCCGAGACGGTGCGAGACGCCTTTGTGCCACAGACGACCTCGGGCATTGTGCGCGTCGAGCGTCTGGGGGAGGAGCGAATTGCTCCAAAGACCGATACCGATGTGGTACTGGTGCTCTCGTGTGGTTCCGACCGCTTGGAGAGTGCCGTGCAGGAGCTCGTGATCGCCGGCGCACCCGTGTGCGTGCTTGCCGAGTCTGCTGTGGAGGTGCCGTTTATCGAGGAGTCCACCCCCATGCTCGGCGTGGTAGCGGCAACCGATAAGACGTATCTGCTCGAGACGCTTGCCCGCTGGATTCTCGATCGCACCGAAAAGGAAACGGCTTTTGCGGCGAACTTTGTCTTTATGCGTATCGCCGCGGCCAACCGCATCATCACCTCGTGCGCGCTCACCAATATGGCGACCGGTGCGCTGGTGTTTTTGCCGGGCGCCGATTATCCCGTTATGGCTCTGGCGCAGGTGGGCATGCTCTTTGAGCTCGCTGCCGTCTTTGGACGCGGTATTAAGCCTGAGCGCGGCTACGAGGTCGCGGGCGTGCTTGCCGGCGGTCTTGTGATCCGCGCGGTCACCCGCGCACTCGTCAAGCAGACGCCGCATATTGGGTTTGCCGTCAAGGCGCTCACTGCTGCCGCGGGCACCTATGGCATGGGCCGTGCGCTCGTTTCGCTCTACGAGCGCGATGTCGACTACAGCCGTGCCAACGAGGTGGTCACTGCCACGTTCTCCCGCGTTCGCGATCTGGTGACCACGGTCGCGGGCGCTACCCGTCCTATGGCGTCCTATCAGGACGCATCAGATCTCGCTGCTTAGGGGTTTTCCGTTGCGCGTTGCATACCAAGACTGTTTTCATTTAATTGAGCCGCTGCTCGCCAAGGTCGAGAAGCCGAGTCGCTATATCGATCACGAGTGGGGCACGCTTTCCAAGGCCGATGCCGACTACCGTTGCTGCCTGATCTACCCGGATGTGTACGAGGTCGGTCTGCCCAACCAGGGCATCGCCATCCTCTACAACATCCTTAACCAGGCCGAGGGCATCTCCTGCGAGCGTGGCTATGTGCCGTGGCCCGATATGGGTGATGCCATGCGCGAGGCGGGTATTCCGCTGCTGTCGCTCGAGGGTGCAGCGCCGGTCGCTTCGTTTGATATCGTCGGCCTGCATGTGCCGCACGAGATGGCGGTGACGAACTTCCTCGAGGCTCTCGACCTCGCTGGCATTCCGCTGTTGGCGGCCGACCGAGGTGAAGACGACCCCATTATCATCGCCGGCGGTCCCTCGGTGTACAACCCCGAGCCGTACGCGGCCTTCTTCGATGCCATCCTCATCGGCGAGGGCGAGGAATCGCTGCTCGAGACCTGCCAGTTGCATCGCCGTCTGCGTGACGAAGGAGTCCCGCGCGCGCAGATTGTCGAGCAGCTTGCATCCATTGCCGGCAACTACGTGCCGTCGCTCTACGAGGTGCGTCACGACGAGCCCTGCTCGCCGCATGGCTACACCGTGCCGCGTGAGGGCAAGGATGCGCCGACGGTGGTCTTCAAGCGCGTCGTCGAGGATTTCGGCGCCACGAATCCGTTGTCGCAGTCGTGCGTGCCCTATGCGCAGCTGGTCCACGACCGCCTGTCTATCGAGATTCTGCGCGGCTGTGCCCGCGGCTGTCGTTTTTGCCAGGCCGGCATGACGTATCGCCCGGTGCGCGAGCGCTCGGCCGACCAGATCGTCTCGTCGGTGATTCAGGGTCTGGAAAAGACCGGCTATGACGAGGTGTCGCTGACCTCGCTCTCCACGACCGACCACTCCTGCATTCGCGACGTGCTCGGCAGGCTCAACCGTCGCCTGGAGGATACGGGTATTCGCGTGTCTATTCCGTCGCAGCGCCTGGATTCGTTTGGCGTGGATATGGCCGAGTCGGTTGCTGGCGAAAAGAAGGGCGGCCTGACGTTCGCGCCCGAGGCCGGCAGCCAGCGCATGCGCGACATCATTAACAAGAACGTGACCGAGGAGGACTTGGACCGTGCGGCCAAGGCGGCCTTCGAGGCCGGCTGGAATCGCATGAAGCTCTACTTTATGATGGGCCTTCCCGGCGAGCGCGATGAGGACATCGTGGCCATCGCCAATCTGGCCGATCACGTGCTGGAGCTCGGTCGTTCCGTGGTGCCCAAGGCTCGTCGCGGCTCGATCTCGGTGTCCATCTCGGTTTCGGTCTTTATCCCCAAGGCTGCCACGCCGTTCCAGTGGTGCCCGCAGCTCGACTACGACGACGTCAAGCGTCGCCAGAAGCTGCTTATCACGAGCGTTCGCAACCGTGCCGTCCGCGTGCATTACCACGATGCCGAGACCTCGCTCATCGAGGCCGCGCTGTCCCGCGCCGGTCGTGACATGACGCCCGTCATCATCGACGCTTGGCGCTCGGGCTCTCGCTTTGACGCCTGGGTAGAGCATTTCTCGCTCGATAACTGGAAGGAAGCTGCTGCCAAAAACGGCATCGACCTCAATGAGCTCGTGCATCTGCCTTACGAGTTGGACTGGCGCCTGCCGTGGGAGCATGTGAGTCCCGGATGCACGCGCGGCTTCCTCGAGCGCGAGTACCGTCGCTCGCTCGAGGGCGTCACGACTCCCGACTGCACCCGCACGTCGTGCACCGGCTGCGGGATCTGCCCCACGCTCCACGCCAAGAATGTATTGATGGGTGATCGCGCATGAGTGAGCGCCTGACCGACAACCCCTCGCTCTTTAGGCTTCGTGTTCGCTATGGCAAGCGCGATCGCCTTAAGTACCTGGGCCATCTCGAAGTAATCCATACCATTGAGCGCATCGTGCGCCGTGCGGGACTTCCCTATGCCGTCACGCAGGGCTTCTCCCCGCACATGCGCGTGGGCTTCTCTTCGGCGCTACCGGTGGGTACGTCGTCGACCTGCGAGTGGTACGACCTGTTTATGACAGAGTTCGTGGCGCTCGACGAGGCGTTTGGGCGCCTGGCTGCGGCGTCTCCGGCCGATCTGGCGCCCATCGAGGCGGCGTACATCGACGTGCGCACGCCGGCGTTGACGGCGCAGCTCACGCGCCTGTCGTATCGCATCGACCTGCACTTGGATCCCGAGGCGCCCGTAAGCGCCGACGAGGTGCGTCGTGCGCTCGACACGCTGCGCGCGGGCCATGGCATCGACTACGCGCGCGGAAAAAAGAGCAAGCGCTTGGATTTGGATCACACGCTCGTTGGCTATGAGCTCACGGCGGGGGAGCGCCTGGACCATTTGGTGCTCATGCTCGACACCCATGCCGACAACGAGGGCTCCATGCGTCCGGAAATTTTGCTTTCCGCTGCTGATGTTTTGTTGCAGGGCTTGACCCCGGGCGTGGATGCACCTATTGTTTCCACCGGTATGCAAGACCTCGTGACCATCTGCTCCTACGATGTCGAGCGTCAGAATCAAGCATGCGAGGACGACGAGGGCCGACTCGTCAGCCCCATACCTGTGCGAACTTGTGGATTTGCTCCACATACTCGTTGACGGGGGTATTTTCGCCTGCTACTATATTCGGCTGTTGCACTAACTGATGCATGAAGGGCAAGTAAACATGTACGCAATCGTTAACACGGGCGGCAAGCAGTACAAGGTCGCCACCGACGATGTCATCACCGTCGAGAAGATCGAGGGCAATGAGGGCGACAAGGTCACCCTGCCGGTTATCTTCCTCAACGATGGTAAGAAGATCGTCACCGATCCCGACAAGCTGGCCAAGGCCAAGGTTACCGCTCAGATCGTTGAGCAGTTCAAGGGCGAGAAGCAGCTGGTCTTCAAGTTCCACAAGCGCAAGCGCTATCGTCGTCTGAAGGGTCACCGTCAGCAGCTCACCAAGCTGAAGATCGTGAAGGTTCAGGCTACCTCCCGCGCCAAGAAGGCTGTCAAGGCAGAGGCTGAGGCTGTTGCCGAGGCTCCCGTCGCCGAGTAGATTACACTCGTAACGAAAGAGTAGGTATACACAATGGCACACAAAAAAGGACTCGGTTCCTCCCGTAATGGCCGTGACTCCCGCGGTCAGCGCCTTGGCACGAAGCGCTATGCCGGCCAGACGGTAACCACGGGCACGATTCTCGTCCGTCAGCACGGCACGCACATCCACCCGGGTGAGAACGTTGGCCGTGGTAAGGACGACACGCTGTTCGCGCTGGTCGACGGTACCGTTGAGTTCCACAAGGGTATCAAGCACAGGGTCAGCGTACGCCCGCTCGCGAACGCGTAATTCACCCTTCATAGAGCACATATGTGGGAGGCACTTGAGTTTTAGGATTCAAGGGTCTCCCTCTTTTTGTAGGAGGCGATTCTGTTGTCACAGTTCACCGATATCAGCCGCATTAACGTTTGCGGCGGCGACGGCGGAGCCGGATGCATGTCGTTTAGGCGCGAGGCATTTGTCCCCAAGGGCGGCCCCGATGGCGGCGACGGCGGTCGTGGCGGCAATGTCGTCATCCAGGCCGATGCTCAGCTGTCTTCGTTGATCGATTACCGCTTTAAGCATCACTTCCGCGCCGAGCGCGGCACGCACGGGCAGGGTGCCCGTCGTAACGGTAAGAGCGGCGAGGACCTGATTCTCAAGGTCCCCATGGGTACCGTGGTGCGTGAGCTCGACCCCGAGACGCAGACCCCGATGTTCGAGATTGCCGATCTTGTGCACGACGGCGAGCGCGTCGTCGTGGCGCCCGGTGGTGCCGGCGGTCTGGGCAATACCCACTTTGTGACGTCGGTGCGCCGCGCGCCCGCGTTCGCTCAGCTGGGCGAGCCGGCCGAGGAGCACTGGATTGAGCTCGAGATGAAGCTCATGGCCGATGCCGCGCTCGTGGGCTTCCCTTCGGTGGGTAAGTCATCGCTCATCGCGCGCATGAGTGCCGCCCGTCCTAAGATTGCCGACTACCCGTTTACCACGCTCGTGCCGAACCTCGGCATGGTGCGTGCCGGCGAATATTCTTACGTAGTTGCCGACGTCCCCGGCCTCATCGAGGGCGCGAGCGAGGGCAAGGGCCTGGGTCACCAGTTCCTGCGCCACATTGAGCGTACGGCCCTGATCATGCATGTCGTCGACATGACGGGTGGTTTTGAGGATCGCGATCCGGTCGAGGATTACCACATCATCAACCGCGAGCTCGAGCAGTATGGTGCCGAGCTTTCGGAGCGTCCGCAGATTGTCGTTGCCAACAAGTGCGACGCGCCGGGCACGGCCGATAAGATTGCCGACCTCAAGCGCGCAGCGCTCGACGATGGCCATATGTTCTTTGCCGTGTCTGCCGTGACGGGCGCCGGTCTCAATACGTTGATGCTTGCCGTAGGTGAGCAGGTGGCTAAGCTGCGCGCCGAGCTGGCGGTCTCCGATGAGCCGGTCGACCTGCGCGACGATGAATGGGAGCGCCGTCGCCTGCAGCGAGAGAAGCGTTTCCGCATTGTCCAGGAAGAGCCCGGTGCCTTCCGCGTGGTCGGTCGTGCCATCGAGCGCATGGTCATTCAGACCGACTGGGAAAACGAGGAAGCCGTCATTTACCTGCAGCATAAATTTGCGCGTATGGGTGTTGACGACGCGCTCGAGAAGGCCGGTTGTCGTGCGGGCGACGAGGTCCGCATTTGCCAGCGCGCCTTTGACTTTGAGGGTGCCGAGGACTTCTCGGAGTACGAGGAGCTCGAGGATGCTGACGAGGACATCGCCGTTGAGGCCATTGACATGGCCGATGCTGCGGATGAAGGCGTCGAGGTTGTCGATGCGGCGGATGCCGAGGACGATGCCGAGACCTCGGAGGGCGAGTAAGCCATGTCGCTGCGCGGTGGAATCGGTCTGCCCGAGCTTCCTCTAGAGGACGGGCAGGAGTTTAGGCTTGGCATTATGGGTGGCACCTTTGATCCCATCCATTACGGGCACCTGGTGACCGCCGAGCAGGCGCGCGAGTCCCTCGACTTGGATGCCGTGCTCTTTATGCCGGCGGGCACGCCGGCCTTTAAGCTTGACAAGCCGGTGACGCCTGCCGAGGACCGTTATGCCATGACGGTCCTCGCCACCGCCGCGAACCCGGCCTTTTTGGCGAGCCGGTTCGAGATCGACCGTCCGGGCGTAACCTATACGGCCGATACGCTTCATGCCCTTCGCGACTTTTACCCGCCGCAGGTAAAGCTCTACTTTATTACGGGCGCCGACGCGATTATCGATATTGTGACCTGGCATGATGCCGAACGAATCGCTGAGCTTGCCACCTTTATTGCTGCGACGCGACCGGGCTTTGATATCGATACGGCGCGTGCCCGAATCAAAGAGTCGGGACTGCCGTTCGACGTGCGCTATATTCAGATTCCGGCGCTGGCGATCAGCTCGACGAACATTCGTAAGCGAGTTGCCCGCGGCATGAGCGTGCGCTATCTTACGAGCGAGTCCGTGCTCGGCTACATTCGCAAACGCAGGCTATATGCCGATTTGGGCCAAGAAGATTTTGAGTGATGGGGGTCTACGTTGTCGGTAGAGGATCAGTTTGAGGGCGATGAGCGCGCGCTGCTCAAGCGCATTCAAGAGCTGCTCGATGTTCGCATGAAGGATAAGCGCAAGCGCTATGTGCATTCGCTGGGTGTTGCCGAGACCGCACTTCATCTGGCCGAGGTCTACGGCGTTGACCGCTTTGATGCCGCTGCCGCCGGCCTGATCCATGACTGGGACAAGGTGCTCTCCGACGACGAGCTGGTCACGCGCGCTCTGCATTACGGCATTAAGATTGCCGGCCCTCCGTCTGCCGCGACGCCGCTTTTGCATGGCCCGGTTGCCGCCTATGAGCTTCCGCAGCTTTTCCCCGAGTTGTCGCCGGCCGTTTTCCAGGCTGTCGACCGTCACACCGTGGGTGCCTGCGACATGACGCCGCTCGATATGGTGGTCTTTGTGGCGGATGCCATCGAGCCCAACCGTCACGGTGACTATGCCCATGCGCTGCGCAAGATGGTGGGGAAGTCCTCGCTCGACGAGTTGTTCTTCTCCTGTTTTGCGCAGGGTCTGGTCTATGTGATCCAGTCCGGGCGTTATCTTTATCCCACGGCTATTACGATTTACAACCATTACGCCCAGCTGTGCTAGCTCGGGCTGTCTAGAAAGAGGTATTCCATGGCCGACGAGACCATGACCGACGAGCAGATTCTTGAACGTGTGGAGCACAAGAGCTTCGCCGCCACGTCCGACCGCACTGCCGCCTCGCTGTCCGCGAGCGGTGTCGCCGCCGAGGATGTAGCCCGCGCCGCCGCGCAGGCCGCCTACGACAAGAAGGGCGAGGACGTTCAGGTGCTCGACCTGACCGAGCTTTCCGACGTATGCGACTACTTTGTGCTTGCCACCGGTGCCAACAACCGCCAAGTCGATTCTATCGTCGACGAGATCGAGGAGAAGGTCGCCGAGGCATGCGGTGAGCATCCGTTCTCCATCGAGGGCCGCGAGCAGAAGACCTGGATGCTCATGGACTACGGTTCGGTTGTCGTCCACGTCTTCACTCCCGAAGCCCGCGACTTCTACCGCCTCGAGAAACTCTGGGGCGACGCTCCCCAGCTTCCCCTCAACCTCCTCTAAATGATTTTTCTGGGACGGGGATAAAATAATCATTGCTACCGTTTGCCGAACCGCTCACCTTTGTCGGGCGGTTCGGCCTTTTTCTTCCTTTCCTTTTGTATGCTGTGACTACTGCATCCTTGGAAGGGAGGGTTTCGATGACTCGTGTTGCCCGTGCGTTGTCCGAACTCGGCCATTATCACGTCATGCTCAAGGGCTGTGCTGGCCAGCTGATCTTCGAAGACGATGACGATCGCCTTTATTTTCTCAATCTATTGAACAGACGATTTACGTCCGCTCATATTCGTCTTCTTGCCTGGTGCCTCATGGACAATCATGTTCACCTGCTATTTGATGATCTCGATAATCAGATGAGCGTTGCTATGCATGCGATTGATACGGCATATGCGAAACACTTCAATCAAAAAACCGGCCGCTGCGGACCGGTGTTCCAGGAACGATTCAAGAGTGTGATCATTTCTGACGACAAACAGCTGCTCCGTTGCGTCCGATACATACACGACAATCCTGCAAAAGCAGGTATTTCTTCTGCTCCTCTGTATCGCTGGAGCAGCTTCCATGAGTATTTCTCTCATCCCGAAATTTGTGATTGTGAAGGTATTCTCAATCTGTTTGGGGGTACGGAAGCGTTTTATCTTTCGAGTACCGACGGCAAGCCTAATCCCTATTTTATGCCCGAAGGTAAGCATATCTCCGATATGGATGCGCTGGAAGTTGCCCGGGCTCTTTTGGCTCCGCATGAGCCTTATCAGCTTAAAACTTTGCCGAAATCAGAGCGAAATCGTCTTCTGGCAGTGTTGAGGCATCGGGGGTTTACGATTGACCAGATTTCGCGTCTGACGGGAATTGGGGCCAATATCATTCAAAGGGCGAAATGACGCTCCAAATGATTAAAAAATCCCCGTCCTAGAATAATCATTCGCAGCTACCCGGCTTTCTTTTTGCCTCAGGGACTAATCGTTGAAGCGGGATTGGCGGCCGAAGGATAGGGCGGTGTCGCCGAATTTGTCTCGGACGGCGTCGATGGCGACGGAGAGGTCGCGGCGGTCGCTGGATTGGGCTCCGCGGTCATCGATCTCACAGAACAGGTCGGTCTGGATACCGCCTTGGTGGTTGAAGTCGCTCATGCCGATACCCGCCAGACGCACGTGCATGCCTTCTTGCCAGATATTGTCGAGCAGCTCGAGCGCTACGGCCACAAAGATATTCTCGTCGTCGGTGGGGTGCGGCAAGCGGCGCTGTGCCGTGCGTCCACTGCCATACGAATACTTGAGCTTGAGCGTTACGGTTCCACCTGTCAGCCCCTGACGGCGCAGGCGGCGCCCAACCGACTCGCCCAGCAGCGCAATCGCCGCCTCGATATCCCCACGCTCAGTCAAATCCTTCGCAAAGGTGCGCTCATTGCTCACCGATTTAACTTCGCGTTCCTCATCCAAGCCAGTAACCTCGGATACTTCGAGCCCCAAAGCACGCTGACGCATGCGCTCGCCATTCACGCCAAAAATTGCAGCTAGGGTGGACTCTGGCGCGCGTGAAAGCTCGCCGAGTGTATAAATGCGCATGCGACGCAGTCGCTCCTCGGCAGAACGCCCGATTCCGCTCATGGCGGACACGGGCAGCGCGGCCAAAAACCGCTGTTCCGTACCGGGGCGCACAATGGTCAGGCCAAACGGCTTGTCACGCTCGCTTGCGATTTTGGCCACGGTCTTGTTGCACCCAACGCCGATGGAGCACGTCACCCCCAGCGCCGCAACGCGGTCGCTTATACGCCGCGCAACCAGCAGCGGATCCTCGGGTGCAAACCGGCCCGGCGTAATATCGATAAAGGCCTCGTCGATGGACACGCGCTCCACGCGCGGTGTCTCATCGGCAAGAATCGCCATGACCTGCGCGCTCACCTCACGGTAGCGATCAAAGTGTCCGTGCGTCCAAATGGCCTGCGGGCACAGGCGCCGCGCCTCGGCTGAGGCCATGGCAGAATGCACGCCAAAGCGACGTGCCTCGTACGAACACGTGGACACGACGCCGCGTGACTCGGCGTCTCCGCCCACGATGAGCGGCTTTCCGCGCCATTCGGGATGGTCGAGCATCTCCACACTCGCAAAAAATGCATCGAGGTCCATCAGGCCCACCGCCGGACCCGTCCAAGGCGGCGGCGTGACGCCCGCAGCATCCTCATAACCGTATGTATGTTCGCGTCTTTCCATGTCATGAGTATACCGCGCAGCTCATGTGGGGTGCGTGTATGTGCTTGCAAATCGCGAATTCTTGTCTAAGATATGGATTTGCCCTCGACTACACCGAAGAAGTTGGTCTCACGGACTTCACCTGCCCGCGTCGATGGCGTATTATGTTCAACTGTTTGTTTGTAGTTGCAGCCTAAAGCTGCTTGGTTGGAGGAGTTTCCTTTGGCAGTCAAGATTCGCCTTGCTCGTCACGGCGCTAAGAAGCGTCCGTACTACCGTGTCGTCGTCGCCGATTCCCGCGCCCCGCGTGACGGTCGTATCATCGAGGAGGTTGGCCGCTACAACCCGATGACCGCCCCCAAGACCATCAACCTCGACCTCGAGAAGATCGCCGACTGGCAGTCCAAGGGCGCTCAGCTCACCGACGCCGTCGCCGCTCTGGTCAAGGCCGCCAACGAGGGCGAGAAGACCGAGACCGTCGTCAAGAAGTCCAAGAAGCAGCTCGCCAAAGAGGCCGAGGCCGCTAAGGCTGCCGCTGAGGCCGCTGAGGGCGCCGAGGAGTAAATCGTGCCTGAGGTTGACGCTGCACAGCTCGAGGGTGAGGCAATGCTCTCAGATCGCATCGCCGATCTCGTCGAATATCTCGTTGTTCAGATCGTCGACGACCCGGATTCCGTGAGCCTCGAGGTCATCGATGGTGACGACGCTTCTACGATTGAGGTTTCGGTTGCCGAGGATGACGTCGCTAAGGTCATCGGCCGTCGTGGCCGTACCATCAAGGCCATTCGCACGCTCGCCCGTGCACTGGCCGCTCGCCTCGACACTGCTGTCGAGGTAGAGGTTCTGGGCTAGGACCTTGAGGTCCCAGTACAAAAACATCGCCCGTGTGGTCAAGCCGCACGGAAGGAAGGGGGAGGTCCTCGCGCAGCCGCTGCGGGGGCTTCCTTCTGTATTGGAGCCGGGTATGCGTGTCGCCTTGACGCCGCCGGCGCTCAAGCGCGACCGTTTTTGCACGGTCGTGTCCGTCACCGATACGGGCGATGGCGATCTGGTCTCGTTTGAGGGCATAGACGACTTGACGGCCGCCGAGGGCATCACCGGATGCTATGTGCTGGCCAATCGTGACGACTTTGAGCTCGATTCGCTCGACGCCGCCTATACCGACCTCATGGGTCGCGAGGTGACCGACGAGCGCTTTGGCTCGCTCGGCACGATTGTTGAGATTATGTCGACGCCCGCCAACGATGTTTGGGTTGTCGAGGGCGATCGGTACGGCGAGGTGCTGATTCCCGTGATCGAGCAGGTTGTGCTCGATCTTCCCGACACAGGAACAATTTCCGTCCACGTTATGGACGGCTTGATCGATATGGACAAGTAGGGAGGACAGCATGCTGATTGAGACCCTTTCGGTCTTTCCCGAGATGTTTGAGCCCGTCATGTCCACGTCGATTTTGGGCCGTGCCCGCAAGGCCGGCCTTTTTGATTTTAAGGCGTATAACCTGCGCGACTGGACGCACGACCGCCATCGCACCGTCGATGACGAGCCATACGGCGGCGGGCAGGGCATGCTCATGAAGGTCGAGCCTATTGCTGAGGCAATCGAGGCTATTAGCTCCGAGGGTCCCAAGCCCACCGTGGTGTTCTTCACCCCCTGCGGCGAGCCCTTTACGCAGCATGTGGCCGAGCGCCTGCTCAAAAGCGAGCGCCTGCTGTTTGTGTGCAGCCGTTACGAGGGCGTCGACGAGCGCGCATATGCGTATGCCGATGAGCGCCTGTCGATCGGCGACTACGTGCTCACGGGCGGCGAGCTGCCCGCTATGGTCGTGGCCGATGCCGTCGTACGGCTCATTCCCGGAGCCTTGGGCGACGAGATGAGCAACGTGGACGAGTCCTTCTCGACCGCCGAGGACGGTGGCCTGCTCGAGTACGCGCAGTACACCCGCCCCGCCGAGTTTGATGGCGAGGGCGTGCCTCCAGTGCTCGTAAGCGGCGACCACGCCAAGGTCGATGCCTGGCGTCGCAAAAACGCCATCGAGCGTACCTGTCGTTGGCGTCCCGATCTTATCGAGACGGCACGCCTTACGCCCGAGGAGCGCGCGTACGCGCAGGAGATCCTGGACGCTTCGTATTCGCAGAGCGAGGAGTGAGAATGGTCCCATCGCAGCATTCTGCCCTGAGGGGCGCCTTTGAGTGGATCGTAATCGTTGCGATCGCGCTGGTCGCCACCTTCTTGATTCGCTCGTTTGTGGTCGAACCCTTTGTGGTACCCACCGGCTCCATGGAGTCCACGATTGAGATCGGCGATCAGATTCTGGCGCAAAAGGTGAGTCTTGAGCTCGGCCAGCCTGTCAAACAGGGCGATATCGTGGTGTTCCACAACCCCGACGGCACCTCTGAGCACGATGTTCTCGTCAAGCGCGTCATCGCCACGGCCGGCCAGACGGTCGACCTGCAGGACGGCAAGGTCGTCGTCGACGGCCAGGCGCTCGATGAGGACTATACGACCGGCATGAGCTGGCCGCTTTCCGTCCAGGCGCCCGCTGCTCAGGTGAGCTATCCCTACACCGTCCCTGACGACTGTGTGTGGGTAATGGGCGACAACCGCGAGAACTCTGCTGACTCCCGCTACTTTGGCTCGGTCGACCGCTCCGACTTGATCGCCGTGGCGCTTGTGCGCTACTGGCCGCTCAACCGTATCGGCGCTATCGACTAAAAACCGCTATAGTACAGTACCTAACCGTGTAATCGTTTCGACGAGGGGATATTAGAGGCATGAACGCTTCATCGCTTTCCTTCCAAGACATCATCCTGCGCCTCCAGCAGTACTGGGGCGAGCAGGGCTGCGTCATTATGCAGCCCTATGACTCCGAGGTCGGTGCCGGTACCTTCCATACCGCGACCACGCTGCGCTCGCTCGGTCCCGCCGAGTGGCGCACCTGCTATGCGCAGCCCTGCCGCCGTCCCGCCGACGGCCGCTACGGCGAGAACCCTAACCGCATGCAGCACTACTATCAGTTCCAGGTGCTCATCAAGCCCTCGCCGGTCAACGCCCAGGAGCTCTACCTGGGTTCGCTGGCCGCCATTGGCCTGGACCCCAACGACCATGACGTCCGCTTTGTCGAGGACGACTGGGAGAGCCCGACCCTGGGCGCTTGGGGCCTTGGCTGGGAGGTCTGGCTCAATGGCATGGAGGTCACGCAGTTTACGTACTTCCAGCAGGTGGGCGGCATCGAGGTCGACCCCGTGCCCGTCGAGATCACCTATGGCCTGGAGCGTATCGCCATGTACGCCCAGGGCGTCAACTCGGTCTACGACCTGGTGTGGAGCTATCTGCCCGACGGCACGCCCATGACCTATGGCGACGTGTTCCTGGAGAACGAGCGCGAGTTCAGCGCTTACAACTTTGAGGTCGCCAACGTCGAGATGATGCGTCAGAAGTTTGACGACTACGAGGCCGAGTGCCACTCCTGCCTGGAGCGCAAGCTGCCGCTGCCGGCGTATGACTGCGTCATGAAGTGCAGCCATGCCTTCAATCTGCTCGATGCCCGCGGTGCGCTGTCCGCAGTCGAGCGCGCCAACTACATCCTGCGCGTCCGCGCCGTCGCCAAGGCGTGCTGCGAGGCCTATATGGCCGAGGTCGCCGGAATCAACGAGAATGCCGATCAGGAAGGCGAGGTGGCGTAAGCCATGGCAGACGCTAAGGATTTCCTGTTTGAGATCGGTACGGAGGAAATGCCCTCTGCACCGCTGAACAATGCCGTCAAGCAGCTTGGCACCATGATCGCCAAGGGTCTCGACGAGGCCGGTCTGGCCCACGGCGAGGTCCGCGTGATCTCGAGCCCGCGCCGCCTGGCTGCGCTCGTTGCCGACGTCGCCACCGCGACCGACGAGGTTCACGAGGTCAAGCGCGGCCCCGCGGCCAACATCGCCTTCGATGCCGACGGTAACGCCACCAAGGCCGCCCAGGGCTTCGCCCGCAAGTGCGGTGTGGCTACCGAGGATCTGGTCCGTCGCGAGGACACCGACGGCCGTGAGTACGTCTTTGCCGAGAAGAACATCCCTTCCGCCCCGGCCACCCCGATCCTGACGGCCCTGTGCGAGAAGACCATCGCCGGCCTGCAGTGGCCCAACTACCGCTCTCAGCGCTGGGGTCACGAGCACGCCACGTTCGTGCGTCCGGTCCGCTGGATCTGCTGCCTTTTGGGCGAGGACGTCGTGCCCGTGTCCTTTGCCGACGTGACGAGTGGCAACACCACGCGTGGTCATCGCGTGCTTGGCCCCGGTGACCATGTGGTCGCCAGCCCCGCTGTTTACGAGCAGGTGCTCGAGGACGCCGGCGTGCTTTCTGCCGAGCGCCGTCGCGAGGCCATCCTTGCCGGTATCGCCGAGGTCGAGGCTGCGCGCCCCGGCTGCCACGTCGATACGCCCAAGAAGGTCTTTGAGGAGGTCATCAACCTCTGCGAGTGGCCGACGGTGCTCGTCGGTACCTTCGATGAGGAGTTCCTCAAGGTCCCGCATGAGATCATCTGCGAGTCCATGCTCAAGAACCAGCGCTACTTCCCGATCTATGACGGCGAGGGCAAGCTCACGCGTGAGTTCGTGGTCGTCTCCAACAGCAAGCCCGAGAACGCCGAGCGCGTGATCGACGGCAACGAGCGTGTCGTGCGCGCCCGCCTGGACGACGCTAAGTTCTTCTACGAGGAGGATCTGAAGATCTCCCTCGACGAGTTCCGTGAGCGCCTGGCCAAGGTCGCCTTCCAGGAGAAGCTCGGCAGCGTGCTCGCCAAGTCCGAGCGTATTGAGCAGCTCGCGCTCGCTATTGCCCGCGAGGCTCACCTGGGTGCCCACCTGGCCGCCGACGCCGCTCGCGCCGCTCATCTGTGCAAGGCCGACCTGGTGTCCAACGCCGTCGTCGAGTTCACGAGCCAGCAGGGTGTGATGGGCGGTTACTACGCCATCGCGATGGGGGAGAACGAAGAGGTCGCTCACGCTATTCGCGATCACTATCGCCCCCGCTTTGCTGGCGACGAGCTGCCCGAGGGCACCGCTGGCTGCATCGTGGCCTGCGCCGACAAGCTCGATACCATTGCCGGCATCTTTGCCATCGGCGAGCCCCCGACCGGCTCGTCCGACCCGTACGCGCTGCGTCGCGCCGCTATCGGCATCATCAACATCCTGCGCGATCGTCTGTCGATTGACCCCACGTCGCTGATCGACTTTGCCCTTGAGCTCTATAGCGAGCAGGGCATTGAGTTCGACGCCGCCGAGGTCGCCCAGCAGGTTCGGGACTTTTTCCACGGCCGTCTGGTGAGCATGGCCCGCGACGAGAAGATCCCGGCCGACACCGTTGCCGCCGTTTCCGCGGTGCACATCATTGCCCCGTCGGTCTTCTTCGCCCGCTGTGCCGCCCTCGATGAGGCCCGCAAGAACGACGCCGAGACCTTCGACAACCTGGCGACCGCTTATGCCCGCGCCGCGCACATCTCCAAGCCCGAGCTGGGCGTGGAGTACGATCGCGCTCTGATGGGCGAGGTCGAGCTTGCGCTTGCCGACGCCTCCGAGGCCGCTCAGACCGCCGTCGATGCCGCTCTCGCCGCCGAGGATTATCCGGCCGCGTTTGCCGCTCTGGCCGCCCTGCGCGCGCCCATCGATCGTTTCTTCGACGAGGTTATGGTCATGGACAAGGACGAGCAGCTTCGCGATAATCGCCTTAAGCTGCTCAACCGCTTCGAGGCCGTGTTCTCCGGCATCGCCAACATCGGTGAGCTTGCCCGCAAAAAGTAAGCTAGCCTGCGCATAAGCGCAAAAGGAGCCCCGCATGAATTGCCCGGTCACCGCTCGTCCCACCGTTATCGTTATCTCCGACTCGCTCGGTGATACCGCTTGTGAGGTGGTGCTTGCGGCGTCCGGGCAATTTGATGAAGGGGCTTTTCGTCTCTTGCGCCTGCCCAAGGTGAACTCAGTGGAGCAGGTCAAGTCGTTTGTGGGTCCGCGCGTCGATGCCGACCATCGCGATATCGCCGTGTTCCACACTATCGTCGACCCGGCGCTTCGCGCCCGCGTGCTCGACTACTTGGGCATGCTGCACATTCGCTCGGTCGACCTGATTGGCCCGGCGCTTGCGGTGCTGTCGTCGCTTATCGGCGTGCCGCCAAAAGGAGTGGCGGGTGTGATCCATAAGACCGATGACCGGTATTTCCACCGCATCGAGGCCATGGAGTACTTTGTCGAGCACGATGACGGGCGCGGTTGCGACGATCTGTCGGGTGCCGATATCGTGCTGTTGGGCGTATCGCGCACGTCCAAGACGCCGCTGTCGATGTTTTTGGCCTTTCAAGGTTACAAGGTTGCCAATGTTCCGTTGGCCCACGGCATAGAGCCGCCCAAGTCGATTTACGAGGTTGACCCGATGCGCTTGTTCGGCCTGATTTCGACCGTCGATGTGATTTCCGAAATTCGCGATAGCCGCTTGGGCGACGACTACGCCCGTGCCGTCGCCGGCTCCTATGCCGAGCCCGAGAGCGTGCGCAGCGAGCTCGAGGAAGCTCGTGCCCTCATGAAGCGCCTAGGCTGCTTTGTGGTGCGTACCGACGGCAAGGCCATCGAGGAAAGCGCTGCCGAGATCATTAGCCACTTGGAGGAAATCCAAGAAGCTCGCGCCCGCCGAGCCACCCGCTGCGCCTAATATTAGTAGCATTTTGATAAAGCGATTTAGCAAAAACATCGCATCTGACCTGCTTTTTTATTGTAGTGGTATCTTCATAAGGTAACCAACTTTACCTACCGTTTACCGCCAGTTTTAGCACGTTTACCAAACCGCGTATCCTCTGCTCAAGCCCGTTCAAATCCGGTCGTATAGTTCCCTCACGGCCCGCATCCGGCGGGTCGATTCGTTACCACGGTCGTGCGCGTAAGTGCATGGAAGGGGAAGTATCGTGAGCGATTGCAAGAGGGTTTACCGTTTTGGAACCGACGTCCAGGGCACCTGTGTCACTGAGGGCGACAAGTCCATGAACTTCGTGCTTGGCGGCAAGGGCGCAAACCTTGCCGAGATGAGCCGCATCGGCCTGCCGGTTCCCGGTGGCTTTACCATTACCTGCCAGACCTGTGTCGAGTACTCCGGTGCCGGCAACGTGTGGCCCGAGGGCGCACTTGATGAGATCGTTGCCGCCGAGGCGGACCTCGAGGCCCGCTGTGGCAAGAAGCTCGGTGACGACAATGATCCGCTACTCGTGTCGGTTCGCTCGGGCGCTCCGTTTTCTATGCCTGGTATGATGGACACGGTTCTCAACCTTGGCCTCAACGACGACTCTGTTCAGGGTCTCATCGCGCAGACGCAAAACTCGCGTTTTGCCTGGGATAGCTACCGCCGCTTTATCCAGATGTTCTCCAACGTCGTTATGGGTGTTGATGCCGACCTGTTCGAGAACGCCCTGACCCAGGCCCGCCTGGTCGCCGGCGTTCGCGTCGATTCCGAGCTCTCGGCCGAGGACCTTCAGGAGCTTGTCGAGACCTTCAAGGGCATCTTCTCTGATAACGTCGAGGCCGCCCTGTATCCCGAGCTCGAGGTCGCCGACGGCAAGCCCGTCTTCCCGCACGATCCTGAGCTTCAGCTGCGCCTTGCCATCCAGGCCGTCTTTGGCAGCTGGATGAACGAGCGCGCCTGCATCTACCGCAAACAGCACGGCATCTCCGACGAGCTCGGTACTGCCGTCAACGTCCAGGCCATGGCCTTTGGCAACAAGGGTGAGACCTCCGCGACCGGCGTCGCCTTTACGCGCAACCCGGCCGACGGCACTAAGGAGTTCTACGGCGACTTTCTAGTCAACGCCCAGGGCGAGGATGTCGTCGCCGGCATCCGCAACACCGAGCCCATCGCCGACCTCAAGGCCACCCCGGGCCTTGAGTCCGCGGGCGAGGAGCTCGAGCGCGTCTTCCTGACGCTCGAGGATCACTATCGCGATATGTGCGATATTGAGTTCACCATCGAGCAGGGCAAGCTCTGGATGCTCCAGACCCGCGTGGGCAAGCGTACCGCCACTGCCGCCCTGCGCATCGCTATCGAAATGGTCGAGGAGGGACTGATCACCCGCGAGGAGGCCGTAAGCCGCATCGATCCCGCGCAGCTTGACCAGCTCCTGCACCCGCAGTTTGACGCCTCCAAGAAGTACGAGGCGCTGGCCTGCGGTCTTAACGCCAGCCCCGGTGCCGCCGTGGGCGAGGTCGTTTTCTCGAGCGATGATGCCGTCGCGCGCGCCAACGAGGGCCGCAAAGTCATTCTGGTTCGCTGGGAGACCAACCCCGACGACCTGAAAGGCATGGTCGCCGCCGAGGGCATTCTGACAAGCCACGGTGGCAAGACGAGCCATGCCGCCGTTATCGCCCGCGGCATGGGTACGCCTTGCGTCTGCGGCGTCGAACGCTTCCATATCGACGCCGCCGAGAAGGTCGTGCGCATCGAGGGCAGCGACCACGTGCTGCACGAGGGCGATGTCATCTCCATCGACGGCACCCAGGGTATCGTCGTTGACGGCGCCGTTGACCTGGTCTCCGCCGAGCTTACCGGCGACCTGGACACTATCCTGTCCTGGGCCGACGAGATTCGCCTGGACGAGACCTGTGGCCATGCCAACCATGTGCGCGTCAACGCCGACAATCCCGAGGATGCCGAGCTTGCCCTCGAGTTTGGCGCCGAGGCTATTGGCCTGTGCCGCACCGAGCACATGTTCCTGGGCGATCGCAAGAACATCATCCAGAGCTTTATCCTGTCTGACGATGAGGCCGTGAAGCAGCAGGCCCTGTCCGACCTGCTTAAGGTTCAGACCGAGGACTTCCTGGCGATGTTCAAGACCATGTCTGGTCGCGATGTGGTCGTCCGCCTGCTCGATCCGCCGCTTCATGAGTTCCTGGATAATCCTCGCGAGCTCGAGGTCGCCATCACCAAGAAGGAAGCCGCTGGCGCCAGCGAGGAAGAGCTTGCCGTCCTGCGCACCCGCCTGCGTCGTATCGACGGCATGGTCGAGTCGAACCCCATGCTCGGCCTACGCGGCGTGCGCCTGTCCGTCGTCTTTAGCGATCTGCCGCTCATGCAGGTCCGCGCCGTCGCCACGGCTGCCGCCCGCCTTATCAAGGAGGGCGTCGACCCGCGCCCCGAGATTATGGTCCCGCTCGTTTCCATTACGGCCGAGCATGTCCAGACCCGCGAGGTCATCGAGCGCGTGATCGCCGAGGTTTCCGCCGAAGAGGGCGTCGAGCTCAACATTCCCGTGGGCACGATGCTCGAGCTGCCGCGCGCCTGCATGGTCGCCGACGAGATCGCCCAGCACGCCGACTTCTTCTGCTTTGGCACCAACGACCTTACGCAGACGACCTTCGGCTTCTCGCGCGACGACGCCGAGGCCAAGTTCATCCCCCTTTACATGCACAAGAAGATCTTGAAGGATAACCCCTTCGAGACCATCGACTCTGCGGTACTCGAGCTGGTGCGCATGGCTGTCGAGAAGGGTCGCGCCACCAACCTCGACATGCACTTTGGCGTGTGCGGCGAGCACGGCGGCGACCCCAAGTCCATCAAGGGCCTGTTTAACGTGGCCGACGTGGACTACGTGTCCTGCTCGCCCTATCGCGTGCCTCTCGCACGCCTGGCTGCCGCTCAGGCCAAGCTCGAGGCCAAGCGTTCCGCCTAATGTTCTGGGTTTAGACGCCTAGCGTGGCCCCCTTCATGCCGCCCGTCTCATTCGTGAGGCGGGCGGTTATCATGTGCGGGTTTTGTCTTTTTGTCTGCGTAAAAAATTGTTCTTGCAGCAGAAACCCGCGCGTGTATACTCGAATACGTTTGTTCAACTACGTGCCGGCCAAGGTGGTACGGCACCTCTAGAAGAGTAAGGAATTGCACATGGATTACATCCGCGCAATCGAGCGTCAGCAGATCCGCGAGGACATTCCTCAGGTTCGCGTCGCCGACAACGTCAAGGTTCACTACCGCATTAAGGAAGGCGACCGCGAGCGCATCCAGGTCTTCCAGGGCGACGTCATCCGCATAGCCGGCGCCGGTGCCCGCGAGACCTTCACCGTCCGCAAGATGTCCTTCGGTGTCGGTGTTGAGCGTACCTTCCCGCTTCACAGCCCCAAGATCGCCAAGCTCGAGGTCGTTCGTCATGGTCGCGTCCGTCGCGCCAAGCTGTACTACCTCCGCGACAAGGTGGGCAAGGCTGCTCGCATCCCCGAGAAGCGCTAAGAAGATCGCAGCGTCTGTCCACTCGTTTGGACACAAGGGTCACCTTCGGGTGGCCCTTCTTTTTATCTGATTTGCATGCAAGGAGGGCCTGGTATGGCCAATATGACGAGCTCGGTTTCGGCATCGCAGGTTGCCGGCGAGCTGGCGAGCGCCACGTTTGAGGAGATCCCCGCCCTCGTGGAGCATTATCGCGAGGATCCGCGCCAGCAGGTGATTAAGGCTTGCGAACGTGCCCTTAAGCGCCATGCCAAGGAACTTGCCGAGCGCGAGCGCGTCGACGGCATGTACGAGCTGATGCACGAGCTCGGTGGGGATGGCGTGGTCGTGGGCGTCGACGAGGTGGGTCGCGGCTCGGTGGCCGGTCCTTTGACGGTGTGCGCCGTGTGCCTTCCTATGGAGCCGCGCGTCTGGGGCATCAACGATTCCAAAAAGCTCACGCCGGCGCGCCGCGAGCTGCTCTCGGTGAAGATTGCCGAGGTCGCGACTGCTATCGGCTTTTGTCATATCGCGCCTGCGGATATCGATGATATGGGTATGGCCCGGGCCATCCGCGCTGCCGTCGAGGGAGCCGTGGCCGATACGGGGCTTGAACCCGACTGCGTCCTCATGGATGGCAACCCCTTGGGCGCCGTTCCCAACGAGCGCGATGTGGTGAAGGGCGACGCCAAGATCGCCTGCATCGCCGCGGCGTCCATCATGGCCAAGGTCACGCGTGACGAGATGATGGTCGAGTACGACGCCGAGTATCCCGAGTACCATCTGGCCGAGTCGAAGGGCTATGCGAGCCCCGAGCATATCGAGGCTATTCGCAAACATGGACTTTGTCCGCTGCACCGCGTGAGCTTTTGCGGAAACTTTCTGCAGACCGAGCGGCTTTTCTAGGTCAATTGTGGAGATAGAGACCTTAAAGGTTCTATAAACCTGCTGGTAGCGGGCCGTATGCAACAGCATTGCTGCGTACGGCCCGTTTTTTGTCGGCATTTGGTCAGCTTTTGGTTTGTTTCCGGTACTTACCCGCATGAAAGGTGCCCTCATCATCGGGGCAATGCAGTGTGCGGGAAAGGAGACCCCATGAGTGCCGCAAGCAAAAAGAGCAAGACGCAGCAGCTCAAGGAGCGTTGGGAAAACGGCGAGCTCGACTGCGGGGCGATGACGCCCGAGTTTATCAAGGGACTCAGTCCCCGCGAGCTGGGCATGCTGGGCGAGCTGATCACCATCGACTACTTTAACGAGCGCGGCTACACCTTGCTGGAGCAGGGTTATCGTTGCACCGAGGGCGAGGCCGATCTGGTGCTGCTCGATGAGCTCGACGATGTCGTGGTGATGGCCGAGGTCAAGACCAGACGCGTCGCATTGGATTGCAACACGCGGGTCTTTCCCGAGGAGGCCGTGGATGCCCAAAAGCAACGCCGCTACCGCCGCATCGCAAGTTGCTATCTCATGGAGCATTATCCGCTCAAGGCGATTCGCTTCGATGCCGTGGGTGTCACCATTCGCGGCGGGCATATCGCCGAGATCGAGCATCAGTACAACGCATTCGATTGGCAGGTGTCGTGATGGCGTTCGAGACGTTTGCCGTTCACGCGGCCTGCATTCGCGGCGTCGAGGCGATTCACGTCACGGTCGAGGTCTCGCTTGCCGGCGGCGTTCCGGGCATCCAGATGCTCGGCATTCCGAGTATGGAGGTGATGGAGTCACGCGGTCGTATTCGCTGCGCGATGCGCTCCGCCGGGTTCGAGATCCCACGCTCGGGCATTACGGTCAACCTGGCGCCCGGCGATATTCGCAAGACCGGTAGCGGCTTCGATCTGCCCATCGCCATCGCGGTTCTGGCGGCCGATGGGCAGATTCCCCGTGACAACCTCGATCGCTGCCTTATCGCCGGCGAGCTCGGCTTGGACGGTACGGTGCTTCCCGTCAAGGGCGAGGTGGCGTTTCAGCTGCTGGCTCGCGACATGGGGCTGTCTTTTATCGCCGGCAGGTCAGACCAGCATGTGCCACTCGCGGGCGTGGATTGTGGATTCATCGATCATTTGTCTCAGCTTGCCCATGGCATGGGCGATGCCGCGCGGCACTACTTGGATTCCGAGGGCGTCGAGGCGACCTTTGAGCCCGAGCTCGACTATGCCGACGTACTGGGGCAGGAGGTCGCCAAGCGCGGCATGGCGCTTGCGGCGGCAGGCGAGCTCGGCTTGCTCATGATCGGCTCGCCCGGTTCGGGCAAGACGATGCTCGCACGGCGCATGACCAGCATTTTGCCTGAGCTTTCCCTCGAGGACCAGCAAGAAGCGCTTTGCATCCATTCGGTGCTGGGCGAGAACATCGACGGGCTGTTGGCGGGACACCGACCATTTCGCAGCCCCCACCACAGTATTTCGACCGCAGGCCTTATCGGCGGCGGGCGCCCGGTGCACCCGGGTGAGATCAGCCTGGCTCATGGCGGCGTGCTCTTTTTGGACGAGCTTGCCGAGTTTCCCACGGGTGTGCTGCAGACGCTGCGTCAGCCCATCGAACGCGGCTACGTGAGGATCGTACGCGTCGACGGGGCCTTTACCTTCCCGTCGCGCTTTCAGCTGCTGGCTGCGAGCAATCCCTGCCCCTGCGGCTTTTTGGGCGATCGCGAGGTGCCGTGTCGCTGCTCGGCGGCGATGGTCGAGCGCTATCGGTCTAAACTGCGCGGTCCTTTGGCCGACCGTATCGACATGATGATCGATGTGACCCGTCCCGATCCCCAAGTGATTATCGAGGGTGCGGAGGGTATGTCGTCGGCCGAGTTACGTGACTACGTTGTGCGCGGTCGCGCCTTTCGCGCCTGGCGCGAGTCCCGTATGGACGATGCGGATGCCGAGGCCGACGATGACGAGACGCGGTCCATTGACGGCGTCGTTTCGACCTTCGAGCTCGATGATGCGGCGGAGAAGTGTGTGCTCGGCCTGTCGAAGCGCACACATCTCACGGGCCGCGGTATCGTGCGCCTGGTGCGTATCGCGCGTACGATCGCAGATGTCGCCGAGAGCGAGCAGGTGACGCAGGACCACGTACTTGAGGCGGCGATGTACCAGGGAAGGAGGGACCAATGATGGCCGAGGGGACCTTCGAGCTGCATCCAGGTGATGCGTTGTATCCCGAGACCGTTTTGGAGCTTTCCGATGTACCCCAGACGATCTATGTGCGCGGCAACCCCGAGGTGCTTTCGACGCCCGCGCTCTCCATCATCGGCGCGCGCAAGGCCTCGCCGTATGGTCTTGCCGTGGCAGAGCTTGCGGCGAAGGTGGCGGTCGAGGCGGGCGTGACGGTTGTTTCGGGCGGTGCGGTCGGTTGTGACCAGGCCTCGGGTTGGGCTGCGGTCAACGCCGGCGGCAAACACATCGTGGTGCTGGGGACGGGCGCCGACGTGGTCTACCCGCGTTCGAGCGCGGGGCTTATTACTCGCACGCTCGATACGGGTGGCGCGGTCGTGTCGATCTCTCCGTGGGGCATGGGTCCGCGCAAGTTCGCCTTTCCGCGCCGCAATCGCGTGATCGCGGCCCTGTCGCAAGCCCTCTTTGTATCCGAGGCGGGTATGCCTTCTGGGACGTTTTCTACAGCCGAGGCTGCTATGGATTTGGGGCGCGAACTTCTTGCCGTGCCGGGGTCGATTCTATCGCCCGAGTCGCGTGGCACGAATTACCTCATTGCGAACGGTGCCTGCTGCATCGTCGACGAGGAGTCTATCGAGATGGCTATCTCACGCATCTACGGCACCCTGCGCTACTCGCGCCCCGATGCTCCCGGCATTGCCGACCTGGATCCAACACAGCAGACCGTAATGCACGCCCTCATCGCCTCTCCGCTCAAGGTCGACGACATCGCGGCGCTCGTTTCGCTCGATGCCGTCGGCGTACTTAAGCTCCTGGGTTCACTTGAACTCGAGGGTCTTATCGAGCGCATGATGGATGGAAGGTATGCGCCCTCCAAGTTTGCCCTTCACGCCCAGACACCCTTCGGTCACAATGGAAAACGTGTCAATTAGAAAGGTGTTTGCAGATGCAGTTCGATCAGGTGACAGTTATCGGTGGCGGTCTGGCGGGTTCGGAGTGCGCGATCCAGCTGGCAGATCGCGGTTTTGCCGTAAAGCTGTGCGAGATGCGCCCCCAGGTGAGCTCCCCGGCTCACCATACCGATCACCTGGCAGAGCTCGTCTGCTCCAATTCGTTTAAGTCGACCCGTCCAGATTCCGCTGCTGGCCTACTAAAAGCCGAGCTCGAGCGTATGGGTTCGGTGCTGCTCGATTGCGCCCATCGCGCGGCTGTTCCCGCCGGTGGCGCCCTGGCGGTCGACCGCGTCAAGTTTTCCGAGCTTGTCGAGGCCGAGGTTGCCGCCCGTCCCAATATCGAGATCATTCACGGCGAGGTCACGCAGATTCCCGAGGGTCACGTGGTCATTGCCGCGGGCCCCTTGTGCTCGCCGGCGCTGAGCGAAGAGGTCATGAAGCTCGTCGGCGGCGACGCCCTTGCGTTCTTCGATGCCGCGGCTCCGATCGTCGATGCCTCCACGCTCGATATGGACGTGCTGTTCTCGCAGTCGCGCTACGAGGAGCAGGGGAGCGGCGACTATCTCAACGCCCCGCTCAACAAAGAGGAGTACGAGGCCTTTATCGAGGCGCTCACCACGGCCGACCGCGTGGTGCTCAAGGACTTTGAGGGCGGCGATCTGTTCCAGGCCTGCCAGCCTGCCGAGGAGGTTGCGCGCACCGGCAAGGACGCTATTCGCTTTGGCGCCATGAAGCCCGTCGGCCTCACCGACCCGCGTACCGGACGTCGCCCTTGGGCGGCGATTCAGCTGCGTGCCGAGAACAAGGAGAAGACCGCCTATAACTTGGTGGGCTTCCAGACCAACCTGACCTTTGGCGAGCAGAAGCGCGTCTTCCATATGGTGCCGGGCCTGGAGAACGCTGAGTTCTTCCGCTACGGTGTCATGCACCGCAATACCTTTGTCGACGCCCCGCACGTGCTCGATGGCACCTTTGCCGTGCCCGGTACCGGTGTGCGCCTGGCCGGTCAGATCACCGGCACCGAGGGGTACATGGAGGCCGTGGCGACGGGCCTGCTCGCCGCGCTCAACACCTATGCCGAGGCTATCGGTGCCGCGGGCGTCGAGTTGCCGCGCGTGGGCGCTCTGGGCGCGCTCGTGGGCTATGCGACCGATCCTGCCACCGTGGGCTATCAGCCTATGCATGTCAACTTTGGCCTGGTGCCGCCACTCGAGGATGGTAAGCGCCGCGGCAAACGCGACCGCTACCAGGCTTATGCGGATCGCGCCCTCGAGGCCCTTGATGCCTATCTGGCCACTCGCCCCGATCTGTTTGGAGGCGACCGGTCATAGCTTTTGACCTGTACGACACCGTCGACTCGTTTATCGCCTATATCGCACGTGTCGAGGGACTTTCTCCCAACACGGTGACGGCCTATGGCTCGAGGCTGGAGCGCTTTGCTGCTTGGTGCGAGCGCGAGGATATCGATGCTTTCGCTGCCGACGTGCGCACCATTCGTCGCTATCTTGCCGAGCTTTCGCGTGAGCAGGTGGCTCCCCGAACGCTTGCGGCGCACCTGTCGGCTATCCGATCTCTCTATCGCTGGATGGCTGCCGAGGGGATTGTCGAGGGCGATGCGGTCTCGGCGATCGCATCGCCCAAGCTGCCGCGTGACCTGCCGGGCGTCCTTACGACCCAGCAGGTCGAGGCGCTGCTCAAGACGCCTGATAACTCGACGCCCGCGGGACTGCGCGATGCGGCGATGCTCGAGCTGCTCTATGCCTCGGGTGCTCGTATCTCTGAGCTCGCAGCACTCAATGTGGAGTCTATCGCTTGGTCCGAACGCACGTTGCGCCTGTGGGGCAAGGGGAGCAAAGAACGTATCGTCCCTCTGTATCGTCGTGCGCTCGAGGTGACGCGTCTCTATATTGAGGAGGGGAGGCCGGAGTTGCTCGCTCAGGCAAAGCGCCGCGACCTCGCTACCGGGCCGCATCCGCTGCTTATATCGGCGCGCGGCAATCGCATGAGCGCCGCCATGCTCCGGCGGCGGTTCCATACGCTGGCGACGCTTGCCGGCATTCCGGCCGACATCGCCCCGCATGCGATGCGCCATACCTTTGCGACCGACTTGCTCGAGGGCGGTGCGGACCTGCGCTCGGTTCAAGAGCTGCTGGGTCATGCGAGCCTGTCCACGACGCAAATCTACACGCATCTCACGCCCGATCGGCTCAAACGTGCCGTGGCTCAAGCCCATCCCCGCGGCGAATAGTGGCTGGGACGTCCCGCGTCGCACTCGGGTGTGTGGTTTTGATTGCGGGTTGGCAGGAAGATGCATTCCTGCTATCATTCATCGGGTTGCTTCACGGCAACATGTTTTTATCACGCACGCGCGGCTACTTCATACCGTGGTGCCCGGGCTTTGGTAGCACATGTCCGGGTTGGTTTTGGAGGATGACCCCGCGCGGAGGCAAACCACAGGAGGTTTAACATGGCTACCAAGATTAATATCCGCACCCTGCTCGAGGCCGGCTGCCACTTCGGTCACCAGACCCGTCGCTGGAACCCCAAGATGAAGCCGTTCATCTTCGGTGAGCGCAACGGCATCTACATCCTCGACCTCAAGCAGACCATCCTCGACGCCGACCAGGCCTACACCTTCGTCAAGAACGTCGCCAAGGGCGGCAACGTGCTGTTCGTCGGCACCAAGAAGCAGGCTCAGGAGGCCGTCAAGAACGCTGCTGAGCGCGCCAACATGCCTTACATCAACCAGCGTTGGCTCGGCGGTATGCTGACCAACTTCGTCACCATCCGCTCCCGCATCAACCGCATGGAGGAGCTCGAGGCCATGGTCGAGGACGGCCGCATGGCTGTTCTGCCCAAGAAGGAGCAGGCTGTTCTCGGCAAGGAGCTCACCAAGCTCCAGACCAACCTCGGTGGCGCCCGCGACATGAAGGGTCTGCCCCAGGCCCTCTTCGTCATCGACACCAAGCGCGAGGAGAACGCCATCAAGGAGGCTCAGCGCCTGAACATCCCCGTCGTCGCTCTGATCGACACCAACTCCGATCCCGACGAGGTCGAGTACGGCATCCCCTGCAACGATGACGCTATCTCCGCTGTCACCCTTATGTGCGAGCTCATGGCTGACGCCTGCCTCGCTGGCTCCGGCAAGGAGCAGGTCTCCGAGGCCGAGATGGCCGCTGAGCCCAAGGCCGAGTAAATCAGTCTTAGTTAATTCTTTTTCATCTCTTTGAAAGGAACCACAATGGCCCAGATTACCGCCGCTATGGTCAAGCAGCTCCGCGAGATGACCGACTCCCCGATGATGGAGTGCAAGAAGGCTCTCGTCGAGGCTGACGGCGACATGGACGCCGCTGTCGACGTTCTGCGTAAGAACGGCCTTGCCAAGGCTGCCAAGAAGGCTGGCCGTGAGACCAACGAGGGCGCTGTTGCCGCGTTCGTCTCCGAGGATGGCAAGACCGGCGCTCTGCTCGAGCTCTCCTGCGAGACCGACTTCGTTGGCTCCAACGCCAAGTTCACCGGCTTTGCTTCCAAGGTCGCTGAGGTTGTCGCTACCACCGAGCCTGCTGACGTCGACGCTCTGCTCGAGAAGCCGATGGGCGAGGAGACTGATTCCTCCGAGCTCACCGAGATGATTCACATCATGGGCGAGAACATGAAGATCTCCCGCTTCGCTGCCCGCAAGGCCGAGAACGGCGCTCTCGCTTCTTACATCCACATGGGTGGTAAGATCGGCGTCCTCGTCGAGTTTGCTTTCGAGAAGGCCGAGACCGCTCAGGCTGAGTCCTTCAAGACCTTCGCTCACGACGTTGCCCTTCAGGTTGCCGCCGTCGCCCCGATCTGCGCTACCCGCGATCAGGTTCCGGCCGAGACCGTCGAGCACGAGAAGCAGATCTACATGGCTCAGGCTGCCGAGTCCGGCAAGCCCGAGGCCATTCAGGAGAAGATGGCTGTCGGCCGTCTGGAGAAGTTCTACAAGCAGTCCGTGCTCACCGAGCAGGAGTTCATCAAGGACAGCTCCCTCACCATCAAGAAGTACGCTGAGCAGGTCTCCAAGGAGCTCGGCGACACCATTACCGTCGTTGCCTTTGACCGTCTGGTCCGTGGCGAGTAAATAAGCTCTTGTAGCTGGTAATGAGCAGGCTGTGGGTTTTACTCACAGCCTGCTTTTTCATGGCTCTTCTTAGAGCCTTTGATAGAATGTTGAGAGTTCAATCTAAAGGAGGATCGCTTTGTCCGACATCCGATATAAACGCGTGCTTCTTAAGCTTTCTGGCGAAGCACTGATGGGCGACGGCCAATATGGCATCGACCCCAAGGTTACCGACCATCTTGCCAAGCAGGTCAAGGAGCTGCTCGCCGTTGGTCATGAGGTCGGCGTCGTTGTCGGCGGCGGCAATATTTTCCGCGGCATGGCCGGCGCTGCCGGTGGCATGGAGCGTGCTCAGGCCGACTATATGGGCATGCTGGCAACCGTTATGAACGCGCTCGCCCTGCAGGATGCCTTCGAGCATAACGATGTTCCTTGCCGCGTGATGAGCGCTATTCAGATGAACGAGATCTGCGAGCCTTATATTCGCCGTCGCGCCATCAACCACCTTTCCAAGGGCAATGTCGTTATTTTTGCCGCCGGTTCGGGCAATCCGTACTTTACGACCGACACCGCCGCGGCTCTTCGTGCGTGCGAGATCGGCGCCGAGATTCTGATCAAGGCCACCAAGGTCGACGGCATCTATGACAAGGATCCCGTCAAGTGCGCCGATGCCGTCCGCTTTGACAAGATCACCTACCATGAGGTGCTCGTCCGCGGTCTGCAGGTTATGGATTCCACGGCTACGGCACTGTGCCAGGACAACCGTATGCCGATTTTGGTCCTCAACATCGATGGCGAGGACACCGTCAAGCGCGCGCTTTCGGGTGAGCCCGTCGGCACGCTCGTCTATCAGGAGGATTAAGCATGGCAGAGAACATCACCGCCCACATGGACAAGTCGCTCGAGTCCCTCAAGCATAACTTCTCCAAGGTTCGTACCGGCCGCGCCAATGCCAACATTCTGTCCGACATCACCGTCGATTATTACGGTGTTCCCACGCCGGTCACGCAGGTTGCCGCCGTCAAGACCCCCGAGGCCCACATGCTGCTCATCGAGCCGTGGGACAAAGCACTCATCAATGCTATCGTCAAGGCCATCGGCGCTTCCGATCTGGGTATTACCCCCAACTCCGATGGCACCGTCGTTCGTCTTCCGTTCCCGGCTCCCACCGAGGAGCGCCGTCGCGAGCTCGTCAAGGAGTGCCGCGAGTACGCCGAGCAGGCCAAGGTGTCTATCCGTAACATCCGTCGCGACTTCAACAACAAGCTCGAGCGCGATGAGGAGCTCACCGAGGACGATGTCCGTCGCGAGCAGGCCAAGGTCCAGAAGCACACCGATGAGTATGTCGCCAAGGTCGAGGAGCTTCTGAAGGAAAAAGAAGCCGAGGTCATGGAGATCTAAGGTGCAATACGACGAGCATAAACTGGTCGAGTACTTTGCCGACGCCCCTGCGGGCGTCGGTTTTTCCGACCTTGACCTCAATAACATTCCGCACCATATCTCGTGCATCATGGACGGCAACGGTCGTTGGGCTACTTCGCGCGGTCTTGCGCGCACTGAGGGCCACAAGGCGGGTATCGTCTCCCTTCGCGAGATTATTACCGCCTGCGTGCGTCTGGGCGTCGACGTGCTTTCGGCCTATGCGTTTTCTACCGAAAACTGGAACCGTCCGCAGCATGAGGTCAACGTCTTGATGCACCTGTTTGCCAAGACGTTTATCGACGAGCTGCCGCTTCTGAAGCGCGAAAACGTGCGCGTTGTCTTTTTGGGTGACATTTCCGCGCTGCCCAAGAAGACCCGCGACGTTTTTGAACGCGGTCTTGCCGAGTGCGCCGATCACACCGGCATGACGCTGGCGCTTGCCGTCAACTACGGCGCGCGTGCCGAGATTACCCGCGCTGTCCGTCAGATCGCACTCGACGCTGCCGCCGGTAAGATCGATCCTGGCGCAATTGATGACGACATGGTGGCTTCCCACCTCTATACCGCCGGTCTTCCCGATCCTGAACTTGTGATTCGCACCTCTGGTGAGCTGCGCCTTTCGAACTATCTGCTGTGGCAGGTGGCTTATTCCGAGTTCTACGTCACCGATACCTATTGGCCTGACTTTGATCGTTGGGGCCTTGTCGACGCCATTTTGGCCTATCAGGGCCGTGACCGTAGGTTTGGTGGACTGAGCAAGACCGAGGAGGCTTAATCGTGTCCGATCGTCCCAAGGCATCTGCTCCCAAGACGCCTGTGCGCAAAGCTGCCACTGCTGGCGCGCCTGCAGCTAAGAGCGGCACCGGTTCGTGGCTGGCGGGCTTTATCACCCGCGCCGCTGCCGGTATCGTCTATGCCGTTGTCTTTATCCTGTGCCTGGTTTTGGGTATCGTACCCACGGCCATCTTTGTTTCTGTCATGAGCGGTCTGTGCTGCTATGAGTTTTTCCGTATGACGAGGCTCGATGGCAAGATGGCTAACGAGCGCATGGGTATCGCTGCCGCCGTACTCTTTCCGCTGTCGGCGTTGGGCGATTCGATGTTGCTGAATGCCCTGCTTTTTGCCCTGATGCTCGCTGTGGGCATTTGGTATGTCTGGTCGCCGCGTACCCGCATCTCTGATGTGGCCGTGACGCTCATGGGTCCCATCTACACTGGCTTTATGCTGTCGGCTATCGTGCTGCTGCGCGATGCCGTGCCCGGTTTTGCCGGCGCCCTGCTTTCGGTGGGCGTTTGCGCATCCCTTTGGGTCTCCGATTCGTTTGCCTACATCGTGGGTAGCCGTATCGGCAAGCACAAGATGGTTCCCAAGATCTCTCCCAAAAAGAGCTGGGAGGGGTTTGTCGGCGGCATCCTGGGCTCGGTTTTGATTTGGCTCATCCTGTGGGCGACGCATTTCTACAAGCTCAGCCTGCCCTATGCGTTGCTGTGCGGCGTGGTCGTGTCCATTCTGGGCGTTATCGGCGACCTTATCGAGTCGAGCATCAAGCGCGGTGTGGGCGTTAAGGATTCCGGTAACCTTATCCCGGGCCACGGCGGCATGCTCGATCGTAGCGATTCGCTTATCTTCGGCTGCATCACCGCGCAGCTGTTGCTGATGATCGGAGGCGTGCTGTAATGTCCTTCCAGACGACGTATGGCCCCGATGGACGCCTCCGTGTTGCCATCCTGGGTTGTACGGGCTCTATAGGCACCCAAGCGCTCGATGTGTGCCGTCAGCATGCCGATCGCCTGCAGGTGACGGCGCTGTCCGTTAACTCTAGTACCTCCGAGCTCGTTGCCGCTGCCCGCGAGTTCTCGGTTCCGGCGGTTGCCGTGGCCGATGTCGCTCATGGCGATGACGCCGTGCTGCAGGAGTTGCCCGAGGGAACGAAGCTCGGCGTTGGCGCGCAGGCGGTTTGCGAGCTCGCGCGTCGCGACGATGTCGACTGCGTGCTCGTCGCTATTGTGGGCGCCGCCGGTCTCGAGGCGAGCCATGCGGCCTTGACCTCAAATAAGCGCCTTGCCCTTGCCAACAAGGAGTCCCTCGTCGTCGGTGGCGACTTGCTTATGCCGTTGGCGCAACCGGGCCAGCTTATTCCAGTCGACTCTGAGCACTCCGCCATCTACCAGTGCTATCTGGGGGAGAACCCGCGCGAGGCTCATTGTATTTGGCTCACCTGCTCGGGCGGTCCGTTCTTTGGCCGCACGCGCGACGAGCTCAATCGCGTGACGCGTGCCGATGCCCTCGCACATCCCACGTGGGCCATGGGCGCCAAGATCACCATCGACTCCGCCACCCTCATGAACAAGGGCCTGGAGCGAATTGAGGCAATGCATCTGTTTAACTGCGACCTCGATTTCATTAACGTGGTCGTGCAGCGTCAGTCCAAGATTCACTCTATGGTCGAGTTCGCCGATGGCTCCGTGATGGCGCATCTCGGTGCTTCCGACATGCGTATTCCCATCCAGTTCGCGTTCTCGTATCCCGAGCGTTGGGATACCCCGGCGCCTCGTATCGATTTCCGCGAGCTGGGGCAGCTCACGTTTGATGCTGCCGACATGGATACCTTTCGCTGCTTGGCACTGGCCGAGCGTGCCGGCAAGACGGGTGGCACCATGCCGTGCGTGCTCAATGCCGCCAACGAGGTCGCCGTTGATGCCTTCCTGCACGATGGCTGCAGCTTTACCGATATCGATCGCATTGTGGAATCCTGTATGGATGCCCACGATATGCAGGCGGTCGATTCGTTTGAGCAGCTTCACGACATCGATGCGTGGGCGCGTGAAAAGGCTGCGCAGGTGCTCGCCGCAAACCGTTCCTAGCCCATAAGGATTGCTTTTTCGTTTTATGGATACTGTTCTGAGCGTTCTCTCATCGGTCTTTTGGGGCCTGCTGATGCTTTCCGTCCTCGTGTTTTTGCACGAGGGTGGCCACTTTTTGGCGGCGCGTGCCTGCGGCGTCCGTGTGACCGAGTTCTTTTTGGGCCTGCCGTGCCGCTTTGACATCCATTACACGTCGCGTAGCATTGGAACTAAGTTTGGCGTGACCCCGCTGCTGCTGGGTGGCTACGCTGCCATCTGCGGTATGGATCCGACCGACGTCTCGTGCGCCGATCGCGTGCTCGCGGCTATCTATCGTCATGGTCGCGTGACCGTGGCCGACCTTGCTGTCGAGCTCGAGCTTTCCGAGGAGGATGTGCTCGAGGCTTGTGCTCTGTTGCTGGGCTGGGGCTCCATCGCGCCCTGGTATGAGGAAGGGGAGAAGCCCTCGCCGAGCTACTATCCCACCAAGTATCAGACGCTGCCGCGAGACGCGGCGGGCTACACCACCTTTGACGGCCGCCGGTTCGATCGAGAGCATGCGACTGCCGAGGGCGATGCATGGGAGCTGCCGTGCGGTGAGGCCGAGTTCCTTGCGCAAGAACGTTCGCACACCTATCTTGGCCAGGGCTTTCTCAAGCGCGCCTTTATGCTGCTCGCGGGCATTATTGTCAATATCTTGACGGGCTTTTTGCTCCTTATGAGTATCTATTCCATTGCGGGTGTCACCGTGCCGATGGATACCAACGTGATCGGTCAGGTTGACGAGGGGTCTATTGCCGCCAAGGCGGGTATCGAGGCCGGTGATGCGATCCTTTCGGTTGACGGTGTCTCATGTTCCACTTGGATGGACGTCTACGATGCTATTGGCAAGGCCGCCGGTAAGGACGATATCGCCATCGAGTATGAGCGCGACGGCAAGCAGCATTCGACCTCGGTTGCGCTCAAAGAGGATGAGCGCCTAGGTGTGTATGCCTCTACGCAGGTGGTCCGTTTAGACCCCATCACGTCGGCTCGCCTGTCCTTCTCCTATGTCGCGCAGACGGCGGAGGGCGTGCTACGCCTACTCCAGCCGCAGCATACGATGGAGATTCTCGACCAGTCCTCCTCGATCGTGGGCATCAGCGTCATGTCCTCTCAGGCGGCTGCTGCCGGCCCCGTAACGTTCCTGTCGTTTGCCGCGCTCATCTCCTTCTCGCTGGGTTTTATGAACTTGCTACCCATCCCCCCGCTCGACGGCGGCAAGCTGGTCATCGAGATCATTCAAAAGATTGCGGGTCGCGAGCTACCTCTCAAGGTCCAGACGATTGTGAGCTATGTGGGCATCGCGCTCTTCGCACTGCTGTTTGTCTATATGCTTCGTTCCGACATCCTTCGATTTATTCTGTAGGGGAGTGTTTGGATTGTCTTTATCCCATTCTTTGCCGCGCGAGCTGACGCGCCCCGTGCATGTGGGCGGCGTGCAGATCGGCGGCGGCGCGCCGGTGGTGGTTCAGTCCATGACCTGCACCGATACCGCCGACGCCCAGGCAACGCTTGCTCAAGTGTGTGCGTTGGCGCAAGCTGGCTGCGATATCGTGCGCGTGAGCGTGCCTACCGAGGCCGCGCTTGAGGGTTTCCGCACCATCTGTGCCGAGTCTCCGGTGCCGATCGTCGCCGATATTCACTTTAACCATAAGCTCGCCATCGGCGCCGTCGAGGCTGGTGCCGCCAAGCTGCGCATTAATCCAGGCAATATCGGCGATTGGGCTAAGGTCGATGCCGTTATCGACGCCGCCGGCGCCGCGGGCTGTGCGATTCGTATTGGCGTCAACGCTGGTTCGCTTGAGCAGGATATCGCCGAGCGCGACGACCTCACGCAGCCCGAGAAGCTCGTGATGTCGAGCGAGCGTTTCGTCAAGCATTTTGAAGGCCGCGGCTTTACGAACATTGTGCTTTCGGCTAAGGCCCATAGCGTGCAAACGACGCTCGATACCTATCGAGCCCTGTCGCGTAAGATTCCCCACGTTCCGCTTCACCTGGGCGTAACTGAGGCGGGTACCAAGCTCCAGGGCACCATCAAGAGCTCTGTAGGCTTGGGTATCTTGCTTTCCGAAGGCATTGGCGACACCATGCGTGTGTCGCTCACAGCCGATCCGGTTGAGGAGCCGCCGGTTGCCTGGGGTATTCTGCAGTCGCTGGGCCTGCGTCGCCGTGGTCCCGAGATTGTCTCGTGCCCCACGTGCGCCCGCTGCCAGGTTAACCTTATTCCCATTGCCGAGGAGGTCACCGAGCGGCTTAAGAACTACTCCGTGCCGCTTTCGATCGCTGTGATGGGATGTGCCGTTAATGGCCCCGGCGAGGCTTCCGACGCCGACCTAGGCGTGGCCTGTGGACGAGGTCAGGGCCTGCTCTTTTCGCATGGCCAGATCATTGGTAAAGTAGCTGAGGATCAAATTGTCGACGCGCTGATGGCCGAGGTCGACAAGCTTATTGAGGAGAAATAAATGACCCGAGCAATGTATATGTCTAAGCTCTATGCGCCGACGCTTAAAGAGGATCCGGCGGACGCTGAGCTCGCCAGCCACCGCCTGCTGCTCCGTGCCGGCATGATCCGCAAGGAGGCCGCCGGTCTGTATTCCTACCTGCCGCTTGCTTGGCGCTCGATCCGCAAGATTGAGAACATCGTGCGCGACGAGATGGACGCCGCCGGTGCCCAGGAGCTTATGATGCCCATTATGGTCGACGCCGAGCTGTGGCGTGAGTCCGGCCGCATCGACGCCTATGGCAAGGAGCTTGTGCGCTTTGACGACCGTCATGGTCGCGAGTTCGTCCTGGGCCCCACGCATGAGGAGACCGTCACGGCTCTGGTGCGCAACGAGCTGCGCTCCTATAAGCAGCTGCCCGTCAACCTGTACCACATTCAGGACAAGTTCCGCGACGAGTTCCGCCCCCGCTTTGGCCTGATGCGCGGTCGCGAGTTCATCATGAAGGATGCCTACAGCTTTTCTGCCACGCAGGAGAGTCTGCAGGAGGAGTACGACAAGATGAAGCAGGCCTACGCCAACATCTGCGAGCGCTGCTACATCAAGGCTCTGCCCGTTGTCGCCGACTCCGGTGAGATCGGTGGCGATACCTCCGTCGAGTACATGGCTTTGGCCGACGCCGGCGAGGCTTCGCTCGTCTACTGCGACGATTGCGGCTTTGCTGCCGATGACGAGGCGGCAAGCACCAAGGTCGTAGTGACCGAGGGTCCTGGCGACGGTACGCTTACCAAGGTCGAGACTCCGGGCATGGGCACCATCGAGGCCGTGGCAAAGTTCTTCGGTTTCCCCGAGAACGGCACGCGCAAGTCGCTGGCACTCATCGACGCCGAGGGCAAGCCTGTCGTGGCCATTGTTCCGGGCGACCACGAGCTCAACGATTGCAAGGCCGAGCACGTCTTTGGCAAGGGCTATCGCATGATGACCGATGAGGAGCTCCAGACCTACGGTCTGCATAAGGGCTTTATCGGACCGGTTAACCTTCCCGAGGGCATTCGCCTGGTGTGCGACGAGAGCCTGCGCGAGTCCAAGCAGTGGGCCTGCGGTGCCAACGAGGTCGATTATCACTTTACCGGTGCCTGCCCCGAGCGCGACTTTACCGTCGACGAGTGGGCCGATCTGGTCACCGTTGTCGTCGGCGACCCCTGCCCGCACTGCGGCAAGCCGCTCTCCGCTGCCCGCGGCATCGAGGTCTCTCAGGTCTTCCAGCTGGGCACCAAGTATTCCGAGGCCATGGGTGCCACCTTTATGGATGAGGACGGCAAGGAGAAGCCGCTCATCATGGGTTGCTACGGCGTTGGTGTGTCCCGCTCGCTTGCTGCCGTCGTGGAGCAGCACAACGACGAGCACGGTATCGTCTGGCCGGTCTCCGTTGCCCCGTACGAGGTCGCGGTGATTCCGCTCGATCCCAAGAAGGAGGAGTGCGCTACCGTCTGCGAGCAGATCGTTGATGACCTGTGCGCCGAGGGTATCGAGGTTGTCGTCGATGACCGCGACGAGCGTCCCGGCTTTAAGTTTGCCGACAACGACCTTATGGGCTTCCCGTATCAGGTCGTTCTGGGCAAGCGCGGCCTTAAGAATGGCACCGTTGAGCTCAAGGACCGTGCCACGGGCGAGCGCGAGGACGTGGCGATCGACGAGGTTGTCGCCAAGGTTGCCGAGCTTGTTAAGGCGGCCCGCCGATAATCGACGATTTCGCTTGTAGTTCGATATACGGGACGGCCCCGCATTTCTCCAGATCGGGGAGATGCGGAGCCGTCCTTTTATCTTGTAGCATCTTCGATATCTAAAAGAAAACCCCACAGCCCATATGAGCTGCGGGGTTTTCCTTTGTGCCTCCGATGCGAAATAAATCGCTCAGATATTACTGATAATCGACGACGTCGATCCAGTTCTTCAGGAACTCATCGTTCACGTTGCGCTTACGAGCGAGCTCGGAAGCGGCGACGATGCTCGTCCACTGACGCACGACCTGCATGGGCATGTCGGCGCGGTCGCAGTAGAGCTCCAGATAGGCCTCGGCCTGGTCCTTGCTGTTGAGGGCAAAGAGCAGGTAGGTGGTGGCAACGTCGGCAGCAGGGGAGCCCTGGGTGGCATGTGCCCAGTCGCAGACGTACAGCTGGCCGTCGTCGCCGACGATGACGTTGGAGGGGTTGAAGTCGCCGTGGCAGACCTTGAACTCCTTGGTCATGCCGTCCAGACGCTCCTGAAGGTTGTAGCGCGTGGTGGCATTGAGCTGATCGAGGCTGTCGATCATGCGGGCGAACTTATCGCGCTGACGGTTGAGCAGCGGGGAGGTGTAGCCGTGGATCTCGATCTGGAGGTCGACGAACATCTCGAGGTACTCACCAAAGCGCTGGGGCTCGGCAGTCATCTTCTCGGCAAGGGTGGTGCCCGGAACCTTCTCGGTCACGAGCGCCCAGCCGTTGGCGTTCTCGAGCTGAGAAACCTCGAGAGCCTTGGGGCTGCGGATGCCGCACTCATTGATGCGGGCAAGATTCAAAGCCTCGTTGAACACGTCGGAGACGGGCTTGGTCTCGTTAAAGACCTTGACGATCTTGTCGCCCAGGTCGTAAACGACCTTGTTGCCGCGACGGACGAGCTCGGTCTTGGAATCGGGGAGCAGCATGATTGCATCCTTTCAACGATGCGATAGAAGCAACGGCGGGGGCGTGCGTTCACCCGTGCACCCCCGCCGCAAATAACCGTGCTAAAAACTAGCAGACGGCGTAGTCCTGGGGCTCGCGGCCGTAGTAGGCGTCCAGGTAGAGCTCCTTGATCTCGCTCATGAGCGGGTAGCGCGGGTTAGCGCCGGTGCACTGGTCGTTGAATGCCTGCTCGGTCATCTCGTCGAGGGTGTCGAGGAAGTACTGCTCGTCAACACCGTAGTCGGCGATGGTCTTCTTGACGCCGATGAAGTCCTTGAGCTCCTCGAGCTTCGTGATGAAGTTCTCGAAGACCTCCTTGTCGTCCTTGCCCTCGATGCCGCAGTACTTGGCCATCTCGGCGTAGTTGTGCAGCGCGTTGGGGTAAGGATACTGGGAGAAGGTACCCATCTTGACGGGAGCCTCGGCGGCGTTGTAGCGCATGACGCGGGTCAGGATGACGGCGTTTGCGAGGCCGTGGGGCAGGTGATGGAAAGCGCCGAGCTTGTGGGCCATGGAGTGGTTGAGGCCCAGGAAGGCGTTGGCGAAGGCCATACCGGCCATGCAGGAGGCGTTGTGCATCTCCTCGCGGGCATGCGGGTCCTTGGCGCCGTTCGTGAAGCTGGAGGGCAGGTTCTCAAAGACGAGCTTAGCAGCGCGCTCGGAGAGGCCCTTGGTGTAGTCGGAAGCCATGATGGAGACGTAGGACTCGATGGCGTGGGTCATGACGTCGATGCCGGAGGCAGCGGTCAGGCCGCGCGGGGCGGTCATGCAGTTGTCGGCGTCGACGATAGCCATGTTGGGGAGCAGCGCGTAGTCGGCGAGCGGCCACTTGATGCCGGTCTCCTTGTCGGTGATGATGGCGAACGGCGTGCACTCGGAGCCGGTACCCGAAGAGGTCGGGACGGCGACGAAGTAGGCCTTCTTGCCCATCTCGGGGAAGGTGAAGATACGCTTGCGGATGTCCATGAAGTCCATGGCCATGTCCTCAAACTTGCACTCGGGGTGCTCGTACATCATCCACATGATCTTGCCGGCGTCCATAGCGGAGCCACCGCCGACGGCGATGATGACGTCCGGCTCAAAGAGAGCCATCTGCTTGGCGCCGCGACGTGCGCACTGCAGCGACGGATCGGGCTCGACGTCGTAGAAGCAGTCGTGGGCGATGCCCATCTCGTCGAGCTTGGCCTCGATGGCGCGGGTGTTGCCATTCTTGAAGAGGAACTGGTCGGTGACGATGAAGGCGCGCTTCTTGCCCATGACGTTGCCCAGCTCGTCGAGGGCGACGGGCGTAGAACCCTTCTTGAAGTAGACCTTCTCGGGAGCGCGGAACCACAGCATGTTCTCACGGCGCTCGGCCACAGTCTTAACGTTGATCAAGTGCTTCACCCCAACGTTCTCGGAGACGGAGTTGCCGCCCCAGGAGCCGCAGCCCAGGGTCAGAGACGGCTTCATGCCAAAGTTGTACAGGTCACCGATGCCACCGTGCGAGGACGGGGTGTTGATGACGATGCGGCAGGCCTTCATGACGTGCTCGAACAGGCTGATCTTCTCGGCCTGGGCGGGGTGCACGTACAGAGAGGCGGTGTGGCCCGGGCCACCGGCGAGCACCAGGTGCTCAGCCTTGTCGACGGCCTCCTGGAAGTCCTTGGCGTGGTACATGGCCAGGACCGGGGAGAGCTTCTCGTGGGAGAACTCCTCCTTGGCGGGGTCGGTGGAGGTGACCTCGGCGATCAGGATCTTGGTCTTGGCGGGAACCTCGATGCCGGCGAGCTCGGCGATCTTGGCGGCAGCCATGCCGGGGATGCGGTGGTCGAGGGCGCCGTTCTTGAACATGGCGGCACGCAGGGCCTCCATTTCGGCACCCTGCTTGACGAAGTAGCAGCCGCGCTTCTGGAACTCGGCCTTGACCTGGTCATAGATGGTGTCGATGACGGTCACGGACTGCTCGGAAGCGCAGATCATGCCGTTGTCGAAGGTCTTGGAGTGGATGATGGAGTTGACGGCGAGCAGCACGTCGGCGGTGTCGTCGATGATGACCGGGGTGTTACCGGCGCCAACGCCCAGGGCGGGCTTGCCCGAGGAGTAAGCGGCCTTGACCATGCCCGGGCCACCGGTGGCGAGGATGATGTCGACGTCGCGCATGACCATGTTGGTCAGCTCGATGGAGGGGACATCGACCCAGCCGATGATGCCCTCGGGGGCGCCGGCCTTGACGGCGGCGTCAAGCACGAGCTTGGCGGCGGCGATGGTGCACTTGGCGGCTGCCGGGTGCGGGGAGATGATGATGCCGTTGCGGGTCTTCAGGCTGATTAGCGTCTTGAAGATCGCGGTGGAGGTGGGGTTGGTCGTCGGGATGACGGCGCCCACGATGCCGATGGGCTCGGCGATCTTGGTGATGCCGTAAGCCTCATCGCGCTCCAGAACGCCACAGGTCTTGGTGTTCTTGTAAGCGTTGTAGATGTACTCTGCGGCGTAGTGGTTCTTGATGACCTTGTCCTCAAGAACGCCGCGGCCGGTCTCCTCGATGGCCATCTTCGCCAACGGGATACGTGCCTTGTTGGCGGCCATGGCGGCCTCATAGAAGATCTTGTCGACCTGCTCCTGCGTGTACGTAGCAAAAAGCGCCTGGGCCTCTCGCATCTGAGCGAGCTTAGCCTCAAGCGCCTCTACGTTGTCCACAATTGCGGGAGTAGTGTTTTCCGGTGACTTTTTCACCATTTGTGTCTCCTTGCGATCGGAGATTTACCCTACGCCTTGCATGATAGCAAGAAATAATTCGGTGAACGGCCAGATTCCTCTAAAAGGCACACTAAAACGCTTCAATAAACTGAAACGTTTTAACTAAAACTATTTGCCTGCTCTTCCGCCCCGCTCGTTGGGGACAGACTTACATGAGTGCTTTCACTCATTTGGGACAGACATCGTTTTGCCATTTTGCCGTTCTGGGCCTGTTATTGCCGCTTATTGGATATAAATAGGTTGCAGGCTCAGCATTTCGCGTTGCTTCTCTCCTTTTAGGTGTTGCCTGAACAGTTTTGAAAGGAGAGATTATGCCCCGATGCGCCCGCCCCGTTTCGATCACCGGCTATTACCACGTCTTTGACCGCGGCAACTCCAAACAGATTATTTTTGAAGATGACTCCGACCGTTATCGTTTCTTATCGGATATCTCGGACAGGTTTGCGCGCCATGAAGTGGCGGTGTTGGCTTGGTGCCTTATGGACAATCACTTCCATTTGATGGTTGATGACCCATTTGACAACCTTTCAAAGGCAATGCAGTGCGCGCTGACGGCATATGCTAAGTATTTCAATGGAAAAACGGGGAGAACGGGACATCTGTTTGACAGTCGCTATTCGCGGGTCGCGGTTGAGTCGGACGCGCAGGCGGTGCAGCTGCTCGACTATATTCATCTCAATCCCGTGAAGGGTGCGCTTGACTCGCTCGATGCGTACCGCTGGTCAAGCTATAAGGCGTATCAGCTGGGCTATGATCCCTTTGACATCTGTGATGCGGCCCCTATGCTCGATATTGTCGGTGGCTCCCGTTGCTATTGCGAGCATCTCGAGGAAGTTGCCGGGCGCATCTGGTCAATGGAGGTTCTTCCACGACGGCGGATCCCCGATGAGGAGGCCCTTTCCGTTGCGCGCGAAGTTCTGCCGAGCATAGATCCTGCACTGCTCAAAGCCCTGCCACGCCCCGAACGCGATGCGTGTCTGCTGAGGCTTAGGCGGGCGCATCTCACGGTCAAGCAAATTGCCCGTATCACCGGCATCGGCGCTACAAGCGTGACCAAGGCAACTGCAGGCTGGAAGGATGCTGCGTGAGGCAGGGGCCGGAGCCAGTCAGTGCGTCGCATGCGTGCTTCATGTCTGTCTGTCCCCAATGCGTGAAAGCACTCATGTAAGTCTGTCCCCAATGAGTGCAAAAAGGCGCCCTCCGTAGGGGAGGGCGCCTTTGGTAAGTTCTATGTGAACGCGAGGTCTTTGACCCGGAGAGTCCGAGGTACTTGTTGGTAAGACCTTATTTAGGAGCGCGCAACCTTGCCGGACTTGAGGCAGGTGGAGCAAACGTTCATCTTGCGACGGTGACCATCGACGACGACGTAGACGCGCTGGATGTTGGGGCGGAACTTACGGTTGGTGACGCGGTGAGAGTGGCTGATGGAGCGACCGGCAACGGGGTGCTTACCGCAAACTTCGCAAACTTTGGACATAACTGACCCTCCTTGGGCGACAAACGAACATGTCGCGTTAACAAACAAGCCTGAACTATAGCACAGAAGTCGCTCCCTGTGCGCAATCTACACAGAGATATTCCTCTTTTGGCGATAGTGCCCACGCCACGGCCCTGGACGTAGATCCGATTTGCGTGCAGCAGAGGGGATTATGCCAGCTCGTGCGTGTGTTTTCAAGCTCGTCCAACAAATATATATAGGTTTATGGAGCATTGGGCTCCGTTTACGGATTGCTCTGTATTTATGCTCGCAATTAAGCTCGAGGTTGGCTACACTATCCCTTGACCATTAAAGGGGTACGAGATACCCACATGGAATTACATTGCTGCCAAAGAGCAGCCCTTCCTGTGGGTGTCTGGTCCGCTTTGAGCGGTCGGGCATCTATTTTTTTGACTGTGTCAGCAGTCAAGACATGTGAGGAAGGAGATCGATGGGCACGACTTCCCCCAAGGCGGTCATCATGGACGAGACCGCCGTCAATCGAGCGATGACCCGCATCGCGCACGAGATTCTCGAGCGCAACGAGGGCTGTGAAGATCTCGCTCTGGTCGGCATCGTCACGCGCGGCGACCTTCTGGCAAAGAAGCTCGCCGAGGAGATCAAGGAGATCGAGGGCGTCGACGTTCCGCTCGGCAGCCTGGACATCAGCTTCTACCGCGATGACTATGCGACCAATTTCGCTCCCGCGATCCACGCTACCAACATTCCCTTCAGCGTCGACGGCAAGCGCGTCGTGCTGGTGGACGACATCCTGTATACGGGCCGTACCATCCGCGCCGCTCTTGACGCCGTCATGGACCTGGGCCGTCCGAGCCGCATCGAGCTGGCAGTCCTCGTTGACCGCGGCCACCGCGAGCTCCCCATCTCGCCGGACTTTGTCGGCAAGAACGTTCCCTCGTCGCATGAGGAGAACGTGCACCTATATATGAAGGAAGTCGACGGCCACACCGCCGTCGAGATTAACGACGTCGCGCCGGGTTCCCACGTGGGCTCCGCGCCGCTGGGAGGTGAGTAGTACCGTGGCGTTCAACCATAAGCACCTGATCGACATTACCGAGTACTCCGAAGAGGACATCAAGCTCATCCTCGAGACCGCCAAGGCGTTCTCCGAGGTCAACGAGCGTGCCATCAAGAAGGTCCCCACGCTCAAGGGCAAGACCATCGTCAACATGTTCAACGAGCCCTCGACGCGCACCCGCAGCTCTTTCGAGCTCGCCGAAAAGCGTCTTTCGGCCGACAGCCTTAACTTTGGCGGCTCCTCGACCTCCACGGTCAAGGGCGAGAGCCTTGTCGACACCGTCGAGACCCTCAACGCCTATAAGATCGACTGCATCGTCGTGCGCGACAAGCACGCCGGCGCTCCCTACATCGTCACGCAGAACTCGCCCGCAAGCGTCATCTGCGCCGGCGACGGCAAGCACAACCATCCCACGCAGGCCCTGCTCGACCTGTACACCATCTGGGAGCACAAGGGTGACTTCCACGGTCTGAAGGTCGCCGTCGTCGGCGATATCGCCCACTCCCGCGTTTGCGGCTCGCTGATCCCCGCCCTTAAGATCATGGGCTGCGAGACCTACGCCGTCGCCCCCGGCACGCTGCTGCCGCCGTCGCCCGAGGTCTTGGGCTGCGACCACGTGACGAGCGACCTCGATTCCGTCCTGCCCGAGCTGGACGTCGTCTACATGCTGCGCGTGCAGCAGGAGCGTCTCGAGGGTGCTCCGTTCCCGACCATTCGCGAGTACCACAAGCTCTTCGGCCTGACCAAGGACCGCGAGAAGCTCATGAAGTCCGATGCGATCATCTGCCACCCGGGCCCCATCAACCGCGGCGTCGAGTTCGACTCCTATATGGCCGACCACCCGCAACGCTCCGTCATCCTGGAGCAGGTCTACGCCGGTATCTGCGTGCGTATGGCTATCCTGTATCTGCTGCTTGGAGGTGCCGATAATGGCCTTGCTTCTTAAGAATGCCCACGTCGTCGACCCGTCCGTCGAGCTTGACGGTGTCGTTGACGTCCTGATTGACGGCGATAAGATCGCCGAGGTCGGCGAGAATCTCACCGTCGAGGGAGCCGAGGTCCGCGACCTTTCCGGCAAGTACCTCGTCCCCGGCCTGGTGGATATGCACGTTCACCTTCGCGAGCCCGGCTACGAGGTCAAAGAGGACATCGAGAGCGGCACCCGCGCAGCTGCCAAGGGCGGCTTTACCGGCGTGTGCTCCATGCCCAACACCGATCCCGTCACCGATAACGGCACCGTCGTGGAGTTCGTCAAGTCCCGCGCTGCCGAGGTCGGCCACTGCCGCGTCTATCCGTCGGGCGCCATGACCCGCGGTCTTAAGGGCGAGGCCATGTCCGAGATGGGCGATATGGTCGCCCACGGCGCCGTCGCCTTCACCGATGACGGTCGCGGCGTGCAGGGCGCGGGCATGCTCCGTCGCTGCATGGACTACGGCAAGATGTTCGGCAAGGTCTTCATGAGCCACTGCCAGGACGAGGACCTGGTCGGCCACGGCCAGATCAACGAGGGCAAGGTCTCGACCCGTCTGGCCCTCGAGGGTTGGCCGGCTGCCGGCGAGGAGCTCCAGATCGCCCGCGACATCGAGATCGCCAAGCTGACCGGTGCCAAGCTGCACATCCAGCACATCTCCACCGCCCATGGCCTGGAGATCGTGCGTGCCGGTAAGGCCGCTGGCGTTCAGGTTACCTGCGAGGCTACCCCGCACCACATGTTCCTGACCGAGAACGACCTGGACGAGACCTACAACACCTCGCTCAAGGTCAATCCGCCGCTGCGTACCGAGGAAGATGCCGAGGCCATCCGTCAGGGCGTCATCGACGGCACCGTCGACGCTATCGTCACCGATCACGCTCCCCACACCCCGTGGGAGAAGGCCCGCGAGTTCGAGCTTGCGCCCTTTGGCATGATCGGCCTCGAGACCTCGCTGTCGCTCGTACTCACCGAGCTGGTCAACACGGGCAAGATGAGCGTGGGCCGCATGGTCGAGCTCATGGCCATCAAGCCGCGTGAGATTCTGGGCCTTGACCAGGTTCAGGTCAAGGCGGGCTCCGTTGCCGACCTGACCGTGTTCGACCCCTCTGCCACCTGGACGGTCGGCGAGGACGGTTATGAGTCGCGCGCCGAGAACTCCGGTTTTGCCGGCCGCACGCTTACCGGTCGTGCCACCGATGTGTTTGTCGGCGGTAAGCAGACGCTCGCCGACGGCTGCATCTGCTAGCATAGCCTTATCGCTTTTGTGCGCGGTGCCCTTGCGGTGCCGCGCTTTCTGTTCGTTTTGACCATGCAATCGCATGGGGGATTGGAGCGTCTATGCCCACACCTTCCACTGCACGCATGCACGACTTCGAGGTCGTCTCGAACCAGGAGATCGCCGACGGCATCTTCTCGCTCGTCATCTCGGCCCCCAAGCTTGCAAGTGCGCTCAAGCCCGGTCAGTTTGTGAACATCGCCGTGCCCGGCGATGCGTCCTCGCTGCTTCGCGTGCCCCTGAGCTTCTATCGCGCCGACGCCCAGGCCGGTACCGTCGAGCTGTGGTACGCCGTCGTGGGTGACGACACCCGTCGTCTGTCGCAGATGGTCCCCGGCTCCAAGTCCAACCTGTTGGGCCCTGGCGGCCGCGGCTGGCTTGTTCCCGAGGGCACCAGGAAGGCGCTGCTCGTGGCGGGCGGCATCGGCGTTCCGCCCGTGCTCTGCCTCGCCGGCAAGCTTGCCGAGCAGGGCGTGGATGTCGACGTGTGCCTGGGCTTTGGCACCGCTTCCAAGGCCGTGGGTGTCGATGAGTTCCGCGCGCTGGGCGCCACGGTTAACGTGTGCACCGACGATGGCACGCTGGGCACGCACGGTTTTTGCACCGACCCGGCAGCCGAGCTGCTCGGCGAGGGCGGCTACGACTACGTCGCCAGCTGCGGCCCCGCCGTCATGATGAAGAAAGTCGCCGCCGCTGCCGCCGAGGCCGGTGCGTACTGCGAGGTGTCGCTTGAGCGCATGATGAGCTGTGGCTTTGGCGCCTGCAACACCTGCAATGTCGAGACGGTCGACGGTATGAAGGGCGCCTGCATGTGCGGCCCCGTGTTCGATGCTTCCAAGGCTGTCTCTTATACACATCTCCGAGCCCACGAGACTAAGGCGAATCTCG
>UQOJ01000009.1 GCA_900542635.1 uncultured Collinsella sp.
CGAGATTCGCCTTAGTCTCGTGGGCTCGGAGATGTGTATAAGAGACAGAATCCAAAGAAGTGAATACTTGAGCTGAAGGCTATCCTTTAATACAAGACGCAGCACAAAACAAAGCAAAACTAAACAAGCAGTAATGACACCAAACTGTAAGGAAATATGCATAACAACCCGTCCTAATTCGAGAATGAAGAGATGATAATCGCCAAAGTAACCTTTATCATGTAATAAATGCTACTAAAACCAGAAATTGACGACTTTCCCCCCTGTCGTTCTTTCATTACGACAGGCACTTCTGTAACGCGAAGGCCCTTAACCATAGCCGCAACAGCAGAATCCGGCTCCGGATAGTCTACGGGATATTTTTTACAGAACAGATCTATGGCCTTAGATCCACATGCGCGAAAACCAGAAGTGGGGTCGCTAACACGAACGTGAGTTGTAAGATGAATTACCGCAGAGAGCCATCTAATTCCAAGACGCCTCAAGAAGGTTGACTTGAAGCCTTCAGATTCCTCAAGAAATCGCGATCCGATAACTAAATCAGACCCATTATTTATTTCATCAAGCAAGCGCGATATGTAATGGGCGTCATGCTGCCCATCACCATCAACTTGGATGTCTACATCATAGCCAAAGCGTTTGGCATATTTGTGTCCGGCTTGAACCGCGCCTCCAATGCCAAGATTCTGCGGTAAATCCAGGACATTAACCCCCGCATCGCGACAAACACGCAAAGTGTCATCAGTGGAGCCATCGTTAATAACTACATAATCGTATCCAGCTTCCTCCACAGAAGAAACCGTATCTAAAATGTTCGCCTCTTCATTAAAAGCTGGGATGATAACCAGCGCTCTTAATTCATGCATCATCTGAATCCTCAGTACAGAATATCAATCAAACAGCCCAAGTCGAACTGAAAAACCCTATCGAAACAAGGAGAGCGAATTTACAGTTCGGATGTGACAGATTGCTTCGCCTTCCGATTTAATAGGTTAATTATACAAAGGAAGGAAAATAATAATCCAAAACCGTATGCCACCAAGATAATGATATTGATGACATTTGCATCAGAAGCAAATACCGGATTCACAAAACAATAACGAGAAAGAAACACGGCCAACGCTAACGAAGCGGCACCAGAAATCGTGCCAATAATCGGTTTCCCAAATGCAATAAAGACATCAATAGTGAAAAAGTTCAAACCAGTGAATGCGGTAGCAACGAGTGCCAACGGAAGATAATCTGAGTGAAGGCCAACTTCTTTGCCATAAATAGCAGTAAGCACAGGTTCGCCTATGAAAGCACTAGCCATGGCACACATCGCCGTCAAAACGAATACGGAAACGAGCATCTTAATAAATACTAAGCGTAATCGGTGAGTTTCGTTTTCTCGCCACATTGCCGAAATAGGTCCAAGCAGGGGGGCATATAGATAAGATACGAGAGCCTGAATTACGGCAGTCGGAGTGGCAACGGCGGCATAAAAACCCAACGCCTCATTTCCATAGGAAAGGCCATAGAACTGTCTTGTTACGCTAACAACAGCCGTGCACGCAAGAGATGCAACAAAACCGGGAAAGCAGATACGCGACAATTTGATAAGGGAAGTAAAATCAAAATCAGGTATAACGGCACAAAACCGTTTTGTCATTCTAAAATCATATGTAAGCACAACAGCTATGGTAACAAAAGCCATTGAAGCAACGGCTATTACCAAGTTATCAAATAGCAACAAGCACAACGAAAAGGAGACTAGAACTCCTACGCCACGAACTATTTGAGAGATAGCCGCAATGTCCAATCTGTTGTTTACCTGATCCACACCGTGAAGAACATCGACAAATGAATCACCAGCTTTAAATAGGCAATAAACAGCAACAACTGCCCAATCGTTGAATGCAACAGAGACTAAACAATAGAAGAAGCAAATTACACAGGCAAGTATTGTTGCAACGATTCTATGAGCGATAAAATTCCCAGTCGTAAAATCAGAATAGCTCTCAGAAACCTGAACGGGGCGCGCTCTAAGCAAAACAATGGTCGCAAAAATATTACCAACAGACATAGCCACAGCAAGGCTACCAGACATGCTAATGTCGGAACCAAGTGTCACCACAAGAACAGTAATCAGCCAGTTGCAAATCAAATACGCCATCGAGCCGACGCTGTTCCAAACAAGACTCTGCTCAACAGAGAGTTCTTTCGTTTTTCTATTAGACACAATCACTCCAGCAGTGGATCATCAGGCCTTGTTGAATAAAAACAAAACGCGAAGAAGTAAATCAGAAATCAAAGTAGGTCGCAGACGCTTTGGGAAAAATGCTTTCCTAAGTCTTGAAATAATCCCATCATCATTGGTGAAAATATCAAGCTCATGTTTCTGCTCAAAACTAAGCTCATCATAAAACACCGCAGAAAAATGGCTTAACTTTTTACTCTCATCTTTCGATCTATCACCAAATAGCTCGTCCTTAAAATAGGTCTTTAAAAGATCAAAATAACGATTATCTCCAGACGTGACCGCAGAGGAATGACGAACATGTGAAGCCGTACAGACGGAATCAAACAATACCTTTCCAAATGCCGAAGCACACCGAATCAGCCAGCGATCATGCATTTCATTCCCTGGATCTACCTCAAGAATAAAGGCCCTGCAGGCAAGGCGATTAAATACTATCGTGAAGCCTAGTCCGGGAGTATAAAACAAGGTGTTATGAAAAGAGAGGTACTTGTCCTGCGGAGCCGACTCGCGTATCGTCTCGCCATCTTCGTTTACATATGAAAAGGAAGAAAAGTAGACAGTCGGCACCTTGTCTCCACTATTTTCAATTGCCCTGACTGCCCGTTCAATTTTATCGGTCTTCCAAATATCATCCTGATCGGCAAATGCATAGTAGTCATATTCGGGAACCCGTTTGATAATTTCATAAAAACTATTTGGGCACCCAAGATTACCGATTGAATCTTGAATTAAATGAATGCTGGAGTTTGACCGACAGTACCATTGTGCAATTTCAACAGTTTCATCCGTTGAACCATCATCACGAATATAGACGGAGCAATTAGGCCAAGTTTGCTCCAAGATACTATCAAGCTGTTTGGCCAAATACTTTCCGCCGTTATATGTGGGTAAAACAATGCAAACAGACTTGTCTTTGATTTTATCCATAATCCTATTTATTTCTTTGCGAGGCACGATATTTAAGAAATGCGGGAATCAACCCGCTGATCACTTTATAACGAAGCTGAGGAAAAGGCCTGGTTAGGAAATTAAAAGTCCGCCAAGCAAGAAAATAAGCGCCCCAACCATCTTCATCTTTCGCGTCCTTCCAGAACGTTTCTGATAAATAAAAGTGATACTCATTATTGAAGCGATGAGTATTCCCCCGCCGCCATGGCCTCTCTTCGCCGAGATAATGGACAACGATGGGCTTCGATCTTGCGGTATTAAAACTGTTTTCATCCGAAAAGCCCGGCATTAACGAGTTTAAGAATATAAACGGATAGTAGTCAAAGATATTGGAATAATTGAACGCAGGGGATAAACTGCAAATCTTATCTTTAAGTACTGCATTTAGAGCATCTTGATCATTCGCAAACAAGCGTCCTGAGCGGCGCTCGCAATAATCCAATAATTGATCTTCGCAACAAGTTGATCTCCATTGCTTTAAATCAACGAGCAACACGCCAGCATTGTGGTACAGACAGCCATTTAAGTCTAAATCATTAAGTCGAGATGGGCCGACCGTTGGCTCGGGAACCATTCCAACCACGCAACCCTTAAGATCTTGATTCCAAAGAAGAGCAATATCCCCAAGAACAATCGTATCGCCATCGAGGTAAATAACTCTTTCGATCTCATTAGGTAGAAAATGTGCCATCAAAAGCCTAGCAAGAACTATTTCATTCCATCCCGATGTATCAAAATCAAACCCGAGAGCATCTTTGAAGTTCGAAATATCATAAAATACAAGGTTTTGGTTGTATTCGGTCACCATCTCCTGGAGCAAACGCTGGTTATCCTCTGTAATGCCATTAGAGAAGACATGAAAAGTAATGTCTTGAATACCGGAATGATTTGAAACAACCGAGCAAATATTGGCGGCCAACTGTGGGACAAAATTGTTATCAACCGTATAAAGCAAATTCATGATTACCAAACTTCACCTTAATTCACCCAATAGAAATTAATGATGACGACTTAATGAAAGAGGCCGAAACGAAATCCTTACACAAAGGATAAAGTCTAGCACGGTTTGTCTCTTTCAAATAACTTGCAACTAAGGAGGGTGAATTGAGGGGACTACAACCCCATCAATTCACCCCCACTTCATTAGCGTTGGTATATAGGCAAATTGGATCTATATTTGGCTTTTCTCAACCAGCCTAACCTCAAGCGCTTCTAGATGCAGAGCCTCACCAGTTGTACCGGCACACTCGCCCGATTTAACCCAGTCTAGCCAACCTTTGCTTTGAACGTGTGCCCTATAGACAACGTCATAATGCTTGGCAAGATCTCCCGTCAGTTTTATTTCAACAGCCTCAACAGCAAGAGACTTCCCCGTAGTACCGGCAACCTTTCCATTTTTGACCCACTTTTGCCAGCCGATATTTTGAACGTGAGCTCGATACTCGATGCCGCCGGAATACCCTAGGTCAGGCTTGCTAATCGTCAACGCCTCAACAGCAAGATTTCGGCCAGTTGTGCCAACGGTCATGCCTTCGTAAACAGGCGACTGCCAACCAAGGTTTGAAACATGTGCCTTGATTGAAAACGCTCTCTGAATAGAGGGCTGACTCGTATCCCCAGGAGCGGGCGAACCCTTTTCGACCAAAACGACCTGAAATGCCTCTAGCCTCAAAACGAAACCGGTCGTTCCGGCAACTTGATCATTGCAGGCCCAACCGAGCCATCCCTTATCCTGAACGTGAGCTCGATAATAAACGTCATAGTGATTGGCCATCTCACCAGTCAGGCGAATCTGAATAGCCTGGACAGACTTGCTCTGGCCCGTAGTACCAGAAACTTTCCCCTCCTTCACATAGCCCTGCCAGCCATAATCGGAAACATGTGTCCTGTACTCCAATGCACCATCATAGGGAGCATTCTGCAGATTGAGAGTAATAGCCTCGACGGCTTTTGACTGCCCAACGGTACCGGAAGCATTTCCACCCTTAGAGGCCGATTGCCAGCCGTCATTTGAAACATGCGAAGTTGCCAAGACGTCAAGAGGGCCTCGTGACACCTTAACAACATCATAGCCCGACTCGCCCTTCTTGAAATAAGTCAGAGCACCGCTATTGTGCGAATAGATAGCAAAGTCGTAATTTGCCGAAGCAAGTATGGAATCCGAAAACTCTACGAGATAGCAAGAGTCTCCCTGTTTGCAAAGGGATCTGATAGCAGCATCCGTGTCTTCGGTAATCGGAGAAGCAAACCAATCCATAATGGAATAATCGATGACGGCACCCGGCTTCAAGGCCTCGGCCTTTGTGGAATTCCAAAGTCCACCAGCAGCATCGGCACTGGCCGAGTTATACGTACTAGACCCATAACCAGACAGACCGATCTCCGGATTAAAGAAGAGGATCAGCTCTGCAGCGACGGAAGAATCGACATCGGTAATGCCAAGACGGTCAAGCTGTTCCTGCTTTTGGGGATACATACCCGTCGGTGTGTTTGGATGCCCCTTGTAATAATACAAATAGTCATCGCCATAGATAACTTCGGTCAAGTTGGCATAGTCGTCAAAATTCTGCTCGTAAGAAACGTACGTTCCAAGCAGCATCATTACCTTTTTGCCCTGCTGAGTCGCCGCATCAAAATAGCCATCGTTAAAGTTGTACAGCGCCTTAAACGCTTGGACTGTATCCTCTCCCCTATTCTGCAGGCTCGTAAGCATGCCCGAAACATTCACCTTCTTAACGCCGGGATCGGACGCGATCTTATTCGCAAAGGCATTATCGTCACCACTCGTAAACAGATTCGTTCGAGTCATCCACCACTGAGTGCCAGGCTCAATACTCAGCACGGCATACATAGAATCCCAGTGATCGTGATAATCGCTATACGACTTTGAGACCTCACCGGTTTCGTATTCCTTATTCTTGGCGGCGTTCCATAAAGTAATCAGCTCCGCTTGCTTAGAATCTGGATCCCTAACGTCAAAGGCTTCGTTGGTAAAGACATACGTGGCGGATCCATCGGACAACAGCCGAATGGAGTATTGGCCTGCGGGAATCTTGTTGGCGTAAATCATCCTATGGATCAACGAACAGGTGATGTCATTGATATACAGATTGAACTTTGCCTTGGGATTGATCTTGTAGAGAGCAGCGACATAATCCGCGAACGCCTGATAGCTCGAACTAGAAGCATTCTCCTCATGAGTCAGATACGGAAGACCGTACATCCCGGATGGAAGCGAGTTCCAGTTATAGGCACTTGGACGATCGAGCATTACAATTGACGGAACGGTCGTTCCAGCAGAAGAGGTACTGATATCCCAGAAAGATAGCGAATAGAGAACAACGGGGAAAGAAGCACTCAAAGGGGCAAGGTTGTACTCACTCGCAGAAATGCCAATTGACTGATGGTCCTCTTGAACGATGTTTCCGTTCTTCAAATACTGCAACGTAACGTCAAACGGACCATAATCGCTAAATTCAATTTCACTGGAGCTAGAGCCCAGATCTCCGAGTGCAATCGTGCTTGAGACGGAACGGGTGACCCTCCCTCCATACGACATGGAGCCTGCCACCTTTATCGAATCAGCGATCCCGAGTCGTTTTATATCCTCGATCTGCGGAATATTCAGGGTTACTTTAGTCGTCTCCCCAACCTGAGAAAGAGAGCAATTAAAGACATATGGGACATAGGCACCAGCAGTATCGCCGGGCGCCGCGTCACCCTTTTTTACAATGACGATCTGTATTGCTTCAACGGCATAAGACCAACCGGTGGTTCCCGCAGTCGACCCATTTGAAGTCCATCCAAGCCAGCCGAAATTAGAAGCATGAACGCGATAATACAGGTCATAAGAAGCCGCCCTGTTGCCCGTCAGCTTGAGCTCGACGGCTTCAATCTGAAGGCCCTTTCCCGTTGTGCCGGAGACGGCTCCATTAGAAACCCAATCCTGCCAGCCTTCATTTTGAACATGAGAGCGGTATTCGATACCAAGGTCTTCTGAATTAGGGAGGGAAACCCTGAGTGCTTCAAGCCTACGGGACTGGCCTGTTGTGCCAGAGGTCGAGCCATTCGATGTAAACGTCGGCTCCCAACCAATGCCTGAAATGTGAGATTTATAGCTGACGTCCGGGGCCGCCTCTTTGGGCTCCACGGTAGCATCAATCGAAGGCGCCGTTTCATCGGCTACAGCAGCAGTTTGATCCGAGGGGTCGGATTGGGTCTCTGGAACGGATTCATATTCGTTGGAACCAACATTTTGATCTGCCCAACAAGCCAAAGGGCTCAAAAGCAGCATCGTCATGAAGCAGGAAATCAGAACAATAAATGCTCTAAATTGCCTTTTCAAAAGAATCGCCTCCTAGATAGACGGTCGTCAATAACCATACTATCGGGAGTTAGCTTCATTAATGTCACCAATTAGGTGAACGAAGAAAAAGGAGCCAAATCCAACGGCAAGGGCCCTTTCCTGTTGCCAAGACTACGGCAACAGGAAAGGGCCCTCTAACAAGCTCTCACCGCTTACGGGAATAGTTAGTAGATTACCACCTTGGTAGCAAGGGGCACGTTATCCCAAATCCATTTAGCGCGATCAATGGGCAAACGCACGCAGCCTTGTGAAACATGCATTCCCATTCGGCTGTCCATGGGATTAAAAGTTCCCTGGTAGTACGGTATTGAATGGAACAGATAGTCACCGTAAAACTGCGTGTAGTAGTAGCAGGTATACCCATGTCCAAACGAGTAGCCCTTGCCGGTGACGGTATACTCACCCGTAGGCGTTGGAGTACTAGGGGCGCCGGTAGAGCAAGTCCAGTATTGAGCGTAACTCCACGACCCGCGCTGTCCACGAAAAACTCCAAGGCGGCATGCTTGCCTGTCAACCATAATGAGCCAGCTTGTGCTGCTCGAATATCTATTAGCTCGATTAAGCATAGTCATCATATCTGCCGGCAACAAGGGCTGGTCAGTAAACGGACGCGCAGTAGAACCGGGAGCACCAGCGCCCTTGGGAACAATCTTCACTTGAACAGACTCGACTCTGCAGCCTATCCTAGACGTACCCGCAGGCTGCCCATTTGAGGTCCAGTCGAGCCACCCAAAGTCTTGGCAATATGCTCGATACCAAACATCAAAGTAGTTCGATAAATCACCGGTCAACTTAATCTTAAGAGCCTCGATACGCTTTGCGCAGCCTACTGTGCCAGCGACATTCCCATTGGAAGTCCAACCTTGCCAGCCCACATCCTGTACATGGGCGGAGTACTCAATACCGCCTGATACGCTACTGGAGACATTCAACTTCAGCGCCTCAATAGCAAGCGATCTGCCGGTTGTGCCCGCAACACCACCGTTGCCAACGGGATTCATCCAACCAAGCGTGGCGACATGCGCCTGGAGCGTTAGAGCTGGAGCAGAGATAAATGCGGGCGCAGACGATGAGCCAGGATTCCCGCCCTTCGCGACAAGCTTAATTTGGACAGCTTCTATCTGGATATTTAACCCGGTAGTTCCAGCGGAATCGCCGTTTTTGGCCCAACCCAACCAACCATAACCAGCCGAATGAACTCGATAGTAGATGTCATACTGATTCGCGAGGGGACCATTAATGCGCAGCTCAAGAGCCTGAATGGCCAATCCTTGTCCAACGGTCCCAACATAACCGGCAGACCGCCATTCCTGCCAACCAATATTGGCAACATGAGCTCGTGCCTCAACCAGAGAATCATCATCCACACCGGCCAGCACCACATTCAGAGCTTGAAGCGAAAGCGATTTTCCCGTTGTGCCGGCATCCTGCCCATCTAAAACAGATGGAAACCACCCACGGCTAGCGGAATGGGCCTGATAAACAACATGAGCGCAATCGGCGGAAGTATCGGAAACAAATGCTCCGTCCGTTACTCCGGGAGCGCCACTGCCTTTACTGATAATCCTTACTTCGACAGCCTTAAGGAATGAACCCGGTATCGTTGCCCCCGCATCCGCGCCATTACACGCCCAGCCAAGCCATCCTTTTTTGGAGTCAAAACACCGGTACCAAACGTCATAGGCATTAGACAAATCACCAGTAAGAGTCAATCTCACGGCCTTCAAAGTACGGCCATCATTTTTAGAATTGAGCGCGGCACCGTCAGAAACAACTCCGCTCCATCCACTAAATTCATAGCAGCCTGAATAACCGATTGAACCTGAAGTCTCTTGATTATCAAACGAAATAGAAAGCGATGTTAAAGGCTCAGAGCCGCTCTCGGAACCCATTAAAATCGTTTTACCCTGCACAGTGCCCAAGCTATTGCCATTAAGGCCATACGAACTGCCACTCAGAACATCCGTAGCTCCAATAAAATGATTCGCTGTATCTCCAGGAGCAGAGCAGCCCTTTTCGACCAACATAACCTGAATACCCTGAATGGCGGCACCCTTCCCCACCGAGCCCGCAGGAGACCCGTTGGACGTCCAGCCCAACCATCCGCCCAATTTGGAAGCATACACACGGTACCAAATGTCGTAAGTTGCAGATATCTCGTCATTGAGCTTAAACTGAACGGACTCAACTGACCGAGACTGCCCGGTCGTGCCAACAGTACCTGAAGACCAGCTTTGCCAACCAATGCCAGAGACGTGCGCGCGAGAGGAAATAGAGCCTCCGTGGCCATACCAATTAACACTAAGCGACAGTGCCTCGATTGCATTTCTTGAGTCAATGACCCCCGATGTCTTTCCGTCCGCGACAACACCCATCCATCCAACATTGGAGATATGAGATCGATAGGAAACAGTAGGCGGTTCCTGGGAATGGTCCCTAAAGGCATCGCCTCGCGCTGGCGCATCTTGAGCATTTTTTGGAAGCACCTTTATCTGAATAGCTTCGATCTGATAAGCATAGCCCTGTGTTCCAGCAGGCTCACCATTTGAGGCCCAGCCAAGCCAACCAACATTTGCAGAATGAACGCGATACCAAATGTCATACGAGTCAGAAAGACCGCCCGACAAAGATAGCTTGATCGCTTCGATGGCTCGCGACTGTCCAACTGTTCCAGATGTCTGCCCGTTACCCACCGGCTGAGGCTCCCAGCCGATCCCGGAAATGTGTGATTGGACCGAAATGCTGTCATTCCCCAAAGGGGTGCCATCTTGTGAAAGCAGATTGATCTTGAGGGCTTCAACGCGCTTAGCACGACCTGTTGTGCCAGCCGTCATTCCATTTGAAACGGGAGCCTGCCAGCCAATATCCTGTACATGAGTCTGGTATGAAACAGAACCAAAGACAGCGGATACATCATTTTCGGGTTTCGGCGAATCAGTCGCATTGGAAGCAGACTCGCTAGAAACGGATGAGGGAGAATCATTGTCTGACACAGTCGGCTGCTCGACTTCAACCCCCTGCTGTTCATCATTTAGGACGAAACTCTCGTCTTCCGAGCTGCTGGCGGCGCTATTGGAATAATCAGTAGACTCCGGCTGCACCGGTAAAGAATCAGCCCAGACAGAAAGGGGCGTCAGAAGACAATGAAGAATCAGTAATGGCGTCATTGCCGTTGCTAGCAGTCGTTGCGTCTTTTTCATTCGACTTCCCCATCAATCGACCATCTTTAGCATCATTATTTATCGTTTCGGCAATTGCTTAAATACCGAAAACGTGAATGGCACTTAAATAGAAACGAACGGACCGTTGCAAAACGACCCGTTCGTTTTTAACCAGAGTAACTGCTAGAACCTGTGCGAAGGCATGACTTTCGATCAGCTATGCAAGCGGCACGTTGTCATACCAACCCCACTTTGGCTTATATGAGGTGGAATAATAATCCAACCAGTACGCCATATCGAGCGTCCTGATCTGACCGACATTATCCATAACCTGGTTATTGCCAATATAGAGACAAACGTGACCGTAAATGCTGCCCATGCGGGTATGCGTATGCGAAGGAACGGCAATGACCATTCCAACTTTCAGCTGAGAATAATCGGTGAATTTACAATAATCCCAGTAGTAATCGCAGGCATCTGTATGGACGTTCCTAAATCCGGCACGCTCGTAGATATCTGCAATCCACTCGGAGCACAATCCCGGGCCAGGAGACGGTACCTGTCGGGCAAGATCAACAATCTTCTTCTGCATAGGATTTGCAAACGCAGAAGGCTGCCCAAGCAAACATGGCGAAACGGTGCTCCCGGGGGCATTGGCGCCCTTCCTTGTAAGTCGAACTTGAACAGCTTGGACATGCGTCCCATAGCCAGTGCTACCGGCAACGGCACCATTTTTAGTCCAACCAAGCCAGCCGACATTATCGACATGGACCCTATACCAAACATCAAAATAGGTTGCTAAGTCACCAGAAAGAGAAATTTTAATAGCCTCAACCGAATTAGATTCAGCGGTAGACGAAAGCTGCTCCCCGTTTGTCTTGCCAGAAGTCCAGCCTACATTCGAAAGATGCAGTTGATAAGCAATCCCGCCGGCAACAGATGAAGTAGTTTTAGCCGAAAACCCGGTGATGGGAATTCCCTGACCGGTCGTACCGGACACCTCTCCGGCAGGGACATAATTCTGCCAAGCACCTTTCACCTGAGCGGAATACGTCACCGTAGGTATTTCAAGATGGGGATAGCCCGATGTATCAGGATGGGAGGTACCCTTCTTAATGAGCTTAATCTGAACAGCCTCGAGAGAGCATGACATACCGGTGGTGCCGGCCTCCTCGCCGTCCTTGGCCCAGGCCATCCAGCCGATGTTGGAGGCGTGCACGCGGTAGTAGACGTCGTAGTCCTTGGCGAGGGAGCCCGTGAGCCTCAGGCGCACGGCCTCGACGGCGCGGCCCTGGCCGGTGGTGCCGCCCTCGGAGGCCGAGGGGGTGTCCCAGCCCTGCCAGCCGACGCCACTTACATTGGCGTTAATTTGCACAGAGCCATCTTCAACGGGATTCAAGATGCTGACCTTAAGATCCTCCACCGATTTAGACTGCCCCGTTGTGCCAGCCGTAGATCCGTCGCGCTTGCTGCTCATCCAGCCAATATTCGAGACATGCGCCTCATACTGAATATGCATCTTGCTGTCATCTACGTTGAGAAGAGAACCGTTGAAGCAGTAGTTCATGTCACAGCGTCCGTTGACGCCCGGGACATTGCCACTGCTTGAATACTGCCAGAAACTGTAGCTGCCAGCATAATCGCAACGCCAATTATATTGAGCGACCCAATGGTCATAACCGCTCAACGACGGAGAATTCAGGTAGTTGTTAAGCCAGTTAAGGTTCGCATAGATACCCGACTTAAAGCCAACGGCCTCCATACGGTTGCAAAAAGCCTGCGCAATCTGGGTAAGCTTATCCTTGCTGAAATCCGGATCTTGCAAGATATAGCTATCCTCAAGATCATAATAAACGGGAAGCGACGGATGATGGCCGCCGAGCCAAGCAAGTGTCCTGTCGGCCTCTTTATTGGCATCCTCTACAGAACGGGCGTAGGAGTAGTAATACACGCCATAAGGAATGCCGAGGCGTTCACATTCAGCAGCGTTCTTTTCAAAAGAATCGTCAGGTTTTCCGTAAACCGGACCGACCTTGAGAATGGCAAAATCAATCCCCGCGGCCTTAACCTTATTCCAATCAACAGTTCCTTGATGATTGCTGACATCGATGCCGCGCGCAACAGCGCCATTGGGCAAAGGATCGTCAGTTAAAGACTGCGCATCGATGTCGCCATTGTCAGAATCGATAAGCACGCCGTTTTCGAAACGCCAAGAGTTCGGTTCCAAAGAGTCGGCTTCGCAGGAATTCATTTCAGTGGAATCATCGGTTGGGGCTTCACCGTTTGACTCGTCAACACGAGACTCTTCGATGCCAATTCCAGGCTGTTCGCCTGAATCAGAGTCTACACCCCCATCAGGACGAGCAGCATTTGCATCGTCACCATACCATTCGGTTACACCCTGAGAACCCGAGGCATCGTCCTGCGCTCCCTGAGAGCTTGCACCTTGAGATTCGTACTCGTTCGATGTTTGCGAGACCGACTGCGAAGCAGCGGCGGCCTGGACCGACAGCGCATACGCGCTGTAAGGCTGAATGATTTGCGACCAGCCCATCAATAGCGTACAAACCAAAGCAGCAGACGCTTTAAGACGTTTCATGCATATCCCCCGAGACAGTAACCACAGATAAAGAAACGAATACTAGCTCTATTACCACACTTCCATACAGGAATTTAAAGCTTAGGAAAGCACCAGTTAGCACACAGTCAAAAAGAGGCGCTCCTGCAACGGAGCGCCTCAACAGACTCTATGCGAAAGGCCTAGCGGCACCGATTACACGACCTGGAGCATTGACCGAGCGCTCGGTCACACCGATCCCAGGCCACGAATCAATGATTCGACCGTTTCCGATATAGATTCCAATATGGCCCTGGTAGTAGACCACATCTCCCCTCTGCATAGCAGAAGTGCTAACCGGCATAAACGTGTTGTTGCGATACCAATTCATGGAGTTGTAGGTTTGCTCGGGCAACCAACGATGGTTATACGGGTTATACCAACCCATATCCATGCCAGTCGCATACAGACATTGCAGCACTAAGCCCGAACAATCAACCGCATCCCCCGGCCAAGAAGACCAAGGCTCGATATAACGCGTCCCGATATATTCACGAGCACGCTGGACGAATGCGTTGATGCAATCCTGTCGCGAAGCGTTGTAAGGAATTCGAGAAGGCGTGACATACGTAAAGTAACCGGTGCAATACGAAGGAAGCTGCACGCTATTGCAACTAACCTTTGGATAAGATCCCGGGGTCTGATACCCCATATAACGATAGGTCTCAAAATACGAATCAGACGTAGAGCCTGGTGCGGAAGCGCCCTTGGGAACAATCTTTACCTGTAATGCCTGAACAGGAATGCCAAGCTTCGTGGTGCCCGCCGGTGATCCATTTTTGGTCCAGCCAAGCCATCCGTAATTTGACACGTGGACGCGATACCAGACATCAAAGTAATTCGAAACGTCACCAGTCAAATTAATCTTCACAGCTTGGATTTGTTGTCCCTGTCCAATGGTTCCCGCTGTGGCTCCATCTGAGACAGCAGATTGCCAGCCGATATTGGATACGTGGGCGGAATACGAAATGCCACCGTTCATGGAACTATCGGAAAGGGACAGTTGCATTGCCTCCATGGCACGGTTCTGCCCAACCGTTCCGGCAACACCGCCATTGCCAACAGACGCTTGCCAGCCAAGACCGGAGCAATTTGCCTTAGCGGATAGCCCAGGAAGCTGGATCAACGCAGCATGATCTTGAACGGGAGCGTCGGACGAACCCTTGGCAACCAACTTAATTTGAATTGCCTCGGCCTGCTTAGACAGCCCAACGGTGCCAGCTGCGGCGTCATTTTTAGCCCAACCAAGCCAACCATAATCCGCCGCATGAATACGGTAGTAAATATTGTATTTTGACGAGTCGTTGCCAGTGAGCCTTAATTTAACCGCCTGAATTGCGAGGCCCTTGCCAACAGTGCCAGCATAGGAAGCACCCGAAACGTATGGCTGCCAACCGATATTCGCAACGTGTGCTGACACTTCAACGGAGGCATCGATGCCCTGCGTCGAAATATACAACGCCTGCAGAGAACGAGACATGCCCGTCTGGCCGGCAGTTTCGCCATTGCCAACGGGAGCCAACCAGCCCGCAGAAGCAACGTGCGCCTGGGATACAAGACCGATTCCCGACGTTTCGGTAAATGCATTACCGGTAGAACCAGGGGCAGGTTGACCCTTACGAACAAGTGCAACATCTATGCCGCACAAACCGGAAGAACCACCAGAAACGCCACATGCCTGACCATTTGACGTCCAGCCCGTCCAGCCATTACCGGAATCGTATACTCGATACCAAATGTCATAATTGGCAGCAAACTGGCCGCTCAGCGACATTTTTATCGCTTTAATGGGTGCGCCGGATACCGCCTTGGCGGCGCCGCCATCCGATTCGGAAGCACCCCAGCCTGAATATGCATCCATAACGGCATAGGAAATTGACCCGTCATCAGTTTGGCCTGCAACGCTTAAGGCAATGGAGTTCAGCAGTTTGGCGCCCTTGCCTCCAATCGTAGCCTTTTGACCAGAAGATAAGCCAAGACTCTCCCCAGAAACGGCGGATCCGGAAACCGCAACAGCATCTAGATCGCCGATAAAGACCTTGCTCGAAGAGCCAGGCGCTGCTCCGCCTTTCTCCACAAGGATTACCTTTACCGCTTCGATAGCCTTGCCTTTACCGGCAGAACCAGCGGCAGCTCCATTACAAGCCCAATCGAGCCAGCCTATACCCGAGACATGAGCACAGTACCAAATGTCATATTTTTCAGCTGCCTCACCGGTTAGACGAATCTGAACGGCTTCGAGACGCTGAGACTTACCAGTCGTTCCACAGTGCCCCTCAGACCACTGTTGCCAGCCGACATTAGAAACATGGCCACGAAGCTCAATGGAGCCCGAGTGACCATACCAGCCAAGCTGAGCCTCAAGCGCCTCCATGGGGAGGCCCCTACCAGTTGTCCCGGCAACAGATCCGCCGCCTACGGGCGACATCCAACCAATATTCGACGTATGTGAGCGAACAGTGATTGAGGCAGGTTCATCGCTACGGCTCTTAAAAGGACAGGCGGTGTCGCCCGGGGCGGGGTCGCCCTTGGGCAGGACCGCGACCTGGACGGCCTGGACGGCGCGGCCGTAGCCCGCCGAGCCGGCGTCGGCGCCGTCGCACGCCCAGCCCAGCCAGCCGAACTCGGCGGAGTGGACGCGGTACCAGACGGTGTAGCGGGCCGACAGCTCCCCGGACAGCCTGACCCTCAGGGCCTCGACGGCGCGGGACTGGCCGGTCGTGCCGGCGGTGCCGCCGTTGCCGACGGCGGCCTGCCAGCCGACGTTGGAGACGTGGGCCTCGACGGATATGGCGTCGGCGCCGAGGGGCTCGCCGGTCGAGGCGTCGGACAGGACGAGGCGCAGCGCCTCGAGGGGGAGCCCCCTGCCGGTCGTGCCGGCGACCTCGCCGCCGGCGACGGCGCCCATCCAGCCGATATTGGAGACGTGGGCCGAGTATGAGAGCGAGACGGGCGCGGCCGCCTCGGACCGGGCGGGCTCCGCCTGGGCGCCGTCGGCCTGCGAGGCCTCGGGCTGGGAGGCGTCGGCCTGCGCGGGCTGGGCGGCGTCGGCCTGGGCGGCGGGACCCCCGTCGGCGGGCTGGGCCCCGGCGGCCGGGGCCTGCGCGTCGCCCGGGGCGGCGGGGGCGGCGTAGGCCGCGGGCCCGCACAGGGCCAGGGCGGCCGCGACCGCCAGCGCGGCGGCGGCACCGGAAATTCGTTTCGTGGAGCGTCTCATGGAAAATCCCCCTAATCTAGCAACGGTTTCCAAGTCTACTAGATTGGGGGGACGGGAGCCAAGCTGCAATACCCCCAAGACACCCGTCTATAGGTCGTGACGTTGTCTATAAACAGGCTCACCGCCCGCGGAATAAAATTCGGCGCAAATCGTTTGAGCAGGCGACGCGCGGAAGGAGCGTGTAGGGCGGTAATATACTGACCGTCAGCCGCGGCATCCTCGCGGAAACCCATTTGTTGCCGGAACTATAGTCCCCGGCGCGGGCTCACCTTATCTCCCCGGCACGGGCTCGATATCCTCTCGGATATCTAATCGTCTTGGACTTTTACCCACCCAAGCACAGTACGGCTTTTACGTGCCGCCACGCAGAGCCTAGCCTGGAACTATTGTCTAAAACATAGGCCTTCAAAGCAACTTAGGTTCAAGTACGGACATGCAAATACGGGCACTGGATACAGGTCTTGACTGTCAATGGTTATCAATCGCATGTGTTTCTGGCAAATTACGCCCGTCTTATGCGTGCGATACAATCAGTCTCACCGAACACCAAACCAGCAACCCGAAGGGACCAACGTGTTAACAATTCACTATGGTGATATGGAAAACGTTATCTACAATACGTCGGTTTACTTCGATAACGTCTATTCGCCCCAGTGGTTTCAAGACGCCTTTGCTCAAAGGATTATTAAATCAATCGATAAAGGCAATGTCGTTGGACCCTGCGCAATAGACACCAAGATCCTAGGCATTATCCCTCCTGAAAGGCTGTCGGGAGGCACTAAGACGCTGTTGCTCATGTACTTCATGCCTCAGAACGTATACAACGCCACAACCTGCAGCGACAATTGCGCTTACTGGATTCTGAGAATTGCCACGCAAAAGGACTTAACCATCAACCTCTACCATCTGATGGATTTTGGAAACGGCAAGTTCACGGCTACCGTTGCAAACACGGGCGATGTCGTTCACACGATGTTCGACCTTGTCCCTATAGCCGCAAAATGCCTAAGGGAAACTCCTGACATGCACTTTCGTTAGGCTCTGTTAGACCAAGATTGACATACATATGTCATCACGGCGCCATATCGTTAGCCTCGTAGACCGCGGGGCAGCATGAACGCCGAGGACCTGGTAATCACCTTCAAGAGGGACATCGCGAGCCTCAGCAGGACCGAACGCCGCCGGCTCCGCCTACGAGGCCGAGCGCTCCCCGCGCTGCGGGTCCGCCGCGGTCGTGAAGAAGGGCAAATCAAAGAACGGCGAGCAGCGTTACCTCTGCCAGGATTGCGGCAGGACCTTCGGCATGGGCAGCGGGCACATCCTGGGGACGAGCAGGCTCCCGAAGGAGACCTGGATGGCCAATGCCGAGTGCTTCGTTCTCATGCTGCCCCTGCGCGAATGCGCGGGGCGCTGCCATGTCTGCCTCAAGACCGCCTACACCATGCGCCACAGGCTCATCGAGTGTCTCTCGGCCTACTCGCCCTCGTTCAAGACCGGGCGGGGCTGCGGCTGCGAGCTCGACGAGACCTACTTCCCCGAGTCGTTCAAGGGCAACCACACGAAGGGGTCATTTACGATGCCACGTCACTCCCGACATCGTGGCAAGCAGGTGCACAGGCGCGGACTGTCGCGCGAGCAGATCTGCGTCATGACCGGCGTGAACGACTCGAACGAGACGTTTCTCCAGGTCTCGGGACGAGGCATCCTGTCGAGGAAACGCGCCATGGACGTGCTGAGGGACCGCATCGCGTCCGCTTCCGTCGTAGCGACGGACAAGGCGTCCGCCTATGTCGACATCCTCGCGGAGCTCGAGGTCGACGCACACACGGCCTACGATTCCAAGGACCCTTCCGAGGGGACCATCAACCGGATCAACACCGTCCATTCGCTCCTCGATACCTTCATGAAGCCGTTTAAGGGCGTGTCGACGAAGCACCTCGGCACCTACCTCGCTTGGTTCAAGTGGTGCCGGACCTTCATGGCGACCGATTCCGGCACCGCCGAGCGCACGGTCGCGCGACAGCTCGCCAACGGCGTGTGCAGGAGCCGCATCCATGATATGTTCAACGTCCTGCCGCCCTAAATGGACTACTGGACCGAAGCCGCCGCATAGAGACAGTAGAATGGTCGCATCGCGATATACGAGGAAAGGTGCAGCCATGCCGTCGAATATACCGGCCACGACGATCCGGATCGACCCGGAGGCCAAAAAGGAGGCCACGGCCATCCTGGACGAGCTCGGCCTGTCCATGTCCACCGCCGTCAACGCGTTCCTCAGGGCGCCCGTCCGGAAGGGCGGGTTGCCGTTCGAGATGAGGGTCAAGGCGCCGGTGCCCGACGGGAAGACGGCAAGATAGTCGGCAAATCGACTTGGGCGATGGGACCCTCACGATTGACCCGACAGATCTTGAGCACATCGCCCCCTTGCCGGATTCAAACCCGGCAAGGGGGCGATTATCTTGCAATTTCAAAAAGATGATTGGGGCAGAATGTCAATCATGGTCTAACAGAGCCAAATCAATCCAACAGTTTAGATAACGGGTAATGATTCGGGAACAGGGCGTTCGGCCGGATGGAACAGATAGATATGGACCTTGAATATCAACTTCATCCGAACACCTCCCATATTCATCTGTACATGTACGGATGAATATGGGAATCCGATACCCTGAGGGCCGGATCGGCCGGCCCCGGGAGATCGGAGGACGCCATGTCCGGAAAGAGCAAGAAGGGCGCAGCGAAGGCGGTCCCGAGGGCCTACGGCAGGCTCACCAGGCACGAGCGGGATACGGTCCAGAGGATGCTGGAGCGCAGGGCCTCGTGCAGGGAGATCGCGAGGGAGCTGGGCAGGTCGCCCTCGACGGTGAGCGCCGAGGTGTCGTCGCACAGGTTCGTCGCCGCGCCCAAGCCCAGGCGCGGCGAGCGCGTCGACGCCGGCACCGACCTGTCGGCAGCCTGCCCGCGCCTGGCGGCGTGGCCGCGCTGCCGCGACGGCTGCGGCCGCTACCGCGCGGTGGGCTGCATGCGCTGCCCGCACGTCTTCTACGAGGCCCGCGCCGCGCAGCTGTGCGCGGACTCGGTGCTCGTCTCGTCCAGGCGCGGGATTGACGCCGACGAGCCCGCCGCGACGGCGAGGCTTGAGGCCATCAGGGACTGCCTGCGCCGGGGGCTGTCGCCCGAGCAGATGGCGGCGCGCAACGGCGGGCCGGTGGACCTGTCGCCCTCGACCATCTACCGCTGGGTCTCGGCGGGCTACGACGGCATGACTAACACAGGATGCGCGGGGACGAGAGAACGCTCGCCTACATGGCGAAGCGCAAGTCCGACGGCAAGACAAAGCGAGAGATCATGCGCTGCCTTAAGAGGTTCACAGCCAGGGAGGTTTACCCAACGTTGCGGCGCCCCATGAGGTTGAAGTACGCCCGGGGCTCGATACTGGCGGACATGCGAAAATCGCTCGGATTGACCCAAAAGCAGGTTGCCCGAGAGCTTAACGTGCCGAATGTAAGGCTCAGCGAAATAGAAAGAGAAGTATGCCCCCACGAGGAAATCAGACGCGAATACGACCGCTACTTGAATGCTAAAATGTCGTCCGATAAAGGACTTGACAGCCTATAGCAGCGTCATTCAGCACGCGATTCGTTAACCCTGGGGCTTAAAGCTGCCGAATGTCTACTTCTTTAGTGCTCCATTTACCTCCCCGTTCAATAATCTTCACTTGAAGCCTGACGGTGGCCCAATCATTGGATAACATATTCTTAAATGACAGTTAATCGTCAATCGAAGAGGTCAAAGCGGGGACGGAAAGTGTCGAAGACAAGCAGAAAGCCAATCTCAGCATATGTCGAGCGAAGACTCTGGGCGGAGTCTGCCGGCAAATGCATGAATCCAGATTGTCGGGCCGATCTATTCATCAGCAATGGAGACATTGCTGAACGAGCCCATATCGTCCCATATTGCAAAAGCGCAGAGAACACGTTCGACAACCTTATTCTCATCTGTCCAAACTGCCATACGAATTTCGACAAAAACTCCGCTTTCACGGCAGATGAAGTGAGGAAATGGAAGTCGATTCGTCACGCAGAAATTGATCGCGTTTTCGGAAAGACGTTCAGTTCCTTCGACGACCTGCGCAAAGAGGCCGCACCTCTGCTCGCCCGAAACAAGTCGATATATGAGAATTACTACATGAAGGACAAGCGAAGACTGTGGGATGTTTTTGAAAAGGAAATAATCGTCAACAACCGAAAACTTTGCACGCTGTTCGAATCGAACTTGTGCCTGTTCCAGAACCACAAGGACAATTCCTTCTCCAACCAGGCCGCTGTCCGCGATTTTATCGACCATGCTAAGGAGTTCGAAGCCACCAGAGATAATACGGAAAGACAAAGGTCTATTCTTTTCCCCGAGGTCATCAACTCCATCTTCGGAATCCAGCCCATAGAAGGTGACCTGCTCCCCTCTGCAGAATCCCTAGAGCTGCTAATCAAAAAGCTTGACGAACAGGGGCGATTTATAGATGTTTCTCTAGATGCAGAACATCCATTGTTGCAAATAATAGAAAACGGGAAAGAGGCGGTAGTTTATCTTGACGATACGCCGCGTATCCGACAGATGTACTATGACGCCCGCTGCTTCAGGCGTGCCGAGATGAGGCTAGACAGCTTGATTTTTGCCCTAAAGTACTTCCGCCTGTGCGGAAAGAAAGCAACTCGCAAGTCGAAGACAAACCTTAGAGAATATATAGCGAAAGGAAAATGCTTCTTATTCGTATACGAATACTGTCTGAGCTATGCAGAGTTGGCCCGTTTAGCACCGGCAGAACATACCGTTGTCGTCAACTTGCATAGATGGAACGGTAAGCAATGCATCTCCGAAGAAGCCCAGGTGTTTGCGGGGCAAATTAACGTGAAGCTCCTCGATATGGATAGCTTCTTCCCATTCGTTCGCAAACTATGAACTATTTGAGACTCATAGACATTCTCGACAGCAACCTAGAACTGTTCTCTCAGTTTGATCATGTCTATCTGTTCGGATCTGCGCTGAGTGGTTCAGAGCTCAGTGCAGACAGTGATATTGATTTGCTGCTACTGTACTCGAAATATTCCGATCAACTTGTCTCCGGATGCGAACAGATATCCCAAAAGTTAGGTAACGAGACCGGTAGAGTAGTCGACTTAACGGTCCTCGGCATCGATGAAGAGCGACATGTCGGATTCTTGGATAGAATCTCGCCTCATTATAGAAAGATAAAATGACCATTTGGTAGAACACCTGGCATAGCCTGTCGTACAGAATGCTTTCTGCGTGGATTCCGGCAGAAGAGAAGAAGGCGTCAACGGTCGCGCCTGCATGTTCGGCACACGGCGTATCGCACTCTGGCGGGACCCCGGCTCTGGGCGCCAATCCCGCATCGACAAGATGAGGTACCCTGAATTCATAATGAAGCTTGCGAACTGTCAGTGGTAGCGTGAAACTGAACAAGTGTTCAGTTTCACGCTACCACTGACACCCGGCGGCCCAAGAGCCTTCGCCCCGCTCGTAGGCCTGGTACCACCCCGTCGGGGATGACCCCTTATCGGGCGAGACGGCGAGCTCGCTGTCGAGGGACAGCCCGAAGCGATCATCCGATGCCGCACAGCAACAGGTCTCCGAGGAGCTCGAATGGACACCTGCCAGCGAGTCCAGCAAGCGGGCAAGAGTTTACGTGGCTGCAGCATACTACAACGTCGTAGGGGCTCAGAGCACCGCCACTACGGCTTTTGGGCAGAATGCGCCTGAGCTGCTCGTGGTTGCGCTCACATGCCGACTACTGGTTGGATCTCATCGCGTCGCAGCAGAACACGCGGCAGCGCCGAGCTCCGCTTTCGAGACACCAGCGCTCCAGGCCCTTCCAATCATCGAACTCGACTCCTCAATCGACTAGCAGGATGCCGAAGATAGCCTCGAAGGCAGCAACAGAGCCTATGAGACTCTCTATATGGTCGAGGCAGGCAACGATGGCTGCCGGAGCTGGCATGACGCTTGCGCAAATAGATTTGGAACGCCCGGGCCACGATGTGTGCGCTCAGGATGTCGTAGGTGTTGCGCTCGTAGCCCTCAACGGAGTCACATTGGACCACGCGCGACCTGTCGGCAAGCGAGAGCGCCTCGAATTCGGCGTAGGTACGGCCAGTGTGGTCAACCCCGTCGCGCCCAGCACCTTCGACATCCCTGCGCTTACGCTTCCTCATACGGTCCTTTCGCGGGAGAAGCAGGTAAGGCGCGCCTGTCCCTCTCCTGATAGGAGCAGGCACTGCGCACGCACACAGGAAGCTCGTCAGCATGTGTGGCCCATATGGTCTCGTAACTCTGCCCCCGCCTAAACAAAGGGACCGCAATCGCGACCATGGCGGCGAGCTCGTCAGCGGTGAGACATAACCCTTCACGGGCCGCGGACAGGCGGGTGCGATAGGCAGCGTCGTAGCGACACTTGGGGTAACCGCACCCACTCCTGTTCCGACAGCCGAGATGACAGGCGTAGGGCCATACCTCTATGACGGGACAAACTGCGATAGAGCGTACGCGCGCGCAGCGTCTCGAAGGAGTGGCCACGCCCCATCATGTTAGTCTCGTTGATGAGGCGGTTCGCGCATTCCGTGTAACCGTTCGAGATGCGGCTCGGACAATCCCGGTAGTTAAATATGAACTCGCGGTGGTTCTCCACGGCCTTCGCAAGCCCCCGGAAGGGATCGTAGGCCTTGTCATCGGGGATGGATGCCTTCCACGCATCGAATGTATCCTCGGCATCCTCCCGCGAGAGCGGGTGCTCGTCGTAGATGTCGAAGAAGTCCTCTTTGAGGTCGTATGCGGTCATGAGGCTCGAGCAGCCCGCCTCCGATCGAAGCTGGCACAATGCCGATGCCTCGTAGGGGCCGAGGTCCCGGGCGCGCTTCCTCAAGGCGTAAGCCAGCGACCGCGGCGGCCACTACCGGTGGCAGGGCCGGATCGGCTATGCGCCGCCCAGGACCTCGCGCGCTCGATGTCGAGAAAGGGGTGCTCACCCGACAATTCAAGGACGGAGGGCTTCGGCAGGCTGAAGGTGGAGCTCTTCTACGGAAGGGGCTGGGACGATGTTGGCATGGGGGAATTCATGAAGATGCTGTACGCCTATCTGGTCTGGTATCGCGACAAGCGCTGCAAGAGCGACCTGGGCTATATGAGCCCGATGCAGTACCGAAGAAGCCTAGGTCTTGTAGCGTAGGAACACGGTCCAGGATTTCCACCGCGCTCCCAATTGACCGATTTCCCATGAACGGTAACAGGAGGCAGAGGCCGACGCGCTGACCTACCTGGACTTCCCCTACGAGCGCCACGCGAGGCTGCGCACCGACAACGTTCAGTAGCGCGTCAACCTTGAGCCATAGCACAGGCCCTTGAGAGGTTCACGAGCTCACCCGCGATGCGGCAGATCCTCGGCTGCCCCTCAAAGAGAACGCAGAAGATACGGTCGAGGTCGACCGCGTCGACCAAACCGTAGTGACAGTCCGCATGCAGCGTACAGGCCCTTTCGCGCGGGTCGCCATCCGAGCCCTCGTCCGGTTTATGATGGCGCACCTCGACCCAGAGGCCCTCCGACACGTCGTCGAACTTGAAATCGAGCTCTACCTGAACGCTTTCACCGAATACGTCGCCCAGAGCGAACTCCGGCACCTTCGTCACAAGCCCGTCCATCCACTCAATCTCGATCATCGCGCGCACGTCGCAACCTCCTCCGGTAGGAGGCCGGCACCTTAAGCCGGCCATTATCCATACGGACAGAATGCGACAGCAGGGTGAAGCTCATTCGTACATCAGGGCGACGACCCCTCGCCTACCCCATGCATCGGAACCCCATGTTTCCGCAATCTGATCCGTCGGGCGATTCCCTGCTGGGACAACACGAAACTGGTCATCCTACGCATTAGACCAAGCGAAACCCGTTTTATCCCGAGAAGCCCTCCCCTAGATACCCATTAGCGATAAGGAACGCCGACAGGGACTCCACAGCGTCTTCGTCGCAAATCCGACAACGCCCCTCCCTATCGCACATGGAATCCAAGCCAGCTTCGGGGTCGCCGCAGAACTCATCCAGAGGGGTTATCCGAACGATCGACGACGGGGCACCCCGCCGCCAGCAGGCAGGGAGGCGATAACCTCGCGGGCACCCCGCACGCAGACCCCGAGCGCCTGGTAAACCAGATTATTGAATACGGACTCCTTCAAACCGCCGCCCTGCAAAAACCCATCCCATCGTCCGGCTGGAGTCGACACAGATCGAGCTCCTTCAAAGTCGCGGTGAACTCGACAACATATGGGCGCGCGGCGTCCTTCCATCTCCAAACCGCCTCGTTCCCATGCCCGACGACCTCTTCCAGAGCCCATATGGCCTCGGGATACCGCGAAAGCGTGGAGTACTCCCGGATGCACGACTTGTGGATGAAGGAGTTCACGAGGGAGTCTTCCGCCAGAATGTACAGAAGTCCATCTATCGGCTCCGAGGACTCCCGTCCGAGGAAGGCATCATCGACCAGGTCTAGGCTGAGCCTTCTCCCGTCGACAGACACGGTTCGGCTCGCCTTGTCGAAATGAACCCCGCAGCCCTCGAAAAGACGCGTAAGCGCACTAGGACGCGAGAGCACGTCCCCGATTCCGAGAATCCCGCTCTCGCGAATGGACGCGCAGCCATCCGTGTTGGCCGTGACGTGCCTGAGGTGCAGCAGCAGGTCGTCGGGGGCGAGGGACTCCCCCAGCCTCTCCCGGACATCGGCGTACGTCCCAACCTCGTCGCTGCGAAAACGCAGCTGCATATCTCCGAACTCGCACCCATCGATGCGCAGGGCGTCGAACAAGAACCTCTTCACCCCGTCAATGGTAAAGATGCCGAAATCGATCACGCTTATCCCTCAGTCCGATCGCAATCATTTGTTCTGCTAAATGGTGAATCTTCTCCCCAAAGGTTATAGTCTCAGCGAGCTGATCGTTGAGCTTCTTGATCTGCTTGTTCAACTTTACGCGTTGCAAGATATCAACTTGTGCCACGGCTTCCTCTAGGTGAGCGAGCTGCGTGCGGTACCGTTCTTGCTGTTCATGGACATAATTAGTGCGTACGCGGACCAGCAGGTCTGGCTGGTAGCGATGCATGTAAATAAGGCACTTGAAGCCGTTTTTCTTACCGAAATCAAGCATCCAGTAGATGGGGCGCTTCTGGTAGGTTGAGCAGTGATCCTTGTAGAAATCTTTGAGGAAGTAGTTGCGAATAATCTCACGCGGCGTGCACTTACCGTCCAGGGCATCAGACACAAAACGGAGATTCTCTTCCAGAGCATCCTCAGCACACACGTCGCGCACGAAGTCCACGAAGCGGCCGATCGCGTCGAAAATGTTGGTGTAAGGGTGACGCCCCAGCGGCCGCTTAACGAAGAGCGGCCCTCGTCCTAGAATCTGAAATCACCACAACAACAGGTTCTAGGAAAGGACGAGGACCGCTATGGAAATCTTATCAGACCCGACGCCGGACATGCTCGCCATGCCCCGTTTCGACGACGGCGCCATCGACATGCAGGAGCTGCTCAGGCGCCTCGCCGAGCAGGTCGTGAACGCGGTGATGGACGCCGAGGCCGACCAGCTGTGCGGGGGCGGCATCAGAGCGGGCGAGCCAAATAAATACTAATTTCCAGAAACGCTCAAGCGTTCCCTCACGATGGGATCGAAGTCCCTCAGACGCTCGGATTTGATGACGATGCCGAGATTCAACATGTCCTGAACGCTCACGTGGGCAATCGTGGATACGGTGATGTCTCCGAGAAGAGTTCTGATGGGCACAGCCCGAAGGATGCCAAGTAGATAGAGCCTCTTGCCCATGACCACAGCATCGTTCTCCAAATAAGTACCCTCGTTGTAGAGAAAGACCGGGGAACCGCTCGATCCCGGGTAGCACGCCATGTCAACCAGGAACTCTTTCTGCCCCTGATAGTCGTACCTATAGGGCGTCGCCGTGATACCCCGACGGACGATCGGCAGGTTGTTGGCCTCATCCCAAATGCCGTTGGGGTATCCGACCATGGTCACCTCGTCCATACAGCCCATGTCTTGAATCTGCTTATCCGTCGGCAGAAGCTCCAAGCTGAGCGGTATGGTAAGCAGATGCTTCCCCGCCCGGATAAAACCATTCAGTGCGGGACCGATGGGTAAGACGCACAGGTCAACACTTTCGTCAGGGTGTGCGATCCAGTCGCTCTCGGAGCCCCGCATGGTAAGTTGCTCGTTTATATTGAGCAGGTTTCCGTTCTCGTCAGATCTCGAAAAGATGACGCGATACTCGTACGCGCCCTCGACCACGTGCCTGTTGGTCACGATTGCCGGCACATAGGTCTTTCCGTCGTCGCAGAACTTGAAAAAGAAACCCGTTCCAACTGAGCAACCTCCCGAGGCCAACGAAGCTTCGATGCGAATCGTCGTGTGCAGAAGCTGCTCAGATAGCTGCATGGGTTTCCTTTCATTTGGACAAATAGTATATCGATTGCACCCTGAGATGCCCTTCCGTAATCAATCAGTATTGCCGCTTTGGGCACGTCCTCGCGCGCGCGGGGGGGGACGCGAGCCAAGTCGAAAAAGGCAGTTAACCGGCGGCTATTCATGCCTTGATTTAGAACCGCTCGAGAATCTCCGCGGCATTCTCTCGCAGATAGATATCTAGGTCCGGCACGGCAAACTGCACGTAGCCCCTCTGTGGAGCCTGAATAACCTCTCTTTGTAGCAGCTTAGCCCTAATAGAGCTGACCTCATTGGTCTTTTTACCCATACGTTTAGCAATCTCAGATGATTTGGACTGCTGCTTATCCTCGCACATGGCCAAAAGATATTTGATATCGTTGAGTCCAAGTCCAGAAATCGCGGGCTCGTGAACAACATCGTGAAAACGAGCCTCTGCCAGCGCAATGCCTTCGATAACATCGCGCTCGCTCACGTTGGCACTTTTGACACGATGCAAGTTGGCGCGCTGCCAAATGGAGTAACCGACCAGTTGCACCAAATAGGCATAGCCCTTCGTGGCCTTAGCGGCTCTCGACAGCAGATCGTCCTCTATGGTCAAACCAGTCGCTATAAAGCTATCGCCCATAGAGAGCGCTACCTCCACCTGGTTGATAGGCGCCAGATCTTCGGGGAGGGCACGACGCAAGAATGTAAGTGCCTTGCCGTTAATAAGATCCATAACACCAGCGGGCAATCCGGCAAATGCGAGAGCAATATCGACTTTCTCCCCTATTAGAAGCTGCACAGCAGAAGCAATAGCGCGCATATCGTCAATCGGGGCATCCTGCACCTCATCTATTGCAATAAACAGGCCCTTGGAAGACTTTGCGGCCGAGCCAAGCAACTTTCTAAGACTCGACTCTTTTGGCACAACGTCGAATTTAGCGGAAACAAAGCCGGCATTTACGCCGACTGAAGCATTGGTCGCAAGGGAGGATTCTGCAATCTGATCCTTCAGGTCCAGCAATAGGTTGGGACCAGCAGAAACAATAGCCGTCTTCCAGCCAAGCTCTCGTGCACGATCTCTAAGATCACAGAGCAAAACAGTTTTTCCGGAACCCCTTGGCCCGGCAACGCGCATGAGCCTCGCAGGTGCACCAATTCCCGAATTCAAACTCTCGGTAAACTCAAGGGCAATATCATCACGACCAATTATGCGCGGAGGCTCAGCGCCGGCAGTGGGACGAAACGGGTTATGGAATATTGTGGCGCTCACCTGTTTGCCTCTCAAGGAAATCGATTATCGGTCAATCTTAGCTTTATTAGTTTATCGCAACTATATCGGATTATATCGAGTTGTATAAGCCTGTACAAACTTATCGTAGAAGTATCGAGCTATCGTAATGTAAACTAACAAATAGCCTAAACGCTGCCTTCTTCCCAACTCATGGCGAAGTCAAGCTGAGGGCCTTCTAACAACCATTGTCTAAAGCGAGAAGTACTCACTCTCGGAAGACAAGTTAGGCCCCAACCATGGATCACCCGTCAAGAAAAACTCCGGCCAGCGCTGCGTGAACAGTGCCTGTTCGCGTTTCCAACGGCGCAGCTTCTCCTCGTTGGCCTCTTCCCTGCCGCGCGAGGTGAACTCGTAGTGGTACAGCTCGGCATAGGGCGTATAGATGGTGCGGTAGCCCGCCTCCCATACGCGCAGGCAAAAGTCTGCGTCGTTAAAACCGACGGCGAATTCCTCGTTATAGCCTCCGACCTGCTCAAATACGTCGCGGCGGACCATCTGACAGGCGCCCGTTACGGCGCTAAAGTTGCCCGGACGCACGGCACGGGCAAGATAGCCCTCGCGCTTTGCCGAGAAGTCCTGGTTGGCATGGGCAAGTGCGCCACGCACGCCAACCAAAATGCCGGCATGTTGTACCAGATGATCGGCAAAATAGAGCTTGGCACCCACCACGCCCGCATCGGGACGTTGCAGATACCCCATCATCTCTTCGATAAAATCGGGGCTTATGACCTCGGTATCGTTGTTCAGCAGCAGCAGGTAGTCGCCCTTGGCGTGCTTCACACCAAAATTGATGATCTGAGAGTAATTGAACTCGCCCGGCCAGTACACAACGCGCGCGATGCCCTTGCCTTCGGATGCTGCAGCCACGCGCTCTGGCAGGGTTTCGTAATACGCAAACGTCTCCGGGGCTTCGCTGTTGTTCTCCACCAAGACGATCTCGTAATTGGTATACGTGGCCTTCTGGGCGATCGACATCACACAGGCATCGAGCGTCTCAACGTGATCCTTGGTGGGAATCACAATGCTCACCAGCGGCGCAGACTCCGGCAGCGCATAGCGCATGCGATAGACAAACGGCGTCTCGGTCTCCTCGACTGTTCCGCAAATGCCCAGCGCGTTAAAGTGGCACTGCAGCGCAAGGCGCCCAGCTTCAATAGCATACGGCTTGCTATCGGCAGAACCGTCGGCGGTGGAACCGGGGTGCACGCGCCAGTGATACAACACGTGAGCAACATGCTCAAACCGTGCGCCCGCCGCAAGGCAGCGGAGCGTCAGGTCGTAGTCCTGTGCGCCCGCAACATCTTCCGGAGACATGCCAATACGATCGATAAGCGCCTTCTCCACCATCAGGAAATGCGTCACGCAGTTATGGCTATAGAGCAGGTCGACGTTGAGCCGCGTCTTAAAGACCGGCTGGCCCCACTCCCCCGTTTTCTGGAACATGTCCTCGTCGCAGAATAGGACCTGGGGGCGCTCGCCCTCGGCCGCCTTATTCAGCGCGGAAACATACTGGAATAACGCGTCCGGCTCCAGAATGTCATCGTGGTCCAAGAACGCGATGTAGTCGCCCATCGCTTGCTCAATACCTGCGTTGGTGTTGAGCACAATGCCACCGTTGCCGGGCAGCCCAATGCGACGAACGCGCTCGTCGTGGGCGCCTGCCGCAAGGTCGGCCACCGCATCCCATTCAGGTGAGGCATCCATAAGGAGCAATTCCCAGTTGTCATAGCTCTGGGCTAGCACCGAGTCCAGCAGCTCGCGCAGGTAGACTCGATCGGTCTTGTAGCACGGCACCGTAATGCTCACGAGCGGCCTATAGGCAAAGGCCGCCGAAGCGACACGCTGGCACGCCAGATCGCCCGGCTTTGCGCGATGCTGCTCAAACCAACGTCGATAAGCTGCGTCGTCAGCGCGTGCATCCTTAATGCGATTCCAACTGTCGTCGACCATGCCGTTGTACAGGCGACCATCCATGGCGCAAAAACCGCTCTGGATCTGCCCCGCGGGGTCGATTGCAATCGCGACAAAATCACGTATATCCTGGGGCATCTCAACGCTCAAATACGTTTTATTGACGCGGCATCCGTTCTGCTGCGGCACATCGATCTGCGATTCAAACACATGCACGGTGACATCGATGGCATTCATATGCGCATCGAAAATCTGGAGCTCAGTTGCGCACTGGGGGTCTCCCACCCACGTAACCTCATAGCGCCACACCGCGCCGGCGTCTGCCGGTAAATAACGAACGGCATCGATCTCATAGCGACCGCAGTGTTCGCCACGCTGCGCATCGCGGATAAGCGCACACAGCGCAGGCTTTGCTTTGTAGTTAATCTTGGATTCCAGCTTGGCCACGCGGCTATCGAGGCGAATGGAGCCCAACCTTTGACCACCGGATGCAAAAACGACATCCATCGACGAGCCATCCAAAAACGGAAGCACCAAGACGGCGAGCTCGCGTTCGTAATCGAAAACGGAAGGGCAAAGCGCCAGCACACGGCCATGATCAACTGGGAACACCAGCGACGGCACACAAGAACCGCTCGTCGTCGCATGGGCAAACGCCTGAGAACCCTCCCGCTCAATAAGCGCGGCGACATCCTGACCGGCAAAACGAAGCAGCACAAACAGACGTCCCTGACTGCGGCAAAGTGCCAAACGCTTGATACTCATCTACACTTCTCGCTTTCCCAGGGCGTTCGCTGCCATGCGTTTGCAAGCACCCAGGCGCCCAAACCTCAAGACATCGTAATCGAACATGAGCTTTTTACATGCACGGGCATTGGGGGCCTTGCTGGTAAGCGCCGCACACACCATAGCAGCAACAGAAGGAGCGCATTGTGCGAGCGCAGCATCACTGCCCACGGCAGAACCGGCAAGCGCCGTGGCAACGGCAGCAAACACCTTGCCGCAGTCCGAACCCAGCAACCTGAGCGCATCGTACAGCACCAGATCGCATAGGAAGTACGCCAGGTCATCGGCATACTGGACATCGAGACCGTCGCGCTGCCAGTCAGCCAGCACCGCGGAGTAAATCTTCACATGCTCCAGCAGACGCGTCTCGTCGTCATAGCGCATGGTATCCATGAGCGAACCCTTGCGCGCCACGCGGTAGTCATACAGCTTGCTCGAGATAAGCGCGGTCTTGTGCGAACGACCGTACACGGCAAAATCGAAGACCTGGTCCTCGCCATACTTAACGGTTTCGTCGAACACGATCCCGTTGCCCAGCAAAAACTCACGCTTGCATGCAGTGCGCCATGCAAAGGGGCGAGAAGCTTCCTTAAACAGCAGGTCAGAGCTATAGCCTTCAAACGACACATCGCGCGGGCTCAGCACATAGTTAAGCCACGGATACCCCGCCTCCAGCGGATACGGATTCGCGCCAAAGGTCAAAACGTCGCAGTCCTCGCGCTCAAAGGCATCGACGATCACGCGGCATGCATCGGGCGTAAAGCGGTCGTCGGAATCCAAGAACGCGACGATAGGCGCCGTGGACGCAGCAATGCCGGCATTACGTGCACTCGACAGGCCCCCGTTTGGCTTATCGACCAGCCTAAAGCGCGCGTCCTTTTCGCAATAGGCAGCCGCAATATCGCGCGAACCGTCCGGCGAGCCATCGTTGACCAGCATGCCCTCCCAATCGGGCATGTCCTGCGCAAGCAGGGAGTCCAGGCACCAGGCCAGGCACTCCTCCACCTTATAGATGGGAACGACAACGGAAATCTTGGGGGTAGCCATGGTCACGCGCTCCTACTGTGCGGCCGGTACGTCATCGGGATGCGGGTTGTCGCCGTAGGTGCGCTGATACGTCAGCACGCGCCAGACCAGCGGCAGGCCACCAATCTTAAAGTAATGCTTAAACGTATTGAGCTTGCCCGGCTTCTTAAAGTCAAAGCGCGAATCGATATAGGCGCGGGGCGACTTGACCATCAGGCGCAAGTCGGTCTCGCCACGCGGATCAAACAGCGACAGGTCAAAGCGACCGGCATCCCAGTCGGCCTTGAGCTCGGAAGATGCCTTCTTCCAAAACTGCTCACGCAGTTCATCGACCAGACGCTCATCATTCCAACGGTACGTATCGACCTTCATGCGCATTAAAATGCCCTGGAGCCGAGCCTTGAGCTCAGGACGCTCGGTCAAAAATCGTTGCATCTCGGCATATTCATCGCACACGCAAAACACCTTATTGGGCGAATTAACAGAGCTCTTCTCGTTATCCTGGCGATAGCACAAAATGGGGTCCGTAATAAACGCGGCACGCTCGGCGCAAGCCCAAACCTTAAAGTTAAAGCCTGCGTCCTGATACGAGGCACCCGGCGTGGGAAGGAACCGAATCTGATTGTCGTTGAGGAACTCGCGTCGATAGATAGCCGACCAAATGGAAGGCTTGCGGTAGAAGATACCCGGACGATCGACGGGGCGGTACGCGGCGCCCGTCATGTACTCGTCGATAATCCCAAACAGCTCACGGCGCTCGCTGGGCGTGGACCAATACAGGTAAAAGTCGCCCTTAACCACATCGGCATGCTCAGCATCGGCCTTGGCGACCAGCTTTTGGAGCGAATCCTCAAACATAAAGTCGTCGGACTCAAGGATGCCCACGTACTCACCACGCGCCATCTCCAGGCCGCGGTTCATCGAGTCGCCGTAGCCGCTGTTGGCTTTGTCGATCATCTTGACGCGCCCATCGCGCGCCATGTACTCGCGGATGATATCCGCCGAGCTATCGGTAGAGCCGTCGTTGATGCAAATAATCTCGATGTCCTCGAGCGTCTGCGCCACGGCGGAATCGAGGCACTCGCGCAAGTAGCGCTCCACATTGCAAATGGGGACGAGCAGCGAAACTTTAGGGGTATCAGAGTTCTGCAAGAGAACCTCCTGTTGAATTGCGTGTAACAGGGTTATTTTAGCAGCCGAGTTGCGGCGGGCGGCAGCGCTTGGAATTAGAGAAAGCGCTCCAGGCAGGCTTTGAGACCGCGAGTCGAAAGATAGAACAGCGTGGCATCTGCCATCGAAACGCCCGAGGTCGTCGCAACGAACTTGTGGGCAACACGGCGAACGGAGCCCTTAGCAGGCATATCCGTCCACGCCGTTCCCAAAAACGTCGTGAGATCCATGTTGACGCGAGCCGCCACGCGATGGAAACCATCGGCATCCAAGCGCGCCAGGTCGAACACAATTAGGTCCAAAAACCAAGTTATCAGCTCGCCGGGGCACAGGTCCAAAAGACCGTAGGCCGCCCAGTCCTCCAAGACCTCCTCGAGCATCCTCATGTGGGCGTCAAGCTTTTTGGCGCGAGCCTCGGCACTGTTGAACTCGTGCGTCGCCGATTCGCTCTCCATCACGTAGTGGTAGAACTTGTCCGGCATGACGACGGTCTTACGGGCAAGCGCATAAGCCGCAAATTGGAAGACGACGTCCTCGCCCAAAGCCAAACCGGGGGCGAAGCGAATGCCTTCGCGATTGAGCAGCTCGCGCGAAAAAGCCGCACGGCAGGCATAGGGCTGCGCATTCGAATGGAACAGCAATTGGGAATCATGGGCGCCGAAGGTACCAGCTTTAGGGCTCATGAGTTGCTGGACGCGTTTGGGGGCAGCATCGGAAGGTTCACAGACGCCGCCAAAAACGGCGGCCTCGGCATCTGCAGACTCCATGGCATGCAGCACGCGCTCGACCGTCTGGGCATCGATGTAATCGTCGGCGTCCACAAAAAAGACGGTCTCGCCCTCGGCGGCATCGATACCGGCATTTCGAGCACACGAGACGCCCGCGTTTTCCTGGTCAATCACCAGCACGCGATCGTCAGACTGCGCGATTTGACGCAAGATGCTTAACGAATCATCAGTCGAACCGTCGTTGACGCAGACAACCTGAATCGAGCGCTCGGACTGGGCCAACAGCGAATCGAGGCATCGCTGAATCGAGCGCGCAGAGTTGTAAACGGGGACGACAATGGTAGCTTTAGGACACGAGGCCTCTCCCATGCCGACCTACCCCCTCAACGATTCGATGAGGAAGGCAGCGACCACGCCTGGGCCTCCAACCGAGGCGTAATACTTAGCACGCCCCAAGGCACCATCCGTCGCAAAACTCGGATGCTCGTCAACCCAGCCCTCAGGATCTTTGAGGATGGCAGCGAGATTTGCGCGCTTCCACGGCTTGAGGTCGTCAAGCGAAAAGTCCCCGGCGTCCAAGGCCGCTTGGAACTCCTTGGCCATCTGAACCAGGAACTCCTTATAGAACTTAGGCGCTAGGCGCACGTAGTTCCACATGTACGAATCGTACTTAATGAGCTGATTGAACTTGAGCATGCGCGCGACGTCATCACTTGCGTGGTCACGGGCATAATCCTCTCGAATCCAACGCTCAATCTCGGCATACTCGGTATTGACGCAAAAGACCTTAGCCGAAGAATTGACCGAGGAATTCTCGTTGTCCTGGCGATACGACAACACGGCATCATGCAGGTAAACAGCCTTATCGGCGCACGCGATCACCTTAAAGGCGAATGACGTGTCCTGAAAGGATGCTCCCGGAGTCGGCAGGAACGTAATGCCGTTGCGCTCAAGAAAATCGCGACGGTACACGGCCGACCAAATCGACGGCTTTTGCTTAAAGAACTGCGTTGTATCGCTCGGGTGCACTGGCTTGCCACAGTCCTTGGCTTTAAACATCTCGTGCAGCGAACGGCGCTCCTCGGGCTTAGACCAGTAGAAATCAAAGTTCGCCTTCGCAAAGTCGGCATTATTGGTATCGGCGGCCGAGACAAGCTTTTCGAGTGCGTCGGGCGCCATAAAGTCATCGGACTCCAAGATGCCAACGTACTTGCCACGCGCCATCTCCAGACCGTGGTTCATCGAGTCTCCGTAGCCGCTGTTGGCCTTGTCGATCATCTTGACGCGCCCATCGCGCTCCATATACTCGCGGATAATCGCCGGCGAGTTGTCGGTCGACCCGTCGTTAATGCAGATGATCTCAATATCCTTGAGCGTCTGCGCCAGGGCGGAATCGAGGCACTCGCGCAGATAGCGCTGAACATTGTAAATGGGAATAAGCAGCGACAGAACAGGGCTGCCAGAGGCGTTAGTAGACAAATGTGCTCCTTAGGAAATACCTGTCGATAATGGTATCAAAGGGTCGTCCCGCTCGTGGGCGTTTATATAATCTATGGAGCCCGCAGAGGCAAACCAATAAGAAAGGACGTCATGCAGCCCAAAGCCGCACGCAACATACCCACCGAAGCGCTGCGTTTGGTCGCGGTCGCCGGCATCGCGGTGTTCCACACCTTTCAGTGGACCTTCCAAGCCGTCTGCGTCGGCGCCGTGGAATATGCCCCACTTGCGATGTTCCCCTATTCCGGCGTACTCGGTTTTATTAACTTGCTTGGCTGCTGGGCCAACGAGGTCTTCTTTATGATCTCGGGCTATTTTCTCATCGCTTCGGCCGCGCGTGCTTGGGACGGTGGAGCAACGTGGAGGTCGCAAATGCAACGGACGGCGCAGCGCCTTGGCAAGGTCATTATGCCCACTGCGTTTTATTGCCTCGTGGCGCTCGCGTGGTCCACGGTCGTCTCACCCATTCCCGATGTTACCCTCAATACGCACTATTGGTACACGCTTGGGCTTGAGTTTATCTGGGTCTATGCCGCCACAGTTTTCATGGCGCCATGGTTTGGACTGGCCAAGAGCCGACTCTCCCAGAAAACCTACACGACGACGGTCATCGCCGTTGGAATCCTCGTATTCGTTGTTAACGGGTATTTGGCCGCCATGAGTGCGACAAGCGCCGGCGAGTTTTCTTGGCTCCAAAAGCTCATGAGCGCTACCACGTACGTAGTCGCGTTTTTGATCGGCGGACTGCTCCGCGACGTAACCGACGCCATGGATTCGGACAGGGCGGGCGCCTTGGGCATGCGCTCGCTCGTAACGGTTTTGGCGCTCGCCACCATCTTGGAAGGAGCACTCTCCTTCACCGGCAACCTCACGGCGATGGCAGTCCTCTCCTACAAATCAACCTCGTTGATCTCGTTTGCCCTCGCTGCCGCCTCTCTGCTCTTTGCGGCGACCCGGCGCAGGGCCTCAGGCAATCCACGGACCGCAGGTGTCATCGTCACCTTATCGACCGCCACGCTTGGTTTCTATGTGATGCAGTCGCTCACCAGTAGCCTGTGGCGTCCCGTCTTCAATACGTTGCTCGCAAACATACTGATCAGCCAAAACAGCCCGGCAGCTATATGTATCGTCACGGGTATCGTCATTAGCATCGTCTTTGCTCTGGCACTTCTCATCATCGATGCAACTAGAAGTCTTATTGAACGCAAGCTCAAGAGGCAATAGACACGCTGCCGTCAGACGCTAAAGCCGCTACAGCCGTGGCAGGTTCCTGCGTTTTATTCAAAGCTTGCCGCCAAGGTGCGCCGAGCCTTTACAATAGGACAGTCCCAAGGACGTATTCGATAGCTTCCGCGCTGCACTCACCCGCCGCGCGTGAAAGGATATATTGCCCCATGCCTTCAACCCTTCCCGCTCCCATCGATAAGCTCGCCATTGTCGTCGTTACGTACAAGCGCCAGGAACTCCTGGCCAACTTGTTCGACTCCATGACCGAGCTTACGGCAGCGCCCTGGCGCATCGTGATCGTCGATAACGAGAATTCGCGTGAGACCGAGGCCATGTGCACCGCATTCAACGAGCGCCTGGCCAACCTGTGGGGCACCGACATCGAACAGCCCGACGCGAAGGGCGGCACCGACCGCGTCATCTACGCACCACAGCTCGAAAACGGCGGCGGTGCAGGTGGCTTCTCCGCCGGCACCAAATGCGCCTACGACCTGGGAGCCCAGTGGTTCTGGGTGATGGACGACGACGTGCTCGTCATCCCCGAAGGCATCGAGCGTCTTGCCAAGTGGACCGACCGCTACGATGTCATCCAGGGTTCGCGCCTGGACTTTGACGGCGGCGCCTTCTTTTGGCAGTACCAGCTCATCCTTTCGCTTGGTATCCCCAACCCCATCGCTAAGTGGGACCTGGGCCCCAAGGGCTACCGCGCCATGAACCAGTTGTGCTTTGAAGGCGGCCTGTTCTCGCGCCGCGTGGTCGACAAGATCGGCCTGCCGGATGCGCGATTCTTCATCTACGGCGACGATGCCTGCTACGGCTACGTGGCCAGCCAGCACTTCCCCGCCGCCGTTGTTGCCGACGTGGTGCTCAAGCGTGCCCGCGCTGTCTCTAACTGGGATATCGCCGGCAAGCGCCAGCTCAACTCTACGAGCGACACCAACCGCTACTACATCATGCGCAACCGAGGCTTCCTCGCTCGCTATATGCAGATCTACGGTGACTACCACCCCATGCTGTTCCGCCTGGGCAATGCCGCGACCTTCTGCAAGGAATTCATTCGCCTGGCTGCGGTCGATAAGTGCTTTAAGACCGGTATTCCGGCGCTGCGCCGTGGCATGAAAGACGCCCGCAAGATCATCAAGGATCCCAACTGGAAGCCCATGCCGCCCATGAAGGACGCGGAACAGTAAAGGGCTTTCGCCCGCCGCTACAGACGTTGGCACACCACGGACGCACGCTGCCCATCAAAACCGAACCCCCAGCGCATGCGACCCACGCCGGGTCGCGGCACACGGATTTCGTCGATGCCGTCGCGCTCTATGTCGAGCAGCGCCTGCACGGCCAGCAATTCCAGGCCCAGCGCATCCACACCGGGGTCATACATCATGTTGATCGTTATCAGCGGACGTTCATCGAGCATACCGATCGTATCGGCTATGTCGAACACGGCGCCCGTAGGAAAAACCTGGATGTCGCAGCGACCCGCGCCACACTTTCGCCTCGAGGCAGGATTGGCATAGCCCGGCAAGCCAAAGCAGAGCCCCTGCAAGAGCAGATGATATGGCAGTGGCGCATCTGGGTCGGTCGCACCGATTCCCGCATCTCCTAAGATGCGGCTTAGCGCCCGCCTCACGGTATCCTCGTTCCCATGGCACAGCCCGTCGCGAAACGCATCGACGTCTCGAATGTCTTCTGCAGCACACTCAAACCACTCAATAATCACTAGACGCAAGGTCTGGCGAAGCTCGTTATTGGGCAATCGCAAAGCACGGAGGCGATCGCCATGCTCCGGCTCCTCAGTCATATCCGTCGTGAGAAAACCGGACAGATACAGCGCTGTCCACATGCCATCGTCAGGCGAGACATCTGGCTCTGCAGTGCCCAAACAAAGCGGGACCTCAGCGCACCCATGGGCCTCGAGCAAATCAAACAAGACCGAAAGGCGGTCGAGATTCCACCCGGCAACTACCCTACTCAGACAATCGGCATATCCATACAGATCGGCACGCACAGGCGCCGTGCAGCCTCGGCCCAGAAAACCGATCACACGCTCTGGACTCGAGCAATAGGCCCTGCCAAACCGATATCCCTCGAGCCATTCACGCGCATCATCCAGGTATTCCTCGCGCCCAGCATGATTCAACAGAGCCTCGACCTCGGCATCCGAAAAACCGAACCAACGGTCACACCACGCCGACAGCGGCGTCGTCAGACAATACGAGCAGCCGCGCGAAGAAAGCGCCGCTTCGGCGGGACCGGAACACTCCCCCATCAGACACGTCAGCCGCAACGAATCGCGCGCAGTGGCAATGGCGTCAAACAGCGCACGGTCAAGTAGTTCTGCCGGATCGGCGTCGGAAGCGTTCCTCGCGCTCGCACGGCGAGACCACGCCGCATCGTACCCATCAACGAGCAATACAACCTGCTCATCGCAGGCAATCTCCAGCAGCTCAATGAGCACACCGAGCACCGAGTCAACCTCGTCCGCGCTCGCCACATCACGCGCGACGCGTTCGATGTGACGCACCTTATCTCGAGCTAAATCAGGAGCCTCCAAGAGCGCCAACAAGCGAGCGCACTCGCCCGAAAGGGCATCGCGCACGACGCTGGCAATAGCGGCGCCACGCCTCGCAGCGCCAGAAAAGTCCAGCGATATCACCGGATAACAAGCATACTCTTCCCGATAGCGCCCGCCGTCCGCATCCCAAATCTGAGCATCGGCAAACGAGATCCGACCGGCGCGACCGACCGCTGGACGCTCCAGAAAAGCCCTGAGCATCGACAAATTCATGCTCTTGCCAAAACCCTCGGGTCGACAGCACGCCACAACGGACGCGTCGCAGTCCAACACATCGGCAATAAACATGGTCTTGTCGACCAGCATGCAGCAACCAAGAGCCTCCGCATAGTCGTGCATGCCAATGGGCAAAGTCGCATCGTCGGCACAGCCGATCAAACGCACGCCAGAGCCGGCAGCACAACCATTATTTGCCTGTTCAGACACCAAAACGTTCCCCCTAAATCGCAACACAATGCCAATTGTAATGACCGCCTCGCGCGTACCAATGTCGCCGTGCGATCATATCGGGCAACGGTAGCAACAAGAGGTGTGAGGGGGCACAACTAATCGTTGCACAACAAAACGGGGCCCGATGCATTCGCACCGGGCCCCGACCCGACTATTTAGTTATCTGGCAACTGAGAGCCTACTCCTCAGAGTCGTCCTCTCCAGAAGCTTTCTTCTGCTGATCGAGCTTATGCTTACCACTCACGATGGACGTAGCGCCCAGCGTGGCCAAGCTCGCGCTGGCAAGGCTCGCCATAACGATAAGGTCGCCCGTCTTGGGCATGTTGCCGCCCGAGGACTTAGTCGTTGTAGTCGTCGTGGTCGTGGTGGTCACCGTTTTGGAGTCATTTTGCTCCTGGACCTGGTTGTCAGCACCGCTCTTGTCGTCGTCTTCGGACTGTTTCTTTTCGCCCCCGGCCTTGCTCTTGTCCTTCTCCTCAGATTCAGACTTCTTATCCTCGCCCTTCTTCTGTTCGGACTTGTCGCTCTTCTCCTCAGAGCTAGAACCCTTATCGGATTCGGTCTTCTCGGAAGCCTCGTCCTTGGAGTCGCCCTTTGCGGCTTCGATCTTTTCCGTGGAAACCTGATCAGAGTTGCCCTTGTTCTGGGTCGAGCCGTTATTGACGCCAGCCATCAGCGAAGAGCCCAGCGTAGAACCAAGCTGCTCGGAGAAAGAAGGCTTCTTGTCCGGCGAAACAACGGGAACGTCCGGCGCCTTATTCGAGTCATCCTTGGAAGCATCAGAACCAGGGGTTGCGTCAGAGCCGGAGCCGTTGTTAGAGCCGGTGCCAACGGACGAATCGCTCGAGCCGGTGGATGAGTTAGAGGTGCCAGCGCCGGTCGAACCAGAAGCGTCGCTGTCCGTATTGCCGGCAGAGCTTGAAGACGAATCGCCCGCAGCAGAGCCGTTTGAATCGGAGCCGTTCGAGGTAGAGCCGTTGTTGGTAGTGCCACCAGCAGAGCCATCACCGTCAGCACCGGTCGAGGGCGCATCCATCCTGTCATCGTTGGCATCGTCGCTCGAGTCGTCATTCGAATCAGGCGTCGGCGAGGGCGCCGGCGTAGGTTCGGGCTGCACGGGCGTCGCAGCGGCAGCGGCCTCGTCCTCGGCGATATAAACCAAACAGTCCTTCAGCTCGTTGCGGTAGCGGTTCTTCCAGCCCTCATGATACTGGGGCTGGCTCGAATACTTGGTCGCCACGTTATTGACCACACTGTTGGAAAGCGCCGTCACAAACTCGCGATCAGTCATACTGTTAGAAAGGTTTGCCCAACGGAAGAAGTCCCTGCAACCACCGGTGCCGCACATGTTGGTAATGCTCCACACCATGCCCTTAACGCAATCGGCACGGCCCGAAATATCAATGCCCAGGCCGCTCTTGAGCCACGCCTCGGTCACCGCATAGTACGAGTTGTACGCATACGCATCCTGCAGAGCCGAGAACTCAACAGGGTCGGTGTTATAAGCACCTTGGAAAGCCTCCTGCGCAATACGGCCCAACTCGGTGAGCTGGCCGTTCTCGTACATGGCATTGCTCGTGTTGGAAATCTCGCTGCCGCGATCAATCGCATCCTTGAGCATGCTGTATTTTTCGGGGTTGTAGTTGTAGGCCTGCTTCATAAACGGAATGAGCGACCATCGACGGTCGAACTGGTAATAACCCAGCGCGTTATAGCCGTCGCCATACGAAAAGCCCTGGTTATAGTTGCCATGGCTCTCGTACTTGGTAAAGTACTTCATCTCGGGGGTCACGTTAACAAACGAAACGCCCTGGACCGACCTCAGCACGCCCGAGAAGGACTGCTGGGTATAGAGACCCTTATCGATATCGGTGGCATCCGAGGCAACGCCCGGTGTGGGCTCCTCGGCGGCAGCGGGTGCGGGTGCGGTAACGGCGCCAAACGAAAGCGCCAGCGTCAGGCCCGCGACAATAGCAGAATGCTTGGGCTGCATAAGATCCTCCCTGCATTGGTGTAGTTAAAGTGCAGTTTGCAAAGATAGAAATAAGTATTGCAGCTCGCCCGTTGTTACACAACAACCCCTCGGTAAACGGCAACAACCCTCCGCGAAATCTTAAGGAATTAGACAAACTGGTCGTCGGGTGCCAACAGAAGCTCGCCGTAACGTTTCGTCAGCCCGTCTCTCAACTGACAGAAAGCGGGAATATAGACGTTCAAGATGCGCTGAATCAAATCTTGAGCGAGCTTGTTGTCGTAGATATGGACGTTCGTATTGCGGTCTCTGAGCATATCCAGCCAGGCTGCCTCATCAATAAAGTCGTAGAATCGGTAGGACTCCTTCAAGATGGCACGAGGAGACCCCGACGCGGCAAGCGTGGCGCCCTCATACTCGAGCAGACGCTTAAGGAGCTTCCAGCTCAGTTCAAATTGAAGATTGAACTTATTAATCAATCCACTCTGAACAAAATCATTGTTGAGATCCTGATTGGGCGCATCCTCAAGATTCGCCAAGGCGCTAACAAAGTTCTCATATTTTTTCATACAGAATCACACCATCCCTGGCAATCTCATCGAGCAATTGCTGCGATAGGGACTCGTCGAGATTGACGACATCTACATCTAAAAGAGTATCAAGATGTTCCTCGATCAAATATGAGAAACGGCCGAAATCCCGGCAACCTGCTACGGCGATGTCAATATCGCTCTTGGGCAAGTTGTCGCCTCGAGCACGAGAACCAAACAACACGACCTTCTCGGCGTCACATTCCCGAGCAAAAACTTCGATTTGCTTGTACACCTTGTCGAGAGATGTCATTTGCAGCCCTTACAGCTTAATGTCAAAGTTGATCTCAGGGACGGCGGCCAGGTCGGCCAACGTCACGCCATCGACGTACTTTTCGATCACGTCGTCCAGACCGCGCCAGAACTTGACGGTCGAGCACAAATCGCTGCGGGTGCAGCTGTTGTCGATGCCGTCGCACGCCACGGGCGCCGTGCTGCCCTCGACGGCGCGCAGGATGTCGCCGGCACGCACCTCGGCTGGATCCTTGGCCATCATGTAGCCGCCGCCCTTGCCGCGCACGCTCTTAAGCAGGCCCGCCTTCATAAGCGGACGAACCAGCTGCTCCAGATACTTTTGCGAGATATGCTCGCGGTCGGCAACCTCGCGCAGGGCAATCTTGCCCTCGGCGTCGCCCAGCGCCGCGATATAGATCATTAGCCGGAGGGCATAGCGGCCCTTAGAAGAAATGAGCATACCTACCCTCCCGTTGTTCCTGGGACAAAATCAGGCTTGTTAGTCCCAAATCCTATGCACGCGGGGCAAACAAACCTGATTATTATGTCCCACATCTAAAAAGTCGAGTGGATTAGTCGGGTTTTCCCTTGACTAACGCCGAACCCATAGTAACTTTATTCCGAGAAGATTCCTAGGGTTTAGTACACCTATGAGTACACCATATACAGAGAGGGACAGCATGAGCGCAAATCCGCTGCTTTCCATCGAAGGTCTGACCGCCTCCGTGGACGAGAAGACCATCCTCCACAACGTCAACCTCAACGTCGCCGCCGGCGAGACCCACGTTCTGATGGGACCCAACGGCGCCGGCAAGTCCACCCTCGGCCACCTGGTCATGGGCGACCCCGTTTACACGGTCAACGACGGCCGCATCGTCTTTGACGGCCAGGACATCACTGAGCTCACCACCGACAAGCGCTCGCGCGCCGGCCTGTTCCTGAGCTTCCAGGCCCCGGTCGAGATTCCGGGCGTGCCGCTGTCGAGCTTTTTGCGCGCCAGCATCGCCGGCCGCCCCGGCCTGGAGATGAAGGGCAAGGAGTTCCGCCGTCGCGTCAAGGAGCTCGCGGCAGAGCTCAACATGGATACCGCCTACCTCAACCGCGAGCTGGGCGTGGGCTTCTCGGGCGGCGAGAAGAAGAAGGTCGAGATGCTCCAGCTCCTGTTGCTGCAGCCCAAGCTCGCCATCCTCGACGAGACCGACTCGGGCCTAGACGTCGACGCCCTGTCCACCGTCAGCCACGGCATGGACGCCTACCGCAAGAGCTGCGACGGCTCCATGCTCATCATCACACACAACACGCGCATCTTGGAGCACCTGGATGTCGACCGCGTCCACGTTATGGTCAAGGGTCACATCGTGCGCGAGGACGACGCCTCGCTCATCCCCTGGATCGACAAGAACGGTTTTGAGACCTTCGAGCGCGAGGCCGCCGAGCAGCGCGCCCAGGCCGAGGCCGCCGCTGCCGAGCAGCAGGCGTAAAGGGGCGACGCAATGACCAAGAACCGCACCGAGGTCGCGGACATCGACCGCAGCCTCTACGACTTCACCTATGGCGAGGAGGGATTCGAGCGCCTCGACGCCGGCATCACGCCCGACATCGTGCGCGAGATTAGCGCCAAAAAGGACGAGCCGCAGTGGATGCTCGACCTGCGCTTAAAGTCCCTCGAGATCTTCAACCGTTTTCCCGACCCGACGTGGGGCCCCTCCATCGAGGGCCTGGACATGGACAACATCGTCACCTACGTCAAGCCCAACACCGACCAAAAGCACGACTGGGAGTCGGTGCCCGACGACATCAAAAACACCTTTGAGCGCCTGGGCATCCCCGAGGCCGAGCGCAGCTACCTGGCGGGCGTCGGCGCGCAGTACGACTCTGAGCTGGTCTACCACAACATGCAGGACACCGCGTCCAAGATGGGCATCGTCTACTCTGGCATCGAGGAGGCCCTGCACGACCCGCAGTGGGAGCCGCTCATCCACGAGAAGTTTATGACGCTCATCCCGCCCACCGACCACAAGTTTGCGGCCCTGCACGGCGCCGTGTGGTCGGGCGGCTCGTTTGTCTACGTGCCCAAGGGCACCAAGCTCGATTTTCCGCTGCAGAGCTACTTCCGTCTTAACGCCAAGGGCGCCGGTCAGTTTGAGCACACGCTCATCATCGTCGAGGACGACGCCGACCTGCACTTTATCGAGGGCTGCTCCGCACCCAAGTACAACGTGGCCAACCTCCACGCCGGCGCTGTGGAGCTCTTTGTAGGCAAGCGTGCGCACCTGCGCTACTCGACCATCGAGAACTGGTCCAAGAACATGTACAACCTCAACACCAAGCGTGCGCGCGTGGACGAGGACGGCGACATCGAGTGGATCAGCGGCTCCTTCGGCAGCCACGTGGGCTACCTCTACCCCATGAGCGTGCTCAACGGTCGCCGCGCCCGCTCGAGCTTTACCGGCATCACCTTTGCCGGCGCCGGTCAGAACCTCGACACCGGCTGCAAGGTCGTGCTCAACGCGCCCGACACCTCGGCAACCGTCGAGACCAAGGGCATCTCCAAGAGCGGCGGCATCCAGACGTTCCGCAGCTCCATCGTGGCCACGCCTAAGGCCGAGGGCTCCAAGGCAACCGTGAGCTGCCAGTCGCTCATGCTCGACGACCAGAGCCGCTCCGACACCATCCCCGCCATGGACATCCGCGCCAAGAACGTCGACATCGGCCACGAGGCCACCATCGGCCGCATCGGCGACGATAAGGTGTTCTACCTGATGAGCCGCGGTATCTCGGAGGAAGAGGCCCGTACCATGATCGTCAACGGCTTTGCCAACCCGGTCTCCAAGGAGCTGCCGCTGGAGTACGCCGTCGAGATGAACAACCTGATCAAGCTCGAGATGGAAGGAGCGATCGGATAATGAAACAGACCACCAACACCGCTGCTACCATCCTTGAGCAGGTTAATGCGATGCCGGCTGCCACTTGGGGTTGGCTCAAGATGAACCAGACCAAGCTCGAGCTCTCTGACGAGCTTGCCGCCGCTCCCACCGAGGCCGTTGAGGTCGAGGGCTTGGACGAGCAGTTTACCGGCGTGGCAGACGCGTTTGAAGCCGCCATGGACGCTATGGCCGAGCGTTTCCCCGAGCGCCGCGCCTCCGCCCCCGGCGATGCCGCCGACCGCGCCCGTATCACGCCCGAGACCGAGCTCGACGTGCCTGCGACCTCCGTCTACCAGGCCGGCGCCATCAAGCTCGAGGAGGAGCTCTCCCCTGCCGAGGCCTTCGAGACTGGCATGGGCGAGGCTGCCTACACCTACCTGGCCGACCACGCTACCAAGCGCATCGTCATCGATGTGCCCGCATACAAGCACGCCACGGTTACCGTGCGCGTGAGCGCTGTCGATGCCGCCGCGGCCATCGCCGCCATCGACGTCGTCGCCCGTCCCCAGTCGACGCTCGATCTACATATTGCCCTAGACTCCCCCGTTACCGGCGAGGGTGTCGTGGGCTCCGTGCTACGCGTGTGCGCCCACGAGTACGCCACCGTCAACGTGACCTGCACGCAGACGCTCGACGATAGCTGGATCGCGCTCGACGACACCGGCCTGTTCCTGGACGAGGGCGCGCGCGTCAACGTGCAGCACACCGTCCTGGGTGCCGGTGCCAGCGCCACCGGCCTCGCCGGCGACCTGTTGGGCGATACCGCCAAGGTCACCATCGATACTGACTACCTGGGCGCCCGAGAGCAGGTGCGCGACTTTAACTACGAGCTGCGCCACCGCGGTCGCAAGACCGAGTGCGAGATCGACGCCAACGGCGTGCTGACCGGCACGTCCAAGAAGGTCTACCGCGGCACCATCGACCTCGTGCACGGCTGCAAGGGTGCAACCGGCACCGAGCGCGAGACGGTGCTTTTGGCCAACAAGGGGGTCGACAACAAGACCGTCCCCGTCATCCTGTGCGACGAGGACGACGTCGCCGGCAACCACGGAGCCACCATCGGCCACGTCCGCGACGAGCAGCTGTTCTACCTCGCCTGCCGCGGCCTTGACCAAAACGCCGCCGAGGACCTGTTCGTCCGTGCCAAGCTGGAGGACGCCGCGCTTTCCGCCACCGACGAGCGCACCCGCGCCGCCGTCGTCCGCCTGGGCAACAACCTGATCGACAACTTTGAAGAGGAGCTCGCATGATCGACACCGAGCACGTTAAATGCGATACCTGTACCGCACCGGAGCCTATGGAGCTCGACGCCAGCGACGAGGCCTCGCGCGGCTGGCCTACCGTCGACATCGAGGCCAATCCCTACAAGGCACAGTTCCCGCTGTTCCAGCAACACCCCGAGATCGCCTTCCTCGATAGTGCCGCCACCGCGCAGCGCCCTGCCTGCGTGCTCGACGCCGAGCGCGACTTCTATCAGCGCATGAACGCCAACCCCCTGCGTGGCCTGTACTCGCTGTCCGTCGAGGCCACCGACGCCATCGCGAAAGTCCGCCAGCAGATCGCCGACCTCATCGGTGCCTCACAGGCCAACGAGGTCGTCTTCACCCGCAACACGAGCGAGTCGCTCAACCTGGTCGCCAAGAGCTTTGCACCCACGGTGCTCGAGCCCGGTGACGAGGTCGTCATCACCATCATGGAGCACCACTCCAACCTGATTCCGTGGCAGCAGGTCTGCCGCGAGACCGGCGCCAAGCTCGTCTACCTCTATCCCACCAAGACCGGCCAGCTCACCACCGAGGAGGTTCTGGCCAAGGTGGGACCCAAGACCAAGATCCTGGCCGTGGGTCAGGTCTCCAACGTGCTAGGAGTCGAGAACCCGGTCAAGAACCTCGGCAAGCTCGTGCACAAGTACGGCGGCTATCTGGTCGTCGACGGCGCGCAGTCGCTGCCGCACATGCCGGTCGATGTGGCCGACCTGGGCGCCGACTTCTTTGCCTTTAGCGCGCACAAGGCCATGGGCCCCATGGGCATCGGCGTGCTGTGGGGCAAGATGGACCTGCTCAACGCCATGCCGCCAGTGCTTACCGGCGGTGAGATGATCGATTCGGTCACCGAGCAGGACGCCGTCTGGGCGCCCGTTCCCGAGAAATTCGAGGCCGGCACGCAGGACGCCGCCGGCATCTTCGCCACGGGTGCGGCACTCGACTACCTGGTCAACACCGTGGGTTACGAGAACATCCAGGCACGCGAGCAGGCACTCGTCCACTATCTGATGGGCGAGCTCATGCAGCTCGACTTTGTCCAGATCATCGGCTCCATCTATTGGGACAACCACCACGGCGTTGTGAGCTTTAACGTCAAGGGCATCCACCCGCACGACGTCGCGAGCATCATGGACATGGACGGCGTCTGCATACGCGCCGGCCACCACTGCGCGCAGCCGCTGCTCACCTGGCTGGGCGTCGAGAACCTTGCCTGCTGCCGCGCCAGCGTGGCCTTCTACAACGACAAGGCCGACATCGACAAGTTCATCGCCGGCCTGCATCACGTTTGGAGCACGTTCAATGGGTAATCTGTACACCTCCACCACATTTATGGAGCACAACTCGCACCCCGACTATAAGTACGAGATGGATGCTCCCACGCATGAGCACGACGGCATCAACCCCAGCTGCGGCGACGAGCTCACCTTGCAGCTGCGCGTCGAGAACGGCGTGATCGAGGAGGCCTCCTTTACCGGCCACGGCTGCGCCATCAGTCAGGCCAGCGCCGACATCATGGCCGACCTCATCACCGGCGAGACCGTCGAGGAGGCACGTCGCTTGGCGGGACTCTTCCTCGCTATGATCCGCGGCGAGAAGCTCTCCGAGGAGGACCTGGAAGACCTGGACGAAGCCGCCCAGCTCCAGGACATCTCGCACATGCCCGCCCGCGTCAAATGCGCCGAGCTCGCCTGGCGCACCCTCGACGGCATGCTCACGGGACAAAAATAATCAGTAGTATTTGTCCCAAATCTTAAGATTTTTGTTGGCCGAATCGCTTGACAAGAGTGGTTCGGCCATTTTCTATTCTGAGAGCTCAGTCTGTGCTTTCACCCGCGCATAAGCGCGCACGATACGAGAGACGGTACTTTTGCCAATCCCGGTATACCGCTCAATCTGACGCACCGTAAAACCGGCATTGTTCAATCCAACAATAACGGTATCGCGCTGCGCCGGCGGTGCAGTTTTAACCCCGTTGAGCGGAACCCCGAGGCGCTTCGCCAACTTGTCGGCAAAGGCGTGGCGTTCCCACTCTGTCTCTTTCATATCGCACAGCGCTGGCTCGCTGCCGTCGGGCGTCGAAAGCGAATAGGCAATAAAGCCCTCGGCAGAAACAAAAAGCTCAAGCACGCAAGAAGGATCAGAAAATCCCCTCGCGACATCAGCCGCGTCACCGTCGTAAGCGCGCAAATGCTCCGCAAAGCTGCTCCAGGGATAACGCTCGATTAGGCTAACGCCCGCCTCCTGTGGACCGGCGTGTACGGAGCGAATAGCCTCCATCACCTGCCAGTCGGTATCGAGCGATCGCCGGTCAAAACGGTTCTGGAACAGATGGCCTGTGCGCCCCGTGCGTTTATTGAACCGCCGCGCGTACGTCAAAAGCAGCCGGTGCATTGCCGCGCTCATCCTGTCCTCGTAATCTGCAAGCACCAAATGCACGTGATTGCCCATAAGGCACCAGGCGATAACCGTCACACCCTCCTCCCGGCAGCAGTCGCGCATCAGTTCCAAAAACTCCCACCGGTCTTCATCGCCCTCAAAGATGAGCTGCTTGCCCGTACCGCGGGCACAGACATGGTAAAAGCCGGTAACCGTTCTCCAAACGCGCTGCATGGCGCTCCCTTCGCCGGGATCTGCTTGCCATCCAATACAGCACGATTGAAGCGTGCCATCAAAACATTCACGCAAAACAATACACTCGCGCGGCCAAAGGCAATAAACAGGCGGCGAACGGCACCGTTGCAACAGGTCAACCCCTGCAACACTTACAAGAGCCGACCAAAAGCTTGCCCAAGACTGACCCCCTCTACGGAAGTTCGCGACCACAGAACATAGCGTTAAACCGTTTCAATTAAAACTTCCGGACTTCTCGCTACGAAAACTGAGCCGTTCGCCGAATATTCCGTGCATTTCGCGGTATTATAGGGGCTGCATGTCATGTCCCTTTCGAAGGGTCGCCCGGCAATCGCCAGCCACGACCCCCAGACGGGACGCCAACACGATAGAGAGGAGAGGCATGCAGTACTCACAGGAAGTGGAGAACATGTGCCCCGTTGCCAAGGGTGCATACCACGGCCCCGCACCCATCCCCGAGGAGGGCAAGTGGGTCCAGGCTAAGGAGATTTCCGACATCTCCGGTCTTACGCACGGTGTGGGTTGGTGCGCACCTCAGCAGGGCGCCTGCAAGCTCACGCTGAACGTCAAGGACGGCATCATCGAGGAGGCCCTCGTTGAGACCATCGGCTGCTCGGGCATGACCCACTCTGCCGCCATGGCTTCCGAGATTCTTCCCGGTAAGACCATCCTCGAGGCCCTCAACACCGACCTCGTCTGCGACGCCATCAACGTTGCTATGCGCGAGATCTTCCTGCAGATCGTTTACGGCCGCAGCCAGACCGCGTTCTCCGAGGGCGGCCTGCCCGTGGGCGCCTCCCTCGACGACCTCGGCAAGGGCCTTCGCTCTCAGGTCGGCACCATGTTCGGCACCAAGGCCAAGGGCGCTCGTTACCTCGAGCTCGCTCAGGGCTACGTCACCCGCATGGCTCTCAACGACAAGAACGAGATCATCGCATTCGAGTTCCTGAACCTCGGTAAGTTCACCGACGCCGTCAAGGCCGGCAAGACCCCCGAGGAGGCCATCGCTGGCGCTATGGGCCACTATGGTCAGTGGGAGAACGCTGCCAAGTACATCGACCCGCGCACTGACGAGGAGACTCACTCCGTCGCCAGCGTGTTCCCGGTTCACGAGTAGAAAGGGAGGGAAATAACTATGACTGTTACGTTCGAAGGTTACGAGCGCCGCGCTGACAAGATCAACAAGTGCCTCGCCGACAACGGCATCGCCTCCCTCGAGGAAGCTCTGCAGATCTGCACCGACAAGGGCTTCAACCCGCGTGAGATCGTCAACAACACCCAGTCCATCGCCTTCCAGAACGCTGAGTGGGCCTACACCCTCGGCTGCGCTCTCGCTGTCAAGCGTGGCGCCAAGTCCGCTTCTGAGGCTGCTGCCATCATCGGCGAGGGCATCCAGGCCTTCACCGTTCCCGGCTCCGTCGCCGAGGACCGCAAGGTCGGTCTGGGCCACGGCAACCTCGGTGCGATGCTGCTGTCCGACGAGTCGAAGTGCTTTGCCTTCCTCGCCGGTCACGAGTCCTTCGCCGCCGCTGAGGGCGCGATCGGCATCGTCCGCAACGCCAACAAGGCCCGCAAGGAGCCCCTGCGCGTCATCCTGAACGGCCTGGGCAAGGATGCCGCC